>NZ_JBQKUK010000042.1:0-873 GCF_054968585.1 Marinobacter sp. G5_S1_61_S3 | reverse complement strand
CTGGCCTGCGACTCGGTGAGCGCGGGTAATGTTCTCGCTCCAGATTGCTGATGCCAGTCCGTAAGGAAGGCTGTTGGCCAGTTCGATAGCTTCCTCTTCGGTGTCGAACGGGCACAGGTGGACACAGGGGCCGAAGATTTCATCGGTAATCACCGTCGAACTTTCCGGCAAACCGGTCCAGATGGTGGGCTGAACCCAGGCACCACCGACCAGCTCCTCCGGCATACCGGGAACGCCACCACCGGTCACTACCGTGGCACCGTCATCAACGGCTTTCTGGTAATAGGACAGAACCTTTTCCCGGTGTTTGAGGCTGACCAGTGGCCCCATATCCGCCTCGGCATCATCCGGCGGACCAATCTTCATGCCTTCTGCGGCTTCTTTCAGTCGGCCAACGAACTCGTCGAAGATGGAACGCTCGACGTAAACCCGCTCGGTGCCCAGGCAAACCTGGCCACAGTTGGCGAAGGCTGAGCGCATGGTGCCCTCGATGGCCTTGTCCATATCGCAGTCGGCGAACACCAGGCCGGCGTTCTTGCCACCCAGCTCCAGGGAGATATCCCGGATGCCCTTGGCGGCAGCCTTCATGATGACTTCGCCGGTGCCGGTCTCGCCGGTAAAGGTGAAACCATCCACCAACGGATGCTCGGTGAGGAAAGCCCCGGCGGAATCCCCACCGAAGCCGTGAACCACGTTGAACACCCCGTCCGGTACGCCAGAGTCTTTCATCACTTCGCCCAGCAGGGCGGTGGTGGTGGGGGTTTCCTCGGAGGGCTTGACCACCACGGTGTTGCCACAGGCCAGAGCAGGCCCGACTTTCCAAGTCATCAGCAGCAATGGCAGGTTCCAGGGGCTGATCACCCCGATCACGCC
>NZ_JBQKUK010000041.1:0-995 GCF_054968585.1 Marinobacter sp. G5_S1_61_S3 | reverse complement strand
CCCAGGGCAAAGAAATTATCCTGTCGTCCAACCCGCTCAACACCCAGCACGTCCTGCCATAGGCGTGAGAGTGTTTGTTCGATGTCGGTTTGTGGCGCCTCGTAGCCAACCGTGTCCATCTCCGGAGCCGGCAATGCCTTGCGGTCCAGTTTGCCGTTGGCCGATAGCGGAAAGCGTTCCAGTACCATCAGGTGTGCCGGCACCATGTAATCCGGCAGGTGGTTTTTCAGCGACGCTTTCAGGGCGTCCGTTTCGATGCCGGTGCCCTGCACGTAACCGATCAACTGGTCGTTGCGGGCGATGACCACGGCGTCCATGACGCCGGCAGATTCCCGCAGCACGGCCTCGATCTCACCCAACTCGATCCGCAAGCCACGCAGCTTGATCTGGTGATCCAGCCGGCCCAGGTATTCCAGGGTGCCATCCCGACACCAGCGGGCCAGGTCGCCACTGCGGTAGAGCCGCTCACCCCGCTCAAAGGGACTGGGCACGAAGCGCTCCGCCGTCAAGTCCGGCTGGCCGTGGTAGCCCTGGGCCAGACCGGCGCCGCCGATATAAAGTTCGCCCGGCACGCCCACAGGCTGCGGGTTCAGGCGGTCATCCAGGACATGGATCTGCAGGTTGGCGATCGGCCGGCCGATGGGCACGGTTGTGCGAGTGCTGCGATCGTCCTGGCCACAGGTCCAGTGCGTGACATCGATGGCCGCCTCGGTGGGGCCATAGAGGTTATAAAGCGTTGCCCTGGGCAGGCGACGAAGGGTCTCATCCTGCAGGTCTTTGGGCAGGGCTTCGCCGCTGCAGATCACCCGGCGCAGAGTGTCACAGCCGGTCAGGTCGTCCTGGGTCATAAAGGCCGACAGCATGGAGGGCACAAAGTGAACGGTGGTGACCGATTCGCGCTGAATTTGATCCACCAGCCTGGCTGGGTCCCGGTGGTCCCCCGGTTGGGCGACCACGAGGCGCGCGCCCACCATCAGCGGCCAGAAGAACTCCCA
>NZ_JBQKUK010000040.1:0-1045 GCF_054968585.1 Marinobacter sp. G5_S1_61_S3 | reverse complement strand
AGCCGGGAAGCAGTTGCACCGCTGACCGGCCGTGGCGAAGACATCACCATTGACGATGCCTACCACATTTCCCTGCGCATGCTTGAACGCCGCCTGGCGGATGGCGCCTCGATTATCGGCAAGAAGATCGGCGTGACCAGCAAGGCGGTTCAGAACATGCTCAATGTTCACCAGCCGGATTTCGGCTATCTGACCGACGACATGGTGTTCAACAGTGGCGAAGTCGTGCCCATCAGCGACCGGCTGATCGCACCCCGCGCCGAGGGCGAAATTGCCTTCATCCTGAAGAAAGACCTGAGCGGCCCCGGGATTACCAATGCCGACGTACTCGCAGCCACAGAGTGTGTGATGCCCTGTTTCGAGATTGTCGATTCCCGGATCCAGGACTGGAAGATCGCCATCCAGGACACCGTGGCGGATAACGCCTCCTGTGGTCTGTTTGTGTTGGGCGATCAGGCGGTTTCTCCCCGCAAGGTGGACCTGGTGACCTGCGGCATGGTGGTGGAAAAGAACGGCAGCGTGCTGAGCGCCGGAGCCGGTGCTGCGGCCTTGGGTTCCCCGGTGAACTGCGTGACCTGGCTGGCTAACACCCTGGGCGAGTTCGGCATCACCCTGAAAGCCGGTGAGGTCATCCTGTCCGGTTCCCTGGTACCGCTTGAGCCGGTCAAGGCCGGTGATTACATGCGCGTGGACATCGGTGGTATCGGCAGTGCTTCCGTGCGCTTCGCCTGACCCGGATTGAAGAGGACAACATCATGAGCAACAAAATCAAAGCGGCGATCATCGGTTCGGGCAACATCGGCACCGACCTGATGATTAAGATCCTGCGCACCGCCGAACACATCGAGATGGGGGTGATGGTGGGGATTGATCCCGAATCGGATGGTTTAGCCCGTGCCAAACGCATGGGCGTGGCCACCACCGCCGAAGGTGTGGAAGGTCTGGTGCAAATGCCCGAGTTTGCCGAAATTCAGGTGGTGTTCGACGCCACCTCCGCCGGCGCTCACGTTCACAATGACAAACTGCTGCGTGAACACAAACCCGA
>NZ_JBQKUK010000039.1:0-1074 GCF_054968585.1 Marinobacter sp. G5_S1_61_S3 | reverse complement strand
ATCGAAGCCGGCATCATCTGGGTCAACAGCTGGTTCCTGCGGGATCTGCGCACACCCTTCGGCGGCAGCAAACAGTCCGGCATAGGCCGCGAGGGTGGTGTGCACTCCCTGGAGTTCTACACCGAGATGAAAAACATCTGTGTGAAATTGTGAGTTGACCATGACTGCACCTGAAAACAGCCCGGAAATCGGGCGTGATATAACCGCCGCCAGCTACCGCACCAATGTCCATGACCATGGCAAGGGCAGTGTTCCGGTAATGATGATCCACGGCTCCGGCCCCGGCGTGACCGCCTGGGCCAACTGGCGCCTGGTGATTCCGGAGCTGGCGAAGAACCGCCGTGTGGTGGCCCCGGATATGCTCGGCTTCGGATATACCCAGCGTCCGGAAGACAACACCTACAGCCGGGAACGCTGGGTCTCCCATGCCATCGGCGTTATGGATGCACTGGATCTGCAACAGGTGGATTTGGTCGGCAACTCCTTCGGTGGCGGCCTGGCCCTGGCACTGGCGATCGAGTACCCGGAGAGGGTTCGTCGCCTGGTGCTGATGGGCTCTGTCGGTGTCAGCTTTCCAATCACTGAGGGCCTGGATGATGTTTGGGGCTATCAGCCTTCCCTTGAAAACATGCGCCGCCTGATGGATGTGTTTGCCTTTAACAAAGGCCTGCTCACCGACGAACTGGCGGAGATGCGCTATCGGGCCAGCATCCGCCCCGGTTTCCAGGAATCCTTTGCCGCCATGTTCCCGGCACCGCGTCAGCGTTGGGTCGACAACCTGGCCAGCGAGGAGAAGCACATCCGGGCGCTGCCCCACGAAACCCTGGTTCTTCATGGCCGCGAGGATGAGGTGATACCGCTTGCTGCCTCACTGAAACTGGCGGAACTGATCGACCGAGCCCAGTTGCATGTGTTTGGCCGTTGCGGCCACTGGACCCAGATTGAACATGCCAACCGGTTTGCCCGGCTGGTGAACGATTTCCTGACCGAGGCCGATCAAGAGGCTTCAGGAGCAGAATAATGGAACAGAAACGTATACAGGTGCTGGGTGACGAGCTTTACCAGGCCATGCTG
>NZ_JBQKUK010000038.1:0-1086 GCF_054968585.1 Marinobacter sp. G5_S1_61_S3 | reverse complement strand
GTTGAGGCAGGCATTATCTGGGTCAACAGCTGGTTCCTGCGAGATTTGCGCACACCCTTCGGTGGCAGCAAGCAGTCCGGTATTGGCCGTGAGGGCGGTGTGCACTCCCTGGAGTTCTACACCGAAATGAAAAACATCTGCGTGAAACTGTGAGCCGATTATGACTGCACCTGAAAACAGCCCGGAAATCGGGCGTGAGATAACCGCTGCCGGCTACCGCACCAACGTGCATGACCATGGTGCCGCCAATGGCAACAGTGATGTTCCGGTCATGATGATTCACGGCTCCGGCCCCGGCGTGACCGCCTGGGCGAACTGGCGCCTGGTGATTCCGGAGCTGGCGAAGCACCGCCGTGTGGTGGCTCCGGACATGCTCGGCTTCGGGTACACCGAGCGCCCTGAAGACAACACCTATAATCGGGAACGCTGGGTGGCTCATGCTATTGGCGTTATGGATGCATTGGATCTGCAACAGGTGGATCTGGTGGGTAACTCCTTTGGCGGCGGCCTGGCCCTGGCCCTGGCTATTGAGCACCCGGAGCGGATTCGTCGTCTGGTGCTGATGGGTCCGGCAGGTGTTAGTTTTCCCATCACCGAAGGGTTGGATGAAGTCTGGGGTTACGAGCCTTCCCTCGAAAATATGCGCCGCCTGATGGATGTGTTTGCCTTTAACAAAGGCCTGCTCACCGACGAACTGGCGGAGATGCGCTATCAGGCCAGCATCCGCCCCGGTTTCCAGGAATCCTTTGCCGCCATGTTCCCGGCACCGCGTCAGCGTTGGGTCGACAATCTGGCCAGCGAGGAGAAGGACATTCGTGCGTTGCCCCACGAGACTCTGATTCTTCATGGCCGCGAAGATGAAGTGATTCCCCTGAAGGCATCACTCAGGCTGGCAGAACTGATTGACCGCGCCCAGCTTCACGTGTTTGGCCGTTGCGGCCACTGGACCCAGATTGAACATGCCAGCCGGTTTGCCCGGCTGGTGAACGACTTTCTGACCGAGGCCGATCAAGCGGCTTCAGGAGCAGAATAATGGAACAGACACGTATACAGGCGCTGGGTGACGAGCTTTACCAGGCCATGCTC
>NZ_JBQKUK010000037.1:0-1480 GCF_054968585.1 Marinobacter sp. G5_S1_61_S3 | reverse complement strand
AGGCAGGTCCGACAAGTGGGCCATGGGCTCACAACTGATCACCTCCAGCAAGGCTTGCAGCTGTTCGGCCATTCGCGCCACCGACGCCGCGTCGAAGATATCCGTCGCGAAGTCCAGGTAACCGTCGATTCGACCGTCCGCGTGTTCGTGGGTGCCCAGTACCAGATCGAAATGCGCGTTCTCCGCCGGACAGGCGAGCGGCTCGCAGCTCAGCTCATGCAAGTCCGACAAGGGCTTCTGGTCAAAGACCTGATGGTTGTAGCTGACCTGGAACAGCGGATTGTGGCTCAGACTTCGCTCCGGCTGCAGTGCTTCCACCAGTTGCTCAAATGGCAGATCCGCATGCGCCTGGGCTCCGTGCATTCGCTCTCGTACCTGGGCCAGAAGATCACTGACCCGGTCACCGGGATCAATCTCGGCACGCACCACCAGCGTATTGACGAAGAAGCCAATCAGTCCCTCGGTGCCCGGCTGATGCCGTCCCGAAACCGGAATACCCACGCGCAGATCCCGTTGACCACTGAGTCGGTACAGCAGCGCTTCAAAGCCGGCCAGAACGACCATAAACAGCGAAACTTCCTGATCACGGGCCGTGCGACGCAACCGCTCCGCCAGCGACGATGGCAAAGTGAAGGCGTGTCGGGCACCACGGCCATCCCGCTGCCCCGGACGCGGGCGGTCCGTGGGCAGCTCAAGAACCGGATGTTCATCACCCAACTGCCCTCGCCACCATTGCAATTGCCGATCCAGCTCAGCACCCGTCAGTTGCTCTCGTTGCCAAAGTGCGTAGTCCGCATACTGAACGTCCAGCGGTGCCACCCTATCGGGCTCACCTCTTGATGCACAGCGATAGAGCTCAACCAGTTCCTCCAACAGCAACTGCATTGACCAGCCGTCGGAAATGATATGGTGCATGCACAACAGCAGGCGCCAGCCCGATGTATCCATCTGCACCAGGGCAACGCGCCAGGGCGGTGTGGTCTCCAGGTCGAAGGGGCGGCGGCTGAACTCCCGGAATAGCTCTCCGAATACAGTCTCGGCATCGTCCTGGCCGCGAAGATCATAACGCTCCATGGGTACCGCCATGGCTTCCATCACCCACTGTTGGGGGCGACCATGTTCCCCATGTCGAAACGCCGTGCGCAGCGACTCATGCCGCTGAATGAGTCCGACGAAGGCCGCCGTCAACGCCTCTTCATTCAGTCGACCCTGCAAATCCAGGCCGCCCGGAAGATGGTAGGCACTGCTCTCAGGCTCCAGTTGGGCCAGGAACCAGAGCCGCTGCTGGGCAAAGGACTGCGGTGCCAACTGGCCCCGATCATGAACGCGTAACGGAGGCGCTTCATCGGCCGGTATGCTCTGAAGTACATCGGCCAGCCCAGCCAAAGAACCTGACTCGAACAACACGCTCAGCGGCAGCGTCCGGTGCAGGGCTTTGCGGATACGATGAACCAGGGTGACACCCAGCAGCGAGTGCCCT
>NZ_JBQKUK010000036.1:0-1550 GCF_054968585.1 Marinobacter sp. G5_S1_61_S3 | reverse complement strand
CTGCTGACGGACCGCGAACAACAGGTCTGGTCCGAGTGGAACACCGTGGATCACCCGGTAGTGGACCCGCGTCCGATCCCGGCGTTGATCGCCGAACAGGCGCGCCAGCGCCCGGATGCGGTGGCCGTAGTCCACGGCGACGACCGCCTGACCTTCGCCGAGTTCGATACCCGAGCCAACCGCCTGGCCCATTGGTTGATGGGGCAGGGCATCGGTGCCGAAAGCCGCGTGGGTGTGGCCCTGGAGCGGGGCACCGACATGCTGGTGGCGCTGTACGCCGTGCACAAGGCCGGCGGCGTCTACCTGCCCCTGGACCCGGATTACCCGGCCGAACGGGTGCGTTACATGCTGGAAGACTCCGGCGCCGCGTTGTTGCTAACTCACGACGCCGCTCTGGACCGACTGCCCTCGGCCGAGGGCGTCGAGACGGTCAACCTGGATCACCTGGATGTCAGCAGTCAGCCCGAGTCAGTACCGGAGGTATCGATTCATCCGGAACAACTCGCGTACCTGATCTACACCTCCGGCTCCACCGGTAAGCCCAAGGGCGTGGCCATCCCCCACGGCGGCCTGTCCATGCACTGCCAGACCATCGGCGCCCGCTATGGCTTGACCCCGGAGGACCGGGAACTTCACTTCCTGTCCATCAGCTTCGACGGCGCCCACGAGCGCTGGCTGACCGCGCTCAGCCATGGCGCCCGCATTGTCCTGCGGGACCAGGCCCTGTGGAGCGTGCAGGAAACCTACGACTGCCTGATCCACGAAGGCATCACCGTGGCCGCCTTCCCGCCCAGCTATTTGCGCCAGTTGGCGGAGTGGGCGGAACTCAAAGGCCAGCCGCCAGGCGTGCGTATTTACTGCTTCGCCGGCGAAGCCTTCAGCCGACAGATGATGCACCACGCCATCGAGCACCTGCAGCCGGACTGGGTGATCAACGGCTACGGCCCCACAGAAACCGTGGTTACGCCCACGCTATGGCGCATTGCCGCTGACACGGCTGACTTCGACAGCGCCTACGCTCCGATCGGGGACCTGGTGGGCGACCGTCAGGGCTATGTGCTGGACGCAGACCTCAACCTGCTGCCCCCGGGCGTGGCCGGGGAACTCTACCTGGGTGGCGCCCTGGCACGGGGCTACCTGGACCGCCCGGACACCACCGCGGAACGCTTTGTCCCCAACCCCTTCTGGGCGGGCGAGCGCCTTTACCGCACCGGTGACCGGGTGAAACTGAACCGGGAGAGCCAGTTGGAATACCTGGGGCGGATGGACCAGCAGGTAAAACTGCGGGGCTTCCGGATCGAGATCGGGGAAGTGGAGTCGGCGCTGAAAGGCTGCGAGGGGGTGAAAGACACCCTGGCGGTTGTGAAAGACACCGCCGCCGGTCAGCGACTGGTAGGTTATGTGTCTGGTGAGGGGTTGGATGAGCGTGCCATCAAGACACAGCTGCGGGAGCAGTTGCCGGAGTACATGGTGCCGTCGCACGTGGTCACCCTGGCGGAACTGCCAAAGCTGCCCAATGGCAAGCTGGATCGTAATGCGTTGCCAGAGCC
>NZ_JBQKUK010000035.1:0-1816 GCF_054968585.1 Marinobacter sp. G5_S1_61_S3 | reverse complement strand
GCTGGCCGGATGACTTGGGGGTGCAAGTCCCCTGTGGACCCGGCAAGGGGAACCACTAGCCGGACGGCAAGGGTGTCCATCGTGAGATGGAATCTGAAGGAAGCCGCAGGCAAAGCACTGGCCTGACGAACAGAAATCGCATATGAGGCGGTCACACCGGGTAAGGCGTCAACTATCGTCAAAGCCCTGTACTTGCACGGAAGGTGTGGACGTAAATGCGGCGGGCATAAGTGTGAAGGTCACGCGTCTTACCCTGGGAAGTCTGGTTCTCTGCCGCTGTGCTACTCACTTCGCGAGAGGTGGGGATGGGGAGCCAGAACTCAGCCGAGGCCATAGTAGGTGCGTCACCGCGTACGGAAGGGCCGAACATGGTTGGCCGTTAGTAGGCGATGAGTTCTCGTAGTGTGCTTATGAAGACAGAAGCGACCCGGATGGGGCAGGGCATTCAGGAAGGCGCTGGACGGTATCCGGCAGAGACTGAAGTCCGTGTCGAGGCAGACGCGGGGGCTCACTCGTGGACGAACGCGGAGCCGAACACGCTGATGGAACAGGTGCTTGAGCGCCCGAACCTGATGCGTGCGTATCAGCGGGTGGTATCCAATAAGGGTGCCGCCGGTGTCGATCAGATGCCGGTGATGGCCCTGAAGGGCCACCTGCAACAGCATTGGCCAACGCTGCGCGAGCGGCTGTTGGCCGGAGACTACCATCCTCAACCGGTCCGCCGGGTCAGTATCCCCAAGCCGCAAGGCGGGGAGCGGACACTGGGTATCCCAACGGTGCAGGACCGCCTGATCCAACAAGCCCTTCACCAGGTGCTGAGCCCGACGCTGGAACCGACCTTCTCGGATCACAGCTATGGGTTCCGCCCCGGTCGAAGTGCCCACCAGGCGGTCAAGGCGATGCAGCAACACATCAACGACGGCCACCGCTGGGTGGTCGATCTGGATCTGGCCCAGTTCTTTGACCGGGTCAACCACGATGTGCTGATGAGCCTGCTGGCTTGTCGCATAGCCGACCGGCGGATACTCACCCTGATCCGGCGTTACCTGCAAGCCGGCATGCTCGAAGGAGGACTGGTCAGCCCGAGACGGGAAGGCACGCCGCAAGGCGGCCCCCTGTCGCCCTTGCTCTCTAACGTGCTCCTGACCGAACTGGATCGGGAGCTGGAGCGGCGGGGACACCGGTTCTGCCGCTATGCGGACGACTGCAACATTTACGTCAGCAGCAAAAGATCCGGCGAACGGGTGATGGCCAGTATTACCCACTTCCTGGAAACGCGCTTGCGCCTGAAGGTGAATACGGTGAAAAGCGCCGTGGACCGCCCCTGGCGTCGGAGCTTTCTGGGTTACAGCGTGAGCTGGCATAAACGTCAGGTCCGGTTGAGAGTCGCGCCCAAAAGCCTGAAGGCCTTCATGGCCAAGCTTCGCCCCCTGCTGAAACGGTCACGGGGACAGTCGTTGACGACCACCATCCGGAACCTGAACCCGGTGCTGAGAGGCTGGGCAAATTACTATCGCCTGACCGCCTCGAAGCGTTCGGTCGAAGCCCTGGATGGCTGGATAAGACGGCGGCTTCGCCTGATCCTGTGGCAGCAGTGGAAGCGGACCCGCACGCGGGCCCGCAACCTGGTACGGCTAGGCTTGACTGAGATAAGGGCTTGGAGGAGCGCGACCAATGGTCGTGGACCCTGGTGGAACAGTGGCGCGACTCATATGAACGCGGCCCTGCCTAAGAGGGTATTCGACCGTCTGTCTCTGGTAAGCTTGCTGGATACGATGACTCGGCTTCAGAGCCGACCATGAACCGCCGTGGTACG
>NZ_JBQKUK010000034.1:0-2275 GCF_054968585.1 Marinobacter sp. G5_S1_61_S3 | reverse complement strand
CGTGGTGGGTCAGAGTGATTACGAACCTCCCGCAACGGACTGCGAACGGAGTCTGGCCCGGATCTGGCAGGATCTTTTGCAACAGTCCCGTGTCGGTCGGCAGGATCATTTCTTCGAACTGGGCGGTCACTCCCTGCTGGCGACGCAGCTGGTTTCTCGCCTTCGTCACGAATGGCGTGTGGAACTCCCGTTAAGGATGGTTTTCGAGGCGCCCAGGCTGACGGATATGGCGGCTTTGCTGGAGGCACTGGAAGGCACCCCAGCGCAAGAGACCATTCCCGCACTGGGGCTGGAGGGTGCGCCGCAGTCTTTCGCCCAGCAGCGGCTTTGGTTCCTGGACCAGCTTGAACCGGGAGCTACCGCCTACAACTTGCCTGGCGTTCTGGACCTGAAAGGCACCGTTGACGAAGGTGCTTTGCAGCAGGCACTCGACGCGTTGGCGCAACGTCATGAGACGCTGCGCACGCGACTGGTGGCTGCCCCGGATGGCGAGGCAATCCCTCGACAGGTGATTGACCCGGCGATTGGTGTCCCGTTGGAACGGGTAGACGTCAGCCACTCGGATGATCCGGAGGGTGCATTCCGCGATCATGCGGAAGCCTTTATGTGCCGACCATTCTCCATGGGCACGCAGCCGCTCTGGCGAGTTGGGTTGGTCACCATGGCCGCAAAGGAATCGCGTCTGCTGATTTGCCTGCACCATGCCATCTCCGACGGCTGGTCGGTGTCGGTGCTGATGCGGGATTTCGCGTCTCTGTATCGTGCTGCCTGCGGTGAAAGAGCGGCGGTACTGGAGAAATTGTCGATCCAGTATGCGGATTTCTCGGTGTGGCAGCGGGAATGGCTGGCCAGCGGCGAAGGCGAGCGGCAACTGAACTATTGGCGTGCCCAACTCGGGGACGGGCAGCCAGTCCTGGAGTTGCCGACGGATCGACCACGACCTGCCCGGCAGAGTTTCCAGGGTGCACGTCACCACTTCCGACTGGGCGAGTCCCTGAGCAACCGTCTTCGCGGATCGGCGGCGAGCCGCGATGTCACACCTTTCATGATGTTGTTGGCGGCTTACAACCTACTGCTCCATCGGCTCAGTGGTCAGGATGATCTGCGGGTTGGCGTGCCGGTGGCAGGCCGCAATCGCCGGGAAACCGAGGGTCTTGTCGGCTTCTTTGTGAACACCCAGGTCCTACGCTGTGAATTGGCCTCATCCCAGACTTTCGAACAGGTATTGGCGACCGTTCGCCAGGCATCGATTGAGGCCCAGAGCCATCAGGACCTGCCGTTCGAACAGTTGGTGGAAGCCCTGCAACCGGAACGCAGCCTCAGCCATAACCCGCTGTTCCAGGTGGCATTCGACTACCAGCACCGTGATCAGCGCGGTTTGGGCGAGTTGCCTGGATTGACCGCGAAGGTAATGGAACTGGAAGACGGCAGCACCCAGTTCGATATGGCACTGAACCTGATCGAAGAAGCCGATGGTACGTTCTCCGGCAACTGGAACTACGCCACGGACCTGTTTGACGCGGCAACGGTTGAGCGCTTTGGGGCCCGTTTCGAATGGCTGCTCAATGAGATTGTGGCAGGCCCGCAGCAGCCAATCGGCGCCTATGACCTGCTGGACGACACCGACCACGAGCAACTGGCGAGCTGGAACCGGACGACCGAGGACTATGGCCGGCCCGAGCCGGTGCACCGCCTGTTCGAGTGCCAGGTGGCTGCGCACCCGGATCGGGAAGCCCTGGTGTTCGGCGCTGAACGCCTGAGCTACGCCGACCTGGATGCCCGAGCCAATCGCCTGGCCCATTACCTGATCGGTCAGGGCGTGGATCGCAACAGTCTCGTAGGCGTTGCCACCGAGCGCTCGGTGGCCTTGGTAGTCGCCCTCTACGCCGTCCAGAAAGCCGGCGCCGCCTATGTGCCGGTGGACCCCGAACACCCACAAGCCCGTCAGCAACAGGTGCTGACCGACGCCGGTATGGATCTGCTGCTGACCCACGACGCGGTGATTGAGTCACTACCGGCCCCGGCCGGGCTGTCGGTGATCAACCTCGACCAGCTTGATCTGGCGGATCAGCCGGCATCGATCCCCGATGTCGGGATCCACCCGGAGCAGCGGGCCTATGTGATCTATACCTCCGGCTCCACCGGCAAACCCAAGGGCGTGGCCAACACCCACGCAGCGCTGTTCAACCGCCTGAAGTGGATGCAGGCGGCCTACGAACTGGGCGAGGACGACACCGTCCTGCAGAAAACCCCTTACAGCTTTGATGTGTCCGTA
>NZ_JBQKUK010000033.1:0-2773 GCF_054968585.1 Marinobacter sp. G5_S1_61_S3 | reverse complement strand
GGGCGACTCCATCCAGAGCTTACGGATCATCGCCAAGGCGAAACGCGTCGGTCTTGAGCTGACGCCCCGGCAGATGTTCGAGCACCAGACCATTGCTGCTCTGGCTCGGGTAGCAACCCATGCGACGGTACAAAACTACGTCGTCGATATGGAACGGGACTTCCCGCTGACACCGATCCAGCAGTGGTTCTTTGATCAGGCCATGCCCCGGCCGGAGCATTGGAACCAGGCACTGTTGCTCAAACCCGCCACGGCATTGAATAGCGAAGCTCTGGCCGAGGCACTCAACGCGATTTACCGACACCACGACGCCTTGCGGCTGCGCTTTGCCCGGAAAAACGATGAATGGCTGCAAGCCTACGGTATACCAGACAAACCGGCGGATCTGCTGTGGTCGGTGACCACAACCCCTGAACAGTTGGTGAACGAATGCGACCGGGCCCAGGCCAGCCTGGATCTGTCGGAAGGGCCCCTGATGCGAGCACTGCATGCACGGCTGGACGATGGTTCCGAAAGGTTGCTGTTGGCGGTGCATCACCTGGGAATCGACGGCGTGTCCTGGCGCATTCTGCTAGACGACCTGATGCAGGCCTACCAGCAGATCCTTCGGGGAGAAACCATTGACCTGGGGGCGAAGGCCACTCCTTTCCAGGCCTGGGCCGAGCAACTGCCAACACCCTGGAACGACGCCGTGTTGGTGGAGGAAATCGACTACTGGTCGGCCATCCCCGCCCCGGCACCGCTGCCGATCGTGAACGCGGGCGGGCCCAATACCGTGGATCAACTGGCCCGGTCGACCATGGCCTTGTCCGCCGAGGTCACCGGGGAGTTGCTGACCGAGGCTCCGAAGGCCTGGCGCACACAGGTGAATGACCTGCTGCTGACCGCCTTGGGCGAAGCGCTGTTTCACTGGAGTGGTCGTTCGCAGTCAACGATTGCCCTCGAGGGCCACGGTCGTGAGCCGTTGATGGAAGGGGTGGACCTGAGCCGGACCGTCGGCTGGTTCACCAGCCTGTACCCGGTGTGTGTGTCCGGTGGTGGCAACCTTGTCGAGAACCTGAAGGCCACCAAAGAAGCCCTGCGTCAGGTGCCCCGGGGCGGCCTGGGGTACGGTGTGCTGCGCTACCTGAAAGGCGAGCACGGCCTGCCGGATCTCTCTGGCGCGGTGCTTTTCAATTACCTGGGGCAGGTGGACGAGGGCAGCCAGGATGGCCTGGTACTGGCGGAAGAATCGCCGGGTGCCATGCGGGCTATGGATGCTCCTCTGGGGTTTGAACTGTCGCTGGACGGTCAGGTGCGTGACGGCGTGCTGTCGTTTTCCTGCAGTTACAGTGCGGCGCGTTATCAGCGTGAAGCAATTGACGAGCTGATGAAGCATTTCCGTCGCGCCCTCGAAAACGTAGTCGCGACGTGCCGGGAAACCGGTGGCGTAACACCCTCAGATTTCCCGCTGATGGCCCTAGACCAGACCGCGCTGGATGCCTTGCCGGTCGGGCAGGGCGACATCGACGATCTGCTGCCACTGACGCCGATGCAACAGGGGTTGCTGTTCCATAGTGAGCTGGGGGGTGTCTCCGATACCTACGTCAATCAGGTGTCCGTGACCCTGGACGATCTGCCTGTGGAGCCCTTCAAGGCGGCCTGGCAGTCGGCGGTTGCCCGTCACCCAGTTCTGAGGGCCGGGTTTATTCATGCGCCCGGTTCCCAGTTGCCGGTGCAGCTGATTCACCACAAAGCCGTGCTGTCGATCCGCGAACTGGATTGGCGCACTGATGCTTCCATGACTCTGGATGCTCTCTGCCAACAGGAAAAATCGGCCGCTTTCGACCTGGCCCGGCCGCCGCTGATGCGGATGGTGCTGATCCGGCTGGGGGAGCGGCGCTGGCAGATGATCCTGACGCTTCACCACATCCTCCTGGACGGCTGGAGCAGTGCGGCGCTGCTCAGCGAAGTCATGCTGGAGACTCTGGGCGGGCGCCTGGAGACCCCGGCCCGTTACCATGACTATTTCAATTGGCTGGTTGGGCGGGATCTTGAAAGCGCCGAGACTTTCTGGCGCGACCAACTGTGCCAGCTTCCCGAGCCCACGCGTCTGGCCCCACTGCTGGCCGACAGCCGTTGCCTGGACCGGGACGAGGCTTCACTCGCCGATATTGTGATGCATCCGGATTACGACTCCCTGGCGGGATTTGCCCGGCAACAACAGGTGACCCTCAATACCCTCATTCAAGCCGCCTGGACCCTGATCCTTCAGCGTTACACCGGTCAGCGCGAAGTGGCCTTCGGCGCCACGGTGTCTGGTCGGCCGGCGGCGGTGTCCGGTATGGATCGCCAGATCGGGTTGTTCATCAACACGCTGCCAGTCGTTGAGGCCCCGGCACCAGAGCAGCGCCTGGGAGACTGGTTGGCAGAGCTACAGGCTCACAACCTGGCGTTGCGGGAGCACGAGCATACCCCGCTGTACCAGATTCAGCAGTATGCCGGGCAATCGGGGCGAGAGCTGTTTGATTCCCTGCTGGTGTTTGAGAACTTCCCGGTGGACGATGCCCTGCGCAGCGATGCCTCCGGCGTGCGAGCCAGCAACCTTCAGGTGAGCGAACAGACCCATTACCCCCTGAGCCTGGCGGTCGAGGCCGGGCAGGGGCTGGTCCTGCACCTGCATTACCGTAACGATCAGGTGTCACCGGCCCGCGCGGAAGCGCTTGCAGGCCAGTTGGAACACCTCCTGTACGCCATGGCGCGGAGCGGCGAACAGCGACTGTCGGATCTGCCC
>NZ_JBQKUK010000032.1:0-5452 GCF_054968585.1 Marinobacter sp. G5_S1_61_S3 | reverse complement strand
GAGCCTGACGATGACCTACTCTCACATGGGCAGAAGCCACACTACCATCGGCGCTGGTCTGTTTCACGGCTGAGTTCGGGATGGGATCAGGTGGTTCCAGACCGCTATGGTCGTCAGGCAAAACGGTTGATCACTGGGTGGACGAGGTAGAACGATGTGATGTTGATTTCGATTGAGCACAATGGCTCTTGCGTTATCCGCAATTGTCTTGGGTGTTATATAGTCAAGCCTCACGAGCAATTAGTATCGGTTAGCTCAACGCCTCGCAGCGCTTACACACCCGACCTATCAACGTCCTGGTCTTGAACGGCTCTTCAGGGACCTCAAGGGTCCAGGGAGATCTCATCTTGGAAGGGGCTTCCCGCTTAGATGCTTTCAGCGGTTATCCTATCCGAACATAGCTACCGGGCAATGCGTCTGGCGACACAACCCGAACACCAGCGGTTCGTCCACTCCGGTCCTCTCGTACTAGGAGCAGCTTTCCTCAAATCTCCAACGTCCACGGCAGATAGGGACCGAACTGTCTCACGACGTTCTAAACCCAGCTCGCGTACCACTTTAAATGGCGAACAGCCATACCCTTGGGACCGGCTTCAGCCCCAGGATGTGATGAGCCGACATCGAGGTGCCAAACACCGCCGTCGATGTGAACTCTTGGGCGGTATCAGCCTGTTATCCCCGGAGTACCTTTTATCCGTTGAGCGATGGCCCTTCCATACAGAACCACCGGATCACTATGACCTACTTTCGTACCTGCTCGACGTGTCTGTCTCGCAGTTAAGCGGGCTTGTGCCATTACACTAACCGCATGATGTCCGACCATGCTTAGCCCACCTTTGTGCTCCTCCGTTACGCTTTGGGAGGAGACCGCCCCAGTCAAACTACCCACCACACAGTGTCCTTAACCCCGATAAGGGGTCGAAGTTAGAACCTCAAACAGGTCAGGCTGGTATTTCAAGGTTGGCTCCACCAGAACTGGCGTCCTGGTTTCAAAGCCTCCCAGCTATCCTACACAAACATGCTCAAAGTTCACTGTGAAGCTATAGTAAAGGTTCACGGGGTCTTTCCGTCTAGCCGCGGATACACCGCATCTTCACGGCGATTTCAATTTCACTGAGTCTCGGGTAGAGACAGCGCCCCCATCGTTACGCCATTCGTGCAGGTCGGAACTTACCCGACAAGGAATTTCGCTACCTTAGGACCGTTATAGTTACGGCCGCCGTTTACCGGGGCTTCGATCAAGAGCTTCGCGCAAGCGCTAACCCCATCAATTAACCTTCCGGCACCGGGCAGGCGTCACACCGTATACGTCCACTTTCGTGTTTGCACAGTGCTGTGTTTTTAATAAACAGTCGCAGGGGCCTGGTATCTTCGACCGGCTTCTGCTCAACCCGCGAAGGGCGTCACATACCACCGGCGTGCCTTCTCCCGAAGTTACGGCACCATTTTGCCTAGTTCCTTTACCCGAGTTCTCTCAAGCGCCTTGGTATTCTCTACCTGACCACCTGTGTCGGTTTGGGGTACGGTCTCGAATAGCCTGAAGCTTAGAAGATTTTCCTGGAAGCAGGGCATCAATGACTTCCCGCCCTAAAAGGGCAGTCGTCGTCGCGTCTCGGCATTGTGGGACCGGATTTGCCTAATCCCACTGCCTACATGCTTAAACCGGGACAACCGTCGCCCGGCTCACCTAGCCTTCTCCGTCTCTCCATCGCAGCTATCCAAGGTACGGAAATATTAATCCGTTTCCCATCGACTACACCTTTCGGTCTCGCCTTAGGGGCCGACTCACCCTGCGCCGATTAGCGTTGCGCAGGAACCCTTGGTCTTCCGGCGTGGGGGTTTTTCACCCCCATTGTCGTTACTCATGTCAGCATTCGCACTTCTGATACCTCCAGCATGCCTCTCGACACACCTTCGCAGGCTTACAGAACGCTCCCCTACCCCGTGCACTTGCGTGCACAGCCGCAGCTTCGGTAACCAGTTTGAGCCCCGTTACATCTTCCGCGCAGGCCGACTCGACTAGTGAGCTATTACGCTTTCTTTAAAGGATGGCTGCTTCTAAGCCAACCTCCTAGCTGTCTGAGCCTTCCCACATCGTTTCCCACTTAACTGGTATTTGGGGACCTTAGCTGGCGGTCTGGGTTGTTTCCCTCTTCACGATGGACGTTAGCACCCACCGTGTGTCTCCCGGATAGTACTCACAGGTATTCGGAGTTTGCATCGGGTTGGTAAGTCGGGATGACCCCCTAGCCGAAACAGTGCTCTACCCCCTGTGGTATTCGTCCGAGGCGCTACCTAAATAGCTTTCGGGGAGAACCAGCTATCTCCGGGCTTGATTAGCCTTTCACTCCGATCCACAAGTCATCCCCTGGCTTTTCAACGACAGTGGGTTCGGTCCTCCAGTTGATGTTACTCAACCTTCAACCTGCTCATGGATAGATCGCCCGGTTTCGGGTCTATGCCCAGCGACTAAATCGCCCTATTCAGACTCGGTTTCCCTACGGCTCCCCTAAACGGTTAACCTCGCCACTGAACATAAGTCGCTGACCCATTATACAAAAGGTACGCCGTCACGGAACAAGTCCGCTCCGACTGCTTGTACGCATACGGTTTCAGGATCTATTTCACTCCCCTCACAGGGGTTCTTTTCGCCTTTCCCTCACGGTACTGGTTCACTATCGGTCAGTCAGGAGTATTTAGCCTTGGAGGATGGTCCCCCCATGTTCAGACAGGATGTCTCGTGTCCCGTCCTACTCGATTTCACTGGACTCAGGTTTCGGATACGGGGCTATCACCCACTATGGCGGCTCTTTCCAGGGCCTTCTCCTACCAGTTGTCCAGCTTAAGGGCTGGTCCCCGTTCGCTCGCCGCTACTGAGGGAATCTCGGTTGATTTCTTTTCCTTCGGGTACTTAGATGTTTCAGTTCCCCGAGTTCGCCCCGTACGGCTATGTATTCACCGTACGGTACCGGTCCGAAGACCGGTGGGTTTCCCCATTCAGAGATGCCCGGATCACAGCTTGTTTGCCAGCTCCCCGAGCCTTATCGCAGGCTTCCACGTCTTTCATCGCCTCTGACTGCCAAGGCATCCACCGTATGCGCTTAGTTGCTTGACTATATAACCCCAAGACAACTGATCTGTTCCTCACACTCAACAAGAACGTCGCACCCACCGAAGTGAACACAGCCTTCTCATTCAGAGATGAGATTCAGAGACAGTCACTCGAAGTCATATACAACCACTTCAACGACAACACCGGATAACGCTTGAAATCGCTATCACATTGAATCCATTCCTCTCGGAGATAATGAGAGAAATAAATTCGTGTTCTATCTCGTCCAATTTGTTAAAGAGCAAATCTGACCCAGTGATCAGAAAGAAGAACTTCCGCTTAACAACTCTTGTCATTAAACCGAAACGCTTGTTTCTGCACACTGACCGAAGTCAGGCATTCATCGATCTGTCCAGGTATTGGTGGAGCTGAGCGGGATCGAACCGCTGACCTCCTGCGTGCAAGGCAGGCGCTCTCCCAACTGAGCTACAGCCCCTAAAAGCTATTTACAAGAATTGTGTAGATCTAGGCGTGTTCGGGCGCCGCATAGCCTGCTATGCAAGTCCGGAAACAACGACGAGCTACGCAATTCTGGTGGGTCTGGGTGGACTTGAACCACCGACCTCACCCTTATCAGGGGTGCGCTCTAACCACCTGAGCTACAGACCCGGTTTTGCTTGTCCTGAAACAAGCCAAGTCGGGCCTGCATAGACCCTTTGCTCTCTTCTTAAGCTAACCAAGTAATTCGTGTGGACTCTGACCGAAGCATTCGGCTTCGTTTAAGGAGGTGATCCAGCCGCAGGTTCCCCTACGGCTACCTTGTTACGACTTCACCCCAGTCATGAACCACACCGTGGTGATCGTCCTCCCGAAGGTTAGACTAACCACTTCTGGTGCAATCCACTCCCATGGTGTGACGGGCGGTGTGTACAAGGCCCGGGAACGTATTCACCGCGACATTCTGATTCGCGATTACTAGCGATTCCGACTTCACGGAGTCGAGTTGCAGACTCCGATCCGGACTACGATGCGTTTTGTGAGATTAGCTCCCCCTCGCGGGTTTGCAGCCCTCTGTACGCACCATTGTAGCACGTGTGTAGCCCTGGCCGTAAGGGCCATGATGACCTGACGTCATCCCCACCTTCCTCCGGTTTGTCACCGGCAGTCTCCCTAGAGTTCTCAGCCGAACTGCTAGCAACTAGGGATAGGGGTTGCGCTCGTTACGGGACTTAACCCAACATCTCACGACACGAGCTGACGACGGCCATGCAGCACCTGTGTCAGAGTTCCCGAAGGCACCAATCCATCTCTGGAAAGTTCTCTGCATGTCAAGGCCAGGTAAGGTTCTTCGCGTTGCGTCGAATTAAACCACATGCTCCACCGCTTGTGCGGGCCCCCGTCAATTCATTTGAGTTTTAACCTTGCGGCCGTACTCCCCAGGCGGTCAACTTAGTGCGTTAGCTGCGCCACTAAGACTTCAAGAGTCCCAACGGCTAGTTGACATCGTTTACAGCGTGGACTACCAGGGTATCTAATCCTGTTTGCTCCCCACGCTTTCGCACCTCAGTGTCAGTATTGGTCCAGAGTGCCGCCTTCGCCACTGGTGTTCCTTCCTATATCTACGCATTTCACCGCTACACAGGAAATTCCACACTCCTCTACCATACTCTAGCCTGACAGTTCGAAATGCCGTTCCCAGGTTGAGCCCGGGGCTTTCACATCTCGCTTATCAAACCACCTACGCGCGCTTTACGCCCAGTAATTCCGATTAACGCTTGCACCCTCCGTATTACCGCGGCTGCTGGCACGGAGTTAGCCGGTGCTTCTTCTGTGAGTAACGTCAAGCCTCACGAGTATTAGTCGTAAGGTTTTCCTCCTCACTGAAAGTGCTTTACAACCCGAAAGCCTTCTTCACACACGCGGCATGGCTGGATCAGGGTTGCCCCCATTGTCCAATATTCCCCACTGCTGCCTCCCGTAGGAGTTCGGGCCGTGTCTCAGTCCCGATGTGGCTGATCATCCTCTCAGACCAGCTACGGATCGTTGCCTTGGTAGGCTCTTACCCCACCAACTAGCTAATCCGACATAGGCACATCCAATAGCGCAAGGTCCGAAGATCCCCTGCTTTCCCCCAAAGGGCGTATGCGGTATTAATCCGGGTTTCCCCGGGCTATCCCCCACTACTGGGCAGTTTCCTATGCATTACTCACCCGTCCGCCGCTCGTCAGCGGGGAGCAAGCTCCCCCTGTTACCGCTCGACTTGCATGTGTTAAGCCTGCCGCCAGCGTTCAATCTGAGCCATGATCAAACTCTTCAGTTTAAATCATACAAGAATCCGAAGATTCTCTATTCTTGCTCAAGACAAAACTCAATTTCGACGAGTCACTGTCCTGATATTTC
>NZ_JBQKUK010000031.1:0-14233 GCF_054968585.1 Marinobacter sp. G5_S1_61_S3 | reverse complement strand
TTAATACCAAAAACCCCCGCGGCTTCGCCGACGGGGGTTTTTTATTGCCTGTAAAAAAGTAACGACCAATAACCTATAGTGGTGCGGTGCCGCTCGGGTTGCCCAGCATTGGTGCGTTGTTGGGGATTTGTTGCCCTTGGAAATATTCGCAATGCATTGTTTTTAAAAATTAAAAATATTCTGGAATATATTTTGCTGAAGTATCGGGTCTAGAGTTAGGCTCCAACAGGTACCGGCAACGACGCCGTCAGAAGGAAGTGAAGGTGTCGGCCATTCCTGTTTTGCTTTGATAGCTCGCCACATTTGGCCCCCCTTCTTTAGAACCTTCCTCACGATCTGTTGGCAAATTCAGCATGTTTACAGGCCAACGTATGAGCGATACCTCTTTTCGATTCTTTTCTTTCGTAGGAAGGATCAAAGTTCTTCACCTGAGTTGGGTAGCGTTTTTTATAAGCTTCCTGGTCTGGTTTAATCACGCCCCCCTAATGTCTTCTATTCGAGATCAGTTCGGGTTGTCAGCCTCGGAAGTAAATACCTTGTTGCTGCTCAACGTGGCATTGACGATACCAGCTCGAATTCTTATCGGTATGTTAGTGGATGCACTCGGCCCTCGCCGTGTGTATAGCCTGGTCCTTGTTGTGTCGGGGCTTCTCTGCATCGCATTTTCACTCTCCACAACCTTTGAGCAGCTTGCTGTGACCCGGTTTCTGTTGGGCTTTGTTGGTGCGGGGTTCGTTGTGGGTATCCGGCTGATAAGTGAATGGTTTCCGGCGAAGGAGCTGGGGCTGGCTGAGGGTATCTATGGCGGTTGGGGTAACTTTGGTGCTGCGTTTGCGGGGCTTTCATTGCCGGCAGTAGCGCTGTGGTTTGGTGGTGATAACGGATGGCGCTGGGCGGTAGGCACGACCGGCGTTATCGCGATTATCTACGCGGCGGTTTTCTTCATCCTGGTTCGCGATACCCCAAAAGGTTCGACTTACTTCAAGCCAAAGCGGGGCGGTGCGATGGAAGTCACCAGCAAGGGCGATTTCGTCCTTTACGTGGTAATGAACTTGCCGCTGTTCTTTGCTTTGGCGTTGATCGTTTGGCAACTGGGGCCCTATAAGCTCGGTATGCTGGGGGCTCCGACAACCTATCTTCTTTATGGTGCGATAGGGGTGATGGCAGCTGTCCAGTTCTTGCGGATTTGGCAGATAAACGGTCACGTCTTTCAAAGGCCTGTACCGGCATTTGATCGTTACCCGTTCAAGCAGGTAGCACTTTTAAATCTCGTATATATGGCGAGCTTCGGATCGGAACTTGCGGTGGTCTCCATGTTGCCGCTGTATTTCCTGGATACGTTTGATATCTCTCCCATGTTGGCGGGGATGCTCGGCGGGAGTTTTGCTCTGATGAACCTGTTTGGGCGCCCCGGCGGCGGCTATCTTGCGGACCGCTATGGGCGAAAGCTGATTACGATACTGATGCTGGCCGGTATCGCAGTTGGATACTTCTTCATGGCAAGGATTGATAGCAGCTGGCCTCTGCCATTGGCGGTCGCTCTGGTTGTGCTCTGCTCGATCTTTGTGCAAGGCGGATGTGGCGCAGTCTATGCGTCGGTTCCGTTGGTGAAGCGTCGTCTTACCGGCCAGGTTGCGGGGATGGCAGGTGCCTACGGCAATGTAGGAGGTGTTGTCTTCCTGGTTGTATTGGCCCTGGTGCCCTCAGATCAGTTCTTCCTGGTGTTGGGAGCAATTGCTCTGGCAATCATGTCCCTGGTGATGATCTTCATGGATGAACCTGATCCGCAAACAAGCGAGGTTATGCCGGATGGTTCCGTCAGAATGATTGACGTAACGTGAGTGGTCGCCTCCAATTACAGGCCGGCCAATACAGCATCGCCGGCCGGAAGGCCGAGAATCAGGACAGCCTGGGTATTCGGTATCCAGAAGGCGAGGCCCTCGTTCTCAAGGGAGTTGCTGCTGTTATTGCCGATGGGGTGAGTGCTTCAGCCGCAGGCCGTGAGGCGGCTGAGACCTGCGTAAAAGGGTTTCTGCACGACTACTACAGTACGCCGGACTCCTGGGCCGTTGAAACTGCGGCCGGTCGTGTCCTTGGGGCCTTGAATCGATGGTTGCACGGTCGTGGTCACGCCGGCCATGCAGATGCCCATGCGATGGTGTGTACTTTTAGCGGTGTCGTCATCAAGAACAATCGAGCCTATGTATTTCATGTGGGGGATAGTCGGGTTTGTCTTGTTCGCAACGGCGAACTGGAGTGCCTGACCAGGGACCATCATGCAGTTGTAGGCGCCGATAGGGGCGCGCTGACAAAGGCCATGGGGGCTGAGCTGAATGTCGAAATTGATGTATTCCGGGCAAACCTTCTGCCCGGTGATTGTTTGCTATTGACCACTGATGGTGTGCACGGGTATCTCGACCCAGTCGTTATGGCCGGACTTGCAGCGGAGAGTGATGCGGATGAGGTCGCCAGGGCGCTGGTGGACGCAGCCTACTCCGCTGGAAGCCCCGACAACCTGAGTGCTCAGGTACTTAATATTGAGCATCTGCCAGTGGAAGACGTTGAGGCTCATTATGAGCGGCTGACGTCGCTGGCATTCCCGCCGCCATTGGAACCTGGGCAAAGGCTTGACGGTTATCGGATTGTCAGGGAAATCCACGCCAGCCGCCGCACCCAGGTTTACCTTGCCAGCCCCGATGCCGGCGGTGAGCCGGTGATTATCAAAACGCCATCGCCGAACTTTGTGGATGATCCGGCCTATATCGACCGTTTTCTCAATGAGTGCTGGGTGGGGCGCCGTGTAAACAGTCCTCATATTGTCCGGTTTATTGAGCCGCCCCAGAACCGACGCTGCCTCTATTGTGTCACCGAATATGTTCAGGGACCGACGCTACGCGAGTGGATGAACGACAACCCCCTGCCAACGCCTGCCGACGTGAGGAACCTCATTCAGCAGATTGCCATTGGTTTACGGGCTCTGCACCGTCTTGAAATGGTGCACCAGGATCTCAAGCCAGAAAACGTACTTATTGCCAGAGACGGGACAGTTAAAATCATTGACCTGGGCGCGGTACGAATTCGAGGGATTGAGGAGATTGATGTTCCGTGGGGGCAGGATGGCTGCCTGGGGACTGAGAGCTACGCTGCGCCGGAGTGTCTTGAGGGTGATCGGGCAACACCCGCCTCTGACCGCTATTCCCTGGCGGTGATTGCCTATGAGCTGTTGACCGGTCAGCTTCCCTATGCGAAACCTCCCAGACCCTCCGTCCGTCGCCGTTTGCGCTATCGCAGTATACGCGAATTCAACCCAGACCTGCCGGTGTGGCTGGATGCCTGCCTGCAACGCTCCGTTTCCTTGAGGCCGGAGTCCCGATACCCTTCGCTGTCGGAATTCCTGAGGGATCTCGGACATCCCAACCCGGCGCTGACACCCACCGAATGGCGCCCGCTCGTGGACCGTGTGCCACCGGAAAACTGGCGTTTCATCGCGGTTGTCTCTCTGGTGCTCAATGGTTTGCTGATTTGGCTGGTCTGGATGAACGGCGTCGACTAAACACTATGCACGCCCCGTGGGCATCGCAATCGATGATATACTCCCGTGAAACTGGTCTTCAGTTGCCCTGATGGAGAGCGCCATGCCTGCGAACGATCACCTGGTTATTTTTGACACAACATTGCGTGACGGTGAGCAAAGCCCCGGCGCAACGATGACAAAAGCGGAGAAACTGCGGATAGCCCGGATTCTCGAGAAGCTGAGGGTTGACGTCATAGAGGCGGGTTTTGCGATCGCCAGCCAGGGTGACTTCGAGGCGGTAAAGTCGATTGCAGAGTCTATCAAGGAATCTACCGTTTGCAGTCTTGCCAGGGCACTGGATAAGGACATTGACCGCGCCGCGGAGGCCATAAGGCCGGCCGAGCGCGGACGTATCCATACCTTCATTGCGACGTCTCCGATTCACATGCAGTACAAGCTGCAGATGCAGCCGGATGACGTGGTTGAGCAGGCCGTCAGATCCGTTAGGCGTGCCCGCAGTCATGTTGACGACGTTGAATTTTCCTGCGAAGACGCCGGTCGGTCAGAGCTGGATTTTCTGTGCCGTATTATCGAAGCGGCTATCAAGGCCGGCGCAACAACCATCAACATTCCGGATACAGTGGGCTATGCCATTCCGGAGCAGTTTGGGGAGACCATCCGTCAGTTGCTAAACCGTGTTCCGAACGCCGACAAAGCCGTGTTCTCCGTTCACTGTCACAACGACCTCGGGCTTGCGGTTGCAAACTCCCTTGCAGCCGTTAGCAGCGGCGCCCGGCAGGTGGAATGCACCATCAACGGGCTCGGTGAGCGGGCAGGGAACGCTTCTCTTGAAGAGCTTGTGATGGCGGTTCGTACCCGTCAGGATCTTTACACTATCGACACCCGGGTAGATGCTCAGCACATTGTGCCTGCCTCTCGACTGGTATCGACCATCACCGGCTTTCCGGTACAGCCTAACAAGGCGATCGTTGGTGCAAACGCCTTTGCCCACGAATCAGGTATTCATCAGGATGGCGTCCTGAAGCATCGGGAAACCTACGAAATCATGCGGGCACAGGACGTGGGCTGGCACACCAACAGCCTGGTGCTGGGCAAACATTCTGGCCGTAATGCTTTCCGTTCCCGCCTGTTGGAACTCGGCATCCAGTTTGAGACAGAAACAGAGCTTAATGAAGCCTTTACCCGGTTCAAGGCACTGGCTGATCTCAAACATGAGATTTTCGATGAAGACCTTCAGGCGATTGCCAGCGATACCCGGCAGAAGGAAGAAGACGGCCGCTATGGGCTTGTTACTATGCAGGTGTGCTCTGAGACCGGTGTTATTCCCCGGGCTCGCTTGACCCTTCTGGTGGATGGCAGGGAGCACAAGGTAGAGGCAGAAGGCAGCGGGCCGGTTGACGCCACCTTCAAGGCTATTGAGTCCCTGGTAGACTCCGGCTGTAACCTGCAGCTTTATTCCGTGAACAACATTACCAGCGGTACGGATGCCCAGGGGGAAGTAACGGTACGCCTGGAGCGCGGTGGTCGAATTGTGAACGGCATCGGCGCCGATACCGATATCATTATCGCCTCCGCAAAGGCCTACATTGAGGCCCTGAACCTGATCAGCCGGGGCGGTGTTCGGCAGCACCCGCAGGGCGCTGATGTCTGAGCAGGGTAGGCGAAGGGGGCTAGTACAATGATGATGCCGGAGGCAGAACGTCAATTTTATCTGGGCAAGGCGGGAATCCATCTCTGGTACGCCAGGAAGGCGTTACCCGGCGCCGCACCGAGCCCTGAATTCGCCTTTCCCGAGCAGGATGAGCCGGAGCTGGAAGCTGCTGCGATTGCACCGCCTCCGGTTCCGGCGCGGCCATCCGTTCCCCAGCGTAAGGTTGATGGTGTCAGCAAGGACAGAATCGCCGGCATCCAGGCGCTGATGGCCGATGACACGCCGGAACCTGCTGGCGTAACGGTGCCCGAAAAGGTTCCGGAAACGCCAGTTGCCGTTGAGTCGAAGGCACCGGCCGACGAGTCGCCTGAAAAAACAGTGGACGCTGCTGGGGAGCTGCCCCGCCAGATTCACGCCCACCTTGGGTTCTGGTTCTCAGAGCAGCTTGTGCTGATCAGTGGTGTATCCGACGAGGCTAGCACACGTCTTCAAGACACACTGGCAAAAAACATCCTGACAGCGGTCGGTGAAACCCGGATTGAGAAAGGGCGCGAGCTTCGCTGGCCGGTGTTTGGAAATCTGAGGGTTCCAGGAAACAGCGCAGACTGTTTTCGCGATACTCTTCATTTCCTGGCCAATGACTTCGGTGCCCGCAAAGTGGTCTTGCTCGGAGTTTTAACCAACGATTCTCCCTCAGAAAGAGCTGTATTGCTTGACGATGCGCTGGGTGATGCTGCTGTCGACTTCTCCCATACTCTTGCCGAATTGGCTGCGGTGCCCGCTTACAAGCGTGAGCTCTGGCAGCAGTTGAAGTCCGCTGTCGGGGGCTGACTTGTGGGTCAGGATCTATACCGCGAGATAGAGAGTGCCGACCTCATGATCCGGGCCTTACGCCAGGAGGATCTGCCTGACGTCCTCAATATCGAAGCCCAGGGCTACTCCTTCCCCTGGAGCGAGTCCGTTTTTTTGGGGTGCTTTCGGCCTGACTATCGGCTCTGGGCACTCGAGTGGGGGCAGCGGCTCAGTGGATACGCCGTCGTCGCTTATATGGCGGGTGAAGCCCATTTGCTGAATTTGTGCGTGGCACCGGCTAAACAGGGCAATGGCGGAGGACGCCGTTTGCTTCGGCACCTTGTGCTGGAGGCGGCGCGGGATGGCATGAGCCAGGTTTTACTGGAGGTGCGCGCCAGAAACCGTGCAGCAATTGATCTGTACGCGGCGGAAGGTTTTGACGTGATTGGTCGCAGGAAGGGCTACTACCCTGCAGGCCGCGAGCGGGAAGACGCACTGGTCATGGCCTTACCCTTGGGCGGATAGTCCCTCGAAACTCCGCGGTTAGATCGGCACGCTCTCAACGGATGCGGGTTCGCGTCAGTGCCTTAATATCCCTATAATGACGTCCGTTTTTTCAGTCTCTCCGAACCAGGTTGTTACCAATTATGACCAGCCTTGCCAGCGAAGTATCCCAGCGCCGCACGTTTGCGATTATCTCGCATCCGGATGCGGGTAAAACCACCATTACAGAGAAGGTTCTGCTGTTTGGGCAGGCCATCCAGAAAGCCGGCACGGTCAAGGGAAAGAAGTCGGGGCAGCACGCAAAATCCGACTGGATGGAGATGGAAAAGGAGCGTGGTATTTCCGTCACCACCTCGGTGATGCAATTCCCATATGGCGGGCGCCTGGTCAACCTCCTGGATACGCCTGGCCACGAGGATTTCTCGGAAGATACCTACCGCACGTTAACGGCGGTGGATTCGTGCCTGATGGTGATCGACAGCGCCAAGGGTGTTGAGGAGCGCACGATCAAGCTGATGGAAGTAACCCGCTTGCGGGATACGCCAATACTGACCTTCATGAACAAGCTGGACCGTGATACGCGTGATCCCGTGGAGTTGATGGATGAGGTTGAGGATGTCCTCAAAATCGCCTGCGCACCGATTACCTGGCCCATCGGTATGGGGAAGAATTTTAAAGGTGTCTATCACCTGACCCGGGACGAAGTGATCCTGTACAAATCCGGTCAGGGCCATGCCATCCAGGAAAAACGAGTGATCCAGGGGCTTGAGAATCCTGAGCTGGACGAGGTTCTGGGAGGCTATGCTGGTGATCTCCGAGACGAGATTGAGCTGGTCAAAGGAGCGTCCCATGAGTTCGATCTGGACGCCTTCCTTGCGGGCGAGCTCACGCCGGTGTTCTTCGGTACGGCGCTGGGCAATTTTGGTGTGGATCACATGCTTGATGGGTTGGTGGAGTGGGCCCCAACACCGCAACCGCGTGAAACCGATCAGCGATTAGTGAAACCAGAAGAGGATGTCTTCTCGGGCTTCGTGTTCAAGATTCAGGCGAATATGGACCCCCAGCACCGGGATCGTGTGGCTTTTCTGAGGATCGTGTCGGGGCGCTACAATCAGGGCATGAAAGCGCGTCACGTGAGAATCGGCAAGGAAGTTCGCTTTTCCGATGCGCTGACCTTCATGGCAGGTGATCGGGAGCACGCGGGGGAGGCGTTCGCAGGCGATATTATCGGCCTTCACAACCACGGCACCATCCAGCTGGGAGATACCTTCACTGCCGGTGAGGATATGAAATTTACCGGCATCCCCAATTTTGCACCGGAATTGTTCCGTCGTATTCGCCTGAAGGACCCGCTCAAGTCCAAGCAGCTGCAAAAGGGTTTGATCCAGCTTGCGGAAGAAGGCGCGGTACAGGTTTTTCGCCCGCTTCGAAACAACGACCTGATCGTGGGAGCGGTGGGTGTCCTGCAGTTTGATGTGGTGGTTAGTCGGCTCAAGAGCGAATATAAGGTTGAGGCGGTGTATGAGCCGATAAATGTTGCAACGGCACGCTGGGTAACGGCCTCTGATGAGCGTAAACTGGATGAGTTCGAGCGTAAGGCTAACGATTTCCTGGCTCTGGATGGCAGCGACCGACTGGCCTACATTGCGCCAACGATGGTCAACCTGCAGTTGGCCCAGGAGCGCTATCCAGAGATCAGCTTCCATAAAACACGGGAGCACTAGTAGGCTGGAGTGAGTGAATGCGACTCATTGATGCTCATTGCCATTTTGACTTCCCTGAGTTTGATGGGCGTCGCAAGGCAGTGCTTGAGGACGCTCGCAGCAGTGGTCTGTCGAATCTCGTTATTCCCGGCGTTCGGCGGCCCGACTGGAGCAGAGTGAGTCGCATTGCATCGGAATACGATGGGCTCTACTACTGTCTCGGAATCCATCCCTGGTATGTGGCTGAGCATACCGCTGATGACCTATGCGCATTGCAAGGCTTGCTCGAAGACCGTCCAGGTCATTGTGTAGCCTTGGGGGAGTGCGGCCTGGATCGGCTCCAAGGGGACATGCGGGATCAGTACGCCTGGTTTGAAGGGCAGGTTGATATTGCTGCGCTTGTACATTTACCGCTGGTTATTCACTCCGTTAAGACCCACGACGAGGTCTATGAGGTGCTGCGGCGCAAGCGCTTTTCAGGGCGGGTGTTGGTGCACGGGTTTTCGGGCAGCTATGAGCAGGCTACCAAGCTGATTGACCTTGGTTGCTTCATCGGTGTTGGTGGTGTCATTACCCATCAGCGAGCGCGAAAGACCCGGGATACCATCGCCCGGTTGCCCGTTGATGCGCTGATCCTCGAGACGGACGCGCCTGATATGGCGCCAGCGGGCGTCGAGGCGGGGCATAATTCGCCTGCGTACCTGCCGTCGATACTAGCCACCCTGGCACGGTTGCGGAATTCGGGGCTCGAAGACCTGGCCCAGTCGCTGCTCTGCAACGTGCAGCGGCTGTATGGTTGGAACGAAGTCGGCGCTTCCGAGCGCTAGAGTCGTGGAAATGACGACCACGGGTTGTTTCGGTGCCCTTTGGTTGGTGGCTCCGTTCCGCGGTAGCAATGAGGATACGTGAATAACGAAACAGTCCCTTTCAGGGTTGGCTTTCTTTTTGGGTTCGGATATACTTCGCGCCCTGGCTTTTCAAGGCGATGCCATCATCTCAGCCCCGAATGATGTCACTGCCGCATAACATACAGGTAAAGAACCTCCTCCGGATGCCGAGCATTTACCGGTGGTGGTTTTTAACGTTTCTTATATAGCGTTCAAGGCGGAATCAATGAAGACTCTGAGTGCGAAACCAGAAACAGTAACACGTGACTGGTACGTTGTAGACGCAGCCGGCAAGACGCTGGGTCGTCTGTCAACTGAAATCGCCCGTCGTCTGCGGGGCAAGCATAAGCCTGAGTACACCCCTCACGTCGACACTGGTGATTACATTGTGGTTATCAATGCCAGTCAGGTACGGGTTACCGGCAAAAAAGCATTTGACAAGATGTACTACAGTCACACCGGCTTTCCGGGTGGAATCAAGTCCATCAACTTCGAGAAGCTGGTCGACAAGGCTCCTGAGCAAATCATTCAGAAGTCTGTTAAAGGCATGCTTCCGAATGGCCCGCTTGGCCGTGCCATGTTCAAGAAGCTGAAAATTTATGCCGGCGCTGAGCATCCTCATGCAGCCCAGCAGCCCAAAGAACTCGACATTTAACGGAAGGCGGATATGTCTGTAGCACAAAATTACGGTACTGGTCGCCGCAAGACATCCACGGCTCGGGTTTTCATCAAGCCGGGAAGCGGTAACATCTCTATCAACGGTCGTTCCATTGAGCAGTTTTTCGGTCGCGAAACTCTGCGGATGATTGTTCGTCAGCCCCTGGTGGTTGCTGAATCCACGGATCGTTTCGATATCAACATCACTGTTAAAGGTGGTGGTATCAGTGGTCAGGCGGGCGCTATTCGTCACGGCCTGACTCGCGCCCTGATGGATTACGATGAAACGCTGCGCCCTGCGCTGCGTAAAGCGGGTTACGTTACCCGTGACGCTCGTGAAGTGGAGCGTAAGAAAGTTGGTCTGCGGAAGGCGCGTAAGCGTCCTCAGTTCTCCAAGCGTTAAAAATCGCTGGAGCAGATCCGAAAAAACCCGGTCTATTGGCCGGGTTTTTTGTTGTCTGGGAAGTCAGTTTCGAACAGGCTTGAGACAGGTAATGGCCCGGCTCAAAGCCTTTCCGACTTGTAAGGGCAGGGTAATTTCATTACCATTTGAGCGCTTATAATTTTAGGTTGAGAGAAGTCCTTTTCGATGTGCAGTTTCCCTGTAAGCAGGGCTGTATGTCGCCTGATGGGAGATAACCATAATGAGTAATGGCGACGTGAGCCAAGGCAGGCGCCGATTTTTGATCGGTGCCACGTCTGTGGTGGGTGGTGTCGGCGTCGTCGGTGCGGCCGTGCCTTTCGTAGCATCCTGGAATCCCAGTGCCAAAGCGGAAGCAGCCGGTGCACCGGTCACCGTCAATGTCAGTAAACTGGAGCCAGGTCAGCAAATGACCGTCAAATGGCGCGGTAAGCCGGTGTGGGTTATTCGCCGCACCGAAGAGATGAACGAAAACATTCTCGAGCTGAATGACCAGGTGAAGGATCCTCTTTCCAAGGAAGCGGACCAACCTGCCTACATCGAAGGCGAGCTCCGGGCACTCAAGGACGAGTACGCTGTTCTCGTCGGTATCTGTACCCATCTGGGCTGCTCTCCCCAATTCAGGCCAGAAGTCGCTCCAGCCGATCTCGGGGAAAACTGGCTTGGCGGCTTCTATTGTGCGTGTCACGGCTCCCGTTACGACCTTGCCGGGCGTGTCTATCCGAATATGCCGGCACCCTCGAATCTTCAGGTGCCTCCCTATCGCTTTGACGACGAGAACACTCTGACCGTCGGTCTGGATCCTGAGGGGGCCGCATAATGAACAAGTTAGTGAACTGGGTAGACGAACGTCTTCCAATTGTCGATGCGTGGAACAAGCACGTTGGCAAGTATTACGCGCCCAAGAACTTCAACATGTGGTACTTCTTTGGTTCGCTGGCGATGTTGGTGCTGGTGAATCAGCTCGTGACCGGTATCTGGCTGACCATGAGCTATAACCCCACAGCGGAAGGTGCGTTCGCGTCAGTTGAATACATCATGCGTGATGTTGAGTGGGGTTGGTTGCTTCGATACCTGCACTCCACCGGCGCTTCCGCGTTCTTCGTGGTGGTTTATCTCCACATGTTCCGTGGCTTGATGTACGGCTCTTATCAAAAGCCGCGCGAGCTGATCTGGATCTTCGGTATGCTGATTTACCTGGTTCTGATGGCCGAAGCATTCATGGGTTATCTGCTGCCCTGGGGCCAGATGTCCTACTGGGGTGCGCAGGTGATCGTAAACCTGTTTGGCGCCATTCCGGTCATTGGCGATGATCTGTCGCTGTGGATCCGCGGTGACTACCTGATCTCTGGTATTACCCTGAACCGATTCTTTGCATTGCATGTTGTCGCATTACCAATCGTTCTGCTTGGTTTGGTGGTGCTGCACATTCTTGCGTTGCACGAAGTTGGCTCCAACAACCCTGACGGTATTGATATCAAGAAGAACAAGGACGAAAACGGCATTCCCAAAGATGGTATACCGTTCCATCCCTATTACACGGTGCATGACCTGTTGGGCGTCGGTGTTTTCTTCTTCATCTTTTTTATCGTGGTCTTCTTCTTCCCCGAGATGGGCGGGTTGTTCATTGAAAAGCCGAATTTCGAGCCTGCCAATGCCCTCAAGACGCCCGACCACATAGCGCCGGTGTGGTACTTCACACCGTTCTACGCCATGTTGCGGGCGGTGACTATTGACCTCTTCGGCCTGGACGCGAAGTTCTGGGGTGTTGTCGTGATGGGGGCTGCTATCGCCATCCTGTTTGTTTTGCCCTGGCTGGACAGAAGTCCGGTACGCTCAATGCGCTACAAAGGCTGGTTGAGCAAGATCGCTCTGACGATCTTCGCCATCAGCTTCATTGTCCTGGGGTACCTGGGTATTGTTCCGGCCACTGAGGGTCGCACAACGGTTGCCCAGATCCTGACAACGCTTTACTTCCTCTATTTTATTCTCATGCCGTTCTACACACGCATGGAGAAAACAAAGCCAGTTCCAGAGAGGGTGACAGGATGATGAGAAAGCTGATAGTTGGTCTTTTCATAGCGATCCTGCCAGCTCTCGGGCTGGCAGCGGGGGCGTCCGTGCCGCTTGATACCATGGAGCCGGACCATACCAACAAAGCGTCGCTTCAGCGCGGTGCGGCCCTTTTCACCAACTACTGCATGGGGTGTCACTCCATGGAGTATGCGCGGTATAAGCGTGTATCGGATGATCTGGGGATTCCCGCCGAGCTTTACGAGGAGAATCTGATTTTCACTGGTGCAAAGATCGGTGAACTCATGAAGAACTCCATGAGCAAGGAAATGGCTGCGAGCTGGTTCGGTGCTCCGCCACCTGACCTGACCCTGGAATCTCGTCTTCGCGGTGAAGACTGGATCTATTCCTATCTTCGTGGCTTTTACAAGGATGAAAGTCGTCCGCTGGGTGTGAACAACGTGGTCTTCGAAAACGTTGGTATGCCCCATGTGTTGATCGGTTTGCAGGGGCTGTGTGCGGTTGAGCCGAGAATTGGTGAGGGTGCGAGTGTTGATCCTCTCAGCGGCGATGTTCGTAATGCAGACATTTGCCCGGAATGGGAAACAGAAGGCTCCATGGAGCCGGAGGAATTCAACCGGGCTATGTACGACCTGACCAATTTCATGTCTTACATGGGTGACCCGATAAAGGTTGAGCGTGAAAGGCTGGGTATGTTCGTACTGATCTTTGTGGCGATCTTCTTTATCTTTGCCTACCTGCTTAATCGCGAGTACTGGAAGGACGTACACTGAGATTTCAGGTATAATTCCTGTCCCTGAGTTCCAGCGGGCAATAGCCGGCCCGCTGGATTTTTGCGTTTTTCAGGATCAATTCGGTTAGTCAAATCGTGAGGTAGTTCTATGGGCGTTGTGACCAAGCGGTCATCAATGACGTTTTTCTCGGACCCGGCCAGTCATTACAGCCACAGAGTCCGCATTGTGCTGGCAGAGAAGGGGGTGACGGTTGACGTCGTGAACGTTGATCCGGATAACCCGCCTGGAGAGTTGGCTGACCTGAATCCGTACAATGCCCTGCCGACGCTGGTGGATCGTGACCTTGTGCTCTACGAGCCAAACATCATGATGGAGTATCTGGACGAGCGTTTCCCGCATCCTCCATTGCTGCCGGTCTATCCTGTTGCGCGTGCGAACAGTCGCCTGATGATCCATCGCATCCAGAAAGACTGGTGTGGGTTGGTGGATCAGATTCTGGCTCAGCCCAACGCAAAGGCGTCGGATGCAGCCCGAAAAGAGCTTCGCGAGAGTTTGCTGGCCACGGCGCCGCTGTTCGGTGAGATGCCTTTTTTCCTGTCGGAAGAGTTCACGATCGTGGATTGCTGTATTGCTCCGATTCTGTGGCGCTTGCCGTCGCTGGGTATTGAGCTGAATGAAAAGCAGGCGAAGCCGCTTCAAAAGTACATGGATAGCATATTCAGTCGTGAAGGTTTCAAGGCGAGCCTGTCAGACCTGGAAGAAGATATCCGTAACTGATATGCAGCGCCTGAAACCGGTTCAGGAGAAAGGCAGTGCCTGATAGTAAGATAACGATGACATCAAGCCGTCCCTACCTCGTTCGGGCATTCAACGAGTGGATCCTCGACAACGACTGCACGCCCTACATTGTTGTGGATGCGGGAGTGCAGGGCGTTCAGGTTCCGACTGAGCATGTGGCCAATGGGCAGATCGTGCTCAATATCAGTCCTGGAGCTGTGCGTGGTCTGGTGATTGGTAACGGCGCTCTGGAATTCAGCGCACGCTTTGGCGGTGTGCCAATGCAGGTCTTTATCCCGTTGCAGGCTGTCATGGCGGTTTACGCAAAGGAGAATGGTGAGGGCATGGTCTTCGGTAGCGAGCCAGGCTCCCCTGATCCGGAAGGACCTGGTGGTAAGGATTCCGAGCATGGTAGTGGTGATAACGGTCAAGGTGGTGACCGGCCCAGCGGTCGGCCAACGCTCAAGGTCGTGAAATAGCACTGTCTTGAAGGGAAAGTGTCAGGATGCCTAAAAGCCAGCTGTTTTTAACAGCTGGC
>NZ_JBQKUK010000030.1:0-15471 GCF_054968585.1 Marinobacter sp. G5_S1_61_S3 | reverse complement strand
CCTAGTTCTTCCCGCCGGGAAGCCACTCGTCAATCCTTGCCTTCAGGTCCCGCAACTGGTCTTCCCCTGAATCCCGGATTTCCGAAATCTTCTTGCGTGCTTCTTCGACGTGTTCTTCCAGCGCCTGAATGCGCTCGGAGAAATCTTTCTGGATTTCAGCCTCTGCCTGGTCGTCCTGGGCTTTTGCCATCCTTTCTTCAGCATCGGCCTGCAGGCTCTGGATCTGTTTGCTCCAGTACTCGGTCTGGGTTTCCAGTTTTTTCTGCAATGACTCCTTCAGTGACATGGAATGCTCCTTGGAGTGAATGTTGGATGCAATGTTAAAGCTTTCACTTCCATCATGGCTGCATCTGATGACATCTCAAGGTCAAGTGCCCTAAAAGAGGATTAATAAGAGGTCATGTGCGGGAGTTGGCCTGTTTGGCCATAAAAAAGCCGGGACCTGTTGGCCCCGGCTTCTTTGTGGTGCTGAAACACCGTCTGGATCAGAACAGCACGCGGCAGCGGATGGTGCCTTTGACTTTCAGCAGTTTCTCAAGTGCCAACTCGCCGTACTCCTTGTCGACGTCGATCACCACGTAACCAATGTCTTCCTTGGTTTGCAGGTACTGGCCACAGATGTTGATGCCGTTTTCCGAGAACACCTGGTTGATTTCCGACATCACGCCCGGCACGTTTTCGTGGATGTGCAGCAGGCGGTGCTGGTTCGGATGTGAGGGCAGGGCCACTTCCGGGAAGTTCACGGAAGAGACAGACGTGCCGTTGTCGCTGTACATGGCCAGCTTTTCTGCCACTTCGCGGCCAATGTTTTCCTGTGCCTCAATGGTGGAGCCACCGACGTGCGGAGTCAGGATCACGTTGTCGAACTCGCGCAGTGGAGAGATGAACTCTTCATTGTTGGACTTGGGTTCAACGGGGAAGACATCAATGGCGGCGCCCAGGAGCTTGCCACTGCCCAGGGCATCGGCCAGGGCGTCAATGTCTACCACGGTACCCCTGGAAGCGTTCATCAGGATGCTGCCCGGCTTCATCTGGGCAAACTGCTCGGCCTTGAACATGTACTTGGTGGACGGCGTTTCGGGAACGTGCAGGCTGATCACATCGCAGGTGTTGAGCAGCTCCTGCAGGGTGCCTACCTGGGTGGCATTGCCGATGGACAGTTTGGACACCACGTCGTAGAAGTACACGTCCATGCCCAGGCCTTCGGCCAGCACGCTGAACTGGGTGCCGATGTTGCCATAACCGATGATGCCGAGCTTCTTGCCACGGATTTCGTAGCTGTCCTTGGCGGACTTCAGCCATTCACCACGGTGGGCCTTGGCGTTTTTCTCAGGTACGCCGCGCAGCAACAGAATCGCCTGGGCCAGAACCAGCTCCGCCACACTGCGGGTGTTGGAGAAAGGTGCGTTGAAAACAGCGATACCGCGACGGGTGGCCGCCTGAAGGTCAACCTGGTTGGTGCCAATGCAGAAACAGCCCACCGCTACCAGCTTCTGGGCAGCGTCGAATACCTTCTCGGTCAGCTGGGTGCGTGAGCGGATACCCACGAAATGAGCGTCGGCGATTTTCTCCACCAGCTCGTCTTCGGCCAGTGAATGAGTCAGGAATTCGATGTTGGTATAGCCTGCGGCGTTCAGGGTATCAATGGCGGACTGGTGCACGCCTTCCAGCAGCAGGATGCGGATTTTGCTCTTTTCAAGAGACGTATTTGACATGGGCTTGCTTCCGAACCTTTCGTCACATGAAATGACCCGTGAGGACCGCTGTTGGCGGGCGGGCTCACAGAACAGGGGCGGTATGATACCATAAACGCAGATTTTCACAGCGCGTCGGACCACCTGAATCAACTCTGCCTACCGGCGCCCTGATTAACCCTTTGCGAGACCGGACTATCCATGAATCCTGAACAGATCGTTGCCTCCCTCAAAGCCCTGATGGAAGCGGGCCAGACCCCCGGAAAAGTGCTGACTGACGCGGCCGACCTGGAAAATTACGGCAAGGACTGGACGAAGATCTATCCACCCAAGCCCGTGGCCATTGTTTTGCCCAAGACGACGGAACAGGTGCAGGCGCTGGTGAGGTTTGCCAACGAGAACCAGGTGGCTCTGGTGCCTTCTGGTGGGCGCACCGGCCTGAGTGCCGGAGCCGTGGCGGCCAATGGTGAGGTTGTGGTGGCGTTTGACAACATGAACCAGATTCTGGACTTCAGCGCCAGCGATCGCACCGTGAAGTGTCAGGCCGGGGTAGTGACGGAACAACTGCAGACCTACGCCGAAGACAACGGCTTGTATTATCCCGTGGATTTCGCCTCGGCCGGTTCCAGCCAGCTTGGCGGCAACCTCTCCACCAACGCCGGTGGTATCAAGGTAATCCGCTACGGCATGAGCCGGGACTGGGTGGCTGGTCTGAAAGTGGTCACCGGCAAGGGGGATATCCTCGATCTGAACAAAGATCTGGCGAAGAACAACACCGGGTACGACCTGCGCCATCTGTTTATCGGCGCGGAAGGCACTCTCGGATTTATTACCGAGGCCACCATGAAGCTCTCTCGCAAGCCGGATAATCTGACCGTGCTGGTGCTGGGCCTGAACGACCTGACCAACACCATGGACGTGCTGCAGGCGTTCCAGAAGCAGATCGATCTGACCGCCTACGAGTTCTTCTCCCATCAGGCCATGGGGCATGTACTGGCCCATGGCCAGGTGCAGGCGCCGTTCGAAACCGAGGCTCCGTACTACGCGCTGCTGGAATTTGAGGCGGTGTCCGACCAGGTGATGGACGATGCCATGGCGCTGTTCGAACAGTGCGTGGAAAACGGCTGGGTGCTGGACGGCGTTATCAGCCAGAGCGAAACCCAGGCCCTGAACCTTTGGCAACTGCGGGAGCGCATTTCAGAGTCCATTGCACCGCGTACGCCGTATAAGAACGATATCTCTGTGGTGGTTTCCAAGGTGCCAGGGTTCCTGCAGGAAATCGACGCGGTGGTCACCGAGCACTACCCGGATTTCGAGATTATCTGGTTCGGCCACATCGGCGACGGCAACTTGCACCTGAACATCCTCAAACCGGAAGACCTGGCCAAAGAGGATTTCTTTGAGAAATGCCAACAGGTGAACAAATGGGTCTTCGAGATTGTCGAACGTTATCAGGGCAGTGTGTCTGCCGAGCATGGTGTCGGCATGACCAAGAAGCCGTATCTGGAGTACACGCGCAGCGCCGCTGAAATTGCCTACCTGAGGGGCATCAAGCAGGTGTTCGACCCCAAGGGTGTGATGAACCCCGGCAAGATATTTGACTGAAGGCGTTCAGGCGATGCGGGTGGTGGCTCCTGGGAGCGACCTGAATGGTAGAGCAGCTTTCCGAGTGTGAAGGCGACTGTTTTCTCCTGACCCCCAACCGGTCCATGAACTGGCGGGGCAATATCCGCATTTGGCTTGCGGCTGTGTTGCTTTCGCTGGTTATTTCCACTGGCATGCTACTGGCCGGAGCATGGCCGGTATTGCCGTTCGCGGGTCTTGAGTTGACCGCATTGGCGGCGGCGTTCTACTACACTTCCCGTCAGTGCCAGAGGCGCGAAGTGCTCACGTTCGCACCGGAGCTGATCCGCCTGGAAAAAGGCCTGACCCAGAAGGAGCGGGAATGGGAGCTGCCCCGGCGCCACACCCGCGTATGGCAGGACATGCCACGCCATCCCTGGACTCCCCCAAAGCTTCACCTGCAGTTCCGGGGCGAGGAAATTTCCCTCGCACCCTTCCTCAATATCGATGACACCGAGGAACTGGTTGCTATCCTGGAGAGGCATGGGCTGAGGGTGGAAAAACGGCGCAGGCCGGAGAAGCGCTGGTTCTGACTACATTCATCTGACAATCAAAGTGTTGCTGTATGAAAGATCACATCGTTGTGCTCAGCGGCGCCGGTATGAGCGCCGAAAGCGGACTCTCCACGTTTCGCGATAATGGCGGCCTGTGGGAACAACACAGTGTCTATGATGTGGCGACGCCAGAAGCCTTTGCCCGAAACCAGGAACTGGTGCTGCGCTTCTACAACGAACGCCGGCGGCAGTTGAAGTCGGCACAACCAAATGACGCCCACCGCTTGCTGGCGGAACTGGAGCAGCATTACCGGGTAACGATCATTACCCAGAACGTGGACAACCTGCATGAGCGGGGCGGCTCCAGCAATGTTATACACCTGCACGGCGAACTCACCAAAGCCCGCAGTTCGACGCATCCGGAACTGATTTACGACATCGGATTCAACGACATACAGCCTGGAGATACCTGTGATCGCGGCTCCCAGCTTCGGCCGCACATCGTATGGTTCGGCGAGGAAGTGCCGATGATCGAGGCCGCAGCGGAGATCGTGCCCACCGCAGATCATCTGCTGATTGTGGGCACGTCCCTGCAAGTCTACCCCGCAGCCGGGCTGGTGGATCTGGTGAATTTCGATGTGCCGGTAACGGTCATCGATCCTGGTGAACCGGCGAGCCTTTCGAGGGCGAAGGTTATTCGCAAGGGCGCCGGTGAGGGCGTTGCGGAGTGGATGAAGGGGCTGGGGTTATAACGCCAGATACTCCTCAAGTTCTTCCCGAAATGCTGCTTGCACCCCCAAACGCTTCATCATCCAGTAATGGCCGGCAATCATTCGGTCAATGAAGATGCTCTCTACCGGCGGCTTGAAGTAGTCCAGGTACTTGAACACGGTGGTGGTTTTTGCAGCGACGTCCTTGTGCAACTCAGACTCGGCAAAGTCGTAGGGGGTGTCACTGTCAAAGGGCTGAATCAGAATGTCCCGCCACATGGCATAGTAGGCTTCGTCCACCGCCGGCTGTGATTCCACGCGAGCACCAAGGGCGATCAGGTGGCGATCCAGGGCGGCGTAATCCTCTTCCAGGGCGGAGACCAGGGCGTTGCGATAGGCCTCGACGATTTCCGGCTTCAGCTTTTTCACGCAACCAAAGTCATAAAGGATGATGGTGCCATCGGGCCGGTAGGCGAAATTGCCGGCGTGGGGGTCGCCATGGATGCACTGGTAGCGGAAAAGCTGGTCCGCCATCATGGTGAAGATGCGGTGCCCGATCAGGTTGATGGTGTCCTGATCGTATCTTGCGGGGGTTACCTCGCTGATATGGTCGCCTTCCACCAGCTCCATGGTCAGTACCCGCCGGGACGAGTGGCTGGCAAAGACGGTCGGGATCTCGATCCAGTCGTCACTGGCATGGAATGCCTGGAATTCCTTCAGGTTGCGGGCCTCGTTCTCGTAATCCAGTTCCTCTTTGAGCCGCACCCGGATTTCGCCGAACAGCTGGTCGACGTGCTCTTTCGGCATTTTCAGCAGGCCGCCCAGTTTCAGGGCCATTCGTAGCTGTTTCAGGTCGCTGTCGCAGGATTCGTCCACGCCGGGGTACTGAACCTTGACGATGACATCGGTGCCGTCGTGCAGGCGGGCCCGGTGAACCTGACCGATGGACGCCGCTGCGTAGGGTTTTTCCTGCAGGTATTCGAACAGTTCTGACACCGGTTTGCCCAGTTCGCTCTCCACCTGACCGACAATTACCTCGAACGGCATGGGCGGAGCCTCTTTCTGAAGCCGCTCAAGGGCATCCGAGAATTCCCGGGGCAGAAAGTCCTGGGTCTGGGAGGCAATCTGGCCGACTTTCATGACCGCGCCCTTGAGCTCACCCAGGGTATCGACAATCTGGTCCGCCATGCGGGTATAGCTCTCAGAGCGGGCGCCCTCGTTGTCTTCCTCGCTGCGGAATATCCGGCGCGCACGCTGCCCGGCATACTGACCGGCCACGGACGCCGTCATGCCTGCCAGTCTGAAGAATCGTCCGCTGCGTGTGGTAACCGGTTTCTTTGCCATGCCTGTTATACGTCCTGAAGAGCCGATGGACCTGAGGAGGATCGCAATGTCCCATGCCCAGCCTAGAGCACGGTGGTCTCCACAAACAAGGCGTCTTCCAGTTCCAGAGACAATATCTGGCCGGATTCCAGGGGGCCAACGCCTTTTGGTGTACCGGTAAGAACCACATCGCCGGGCATCAGGGTGAATTGGGTGCTCATGTGGGCGATCAATGGCACGATCGGGTTCAGCATATCCCGGGTATCACCGGTTTGCTGGCGTTCGCGGTTGATGTCGAGGGTAAAGGTGAGATGGTCTCGGCGGAGACGGTCGATACACACGAAGGGCGACAGTGGGCAGGCACCGTCAAAGGCCTTGGCGCGTTCCCAGGGCTGGCCTTTCTCTTTGAGCCGGGATTGCACGTCTCGCAGCGTCAGGTCCAGCGCCAGGCCGTAGCCAAGGATAGCGGCTTCGGCGTCGCTGGCCGACGCATTGGTCAGTGGGCGGCCGATCAGCACGGCCAGCTCGGTTTCAAAATGAACCGCGCCCTGGTTGCGTGGGAAGTCCAGGGGGCGGGTGATGTGCACCGCGGAGGTTGCCGGTTTGATAAACAGCAGGGGCTCATCCGGAACCGGGTTGTTCAGCTCCCGGGCATGTTCCGCATAGTTACGACCGATGCAGACGATTTTGCCCAAGGGCAGGTTAACCGGTGTTCCGTCTTTCCAGTGGTGCTGATAGTCAGGCATGGCCGCTCCCGTCGTGCGTTATGGAAGGGAGCGAGGCGCTCCCTAATCACCCTCAAAAGAGCAAACAGTATAAACCTTCAACTCCTCTTCCTGCAGCTTGCGTGAGCCCCCCAGGTCGGGGAGGTCAATCATGGCAGCCACTTCGACGATCTCGGCGCCAATTCTGCGAATGAGCCGTGAGGCGGCCAGCATGGTGCCGCCGGTGGCGATCAGGTCGTCCACCAGCACCACGTTGTCGCCGGGCTTGAAGGCGTCCTTGTGCAGTTCCACCGAGGCGGTGCCGTACTCCAGTTCGTAGTCTTCCACCAGGGTATCGAACGGCAGCTTGCCTTTCTTGCGGATCAGTACCAGCGAGGCGTTCAGCTCATAGGCCAGGGCGGAGCCGATGATAAAACCACGGGCATCTACGGCGGCAACGGCATCAATATCGTGGCCGTGGTAGCGGTGAACGAAGGCATCAATCAGCTTGCGGAACGCGGTGCGGTCCTGGAGCACGGTGGTGATGTCGCGGAAGGCGACGCCTGGCTTGGGCCAGTCTGGCACGGTGCGAATGGCTTTCTTGATGCTTTCTGAAAAATAGTCCATAGCGTGTCCAAGCGCTGAAAGCGCAGCTTAGGCTGCGTCCAGGAAGATGAATTTCAGGATAAAGACCACGGCGATGATGACCACGCTGGGGTTCAGGTCCGACCAGCGGCCGCTCAAGGCCTTGAGGATGGCATAGGTAACGAAGCCCAGGGCAATGCCGTTGGCGATCGAGAAGGTCAGCGGCATCATCAGGGCGGTTACCACTGCCGGTGCGGCTTCGGTGACGTCGTCCCATTCGATCAGCTTCAGGCCGCTGGCCATCAGCACCGCGACATAAAGAAGCGCCGGAGCGGTGGCGTAAGCCGGAATAATACTGGCAATGGGCGAGAGCAGCAGGCACGCCATGAACAGCGCCGCGACGACCACAGCGGTCAGGCCGGTGCGGCCACCGGCGGAGATGCCGGCGGTGGATTCGATGTAGCTGGTGGTGGTGGAGGTGCCGAGGGCAGCGCCGGACATGGTGGCTACGGAATCGGACATCAGCGCACGGCCCAGCCGTGGCAGTTTGCCGTCCTTGTCCAGCAGGCCACCGCGCTGGGCGGCGCCGATGAGGGTGCCGGAGGTGTCAAACAGGTCTACAAACAGAAAGGCGAAAATCACGCTGATCATGCCAATGTTCAGCGCCCCTGCGAGGTCCAGCTGCATGAAGGTCGGCGCCAGACTTGGGGGCGCGGACGCAAAACCATCGTACTCCACCATGCCCAGCCCCATGGCTGCTGCTGTCACGGCAATGATCCCGATCATCACCGCACCGGTGATCTTGCGGAAGGACAGAGCACAGATCAGCACGAAACCGCCGAAGAACAACAGGCTCTCAGCCACTTTCACGTCACCCAGACCAACCAGGGTGGCGGGGTTATCAATCACGATGCCGGCATTTTTCAGCGCGATGAGCGCCAGAAAGAAGCCAATGCCGGCGGAGATGCCAAAACGCAGGGACATGGGAATGCTGTTGATGATCCATTCCCGGACTTTGAAGATACTCAGCAGGAAGAAGATAAAGCCGGAAATGAAGACAGCACCCAAGGCCACCTGCCAGCTATAGCCCATGCCGCCAACAACGGTGAACGAGAAGAACGCGTTCAGGCCCATGCCCGGCGCCAGCGCGATCGGGTAGTTGGCCCAGAGCCCCATGATCAGGGTGCCTATGGTGGCCGCCAGGCAGGTCGCCACGAATACCGCGCCGAAGTCCATGCCGGTAGCCGAGAGAATGCTGGGATTGACCACGATGATGTAAGCCATGGTCAGGAAGGTGGTAAAGCCCGCTAGTACCTCTTTGCGAACTGTGGTGCCATTAGCCTGGAGCTTGAATAGTCGTTCTAGCATGACGTATGCCTGCCTTACAGGGTGCTGAATGGGGGTTGAATGAACCGGTTTCAGGAATTGGGTGAAAAAACGGCAATGTTACCGGCTGGAGGCGAGAACGCCAAGGGACGATTGATCATCGGTAGCCTCATTGCACTGTTCGCCTGTCCCGCTGGAGGCGGATGTCGAAGCGCACAGCCAGCAGTCGGGTGATGAAAATAAACAAGAGGCCAATGGTCATGGCCAGGGATTCGCTCTCCAGCAGCCACTGGCAAACAAAGTATAGCCAACAGCCGGCGAAGGATATGGACGCGTAGATCTGGTCTTTGCGGAAAATCAACGGCACCTCATTGCAGAAGGTGTCACGCAGGGCACCACCAAAAGTACCGGTCATCACGCCCAGGAGTGACGCCACAAACCAGGAGTGGCCCAGGTCCAGAGCCAACTGCGCGCCGAGGATTGTGAAAACACCCAGGCCGAGGGCATCAGGAAGCAGGATGCGCGATTCGCGGATACGCTCGACACGGTGCCAGTAGCTGAACACAACGGCCATGCAGAGGATCAGGATAGGTTGCTCCTGATGCTTGATCCAGTACAACGGGTGATTATCCATCATCAGGTCACGAAGGGTTCCTCCCCCCAGGGCGGTCACGAATCCGATGGTGAAAACGCCCACCGGGTCCATGTTCTTGGATCGGGCGATCAACATGCCGGAGATCGCAAAGGCAATCACACCGGTCATTTCCAGCACGTAAATTATGTCAAACATCTCTGGCCCTAAGCCGCGTATTGCGAACGCTGTGATCCGTTCCCGCTTTTTGAAGCGTGTTTGAGGCATATCTTGAAGCTGTTACGCGTATTGAGCAATGACTATGTCTCTGATTCGTCTGGCCTATGCCAGTGAGTCATTTTTCCGATCAGAATAAGTCCAGCTAATCCGGAGAGATTAGATTTCTTTATTTGCTTCATGATCCGACTCTGTTTAGGTTGATAACCATCCATTGATGTTGTCCTCTATCGACCGTCCAAATATCGACTGTCCTACAACGGAGTCACGAATATGAGAGCGATCCTCTGCAAGGAATACGGCCCGGCGGAGACGCTGGTGATTGAAGACGTCACCAGCCCCGTCGTGAAAGGTCACGGGGTCAAGGTGCGCGTTAAGGCTGCCGGCCTGAACTTCCCGGATACCTTGATCATTGAAGGCAAGTACCAGCTCAAGCCCACCATGCCGTTTTCTCCCGGTGGAGAGATGTCTGGCGAGGTAATTGAAATCGGCGAGAAAGTCACTCGCTTCAAGCCGGGTGACCGGGTTGCCGGCCTCACCGGCTACGGTGCCTTTGCCGAAGAGGTGGTCGTCCCGGAGCAGAACATCCTGCCCATTCCCGAATCCATGTCCGACGAAAAAGCGGCTGCTTTTTCCATGGTCTATGGCACCTCGTATTACGCTCTCAAGCAACGCGCCAATATCCAGTCGGGGGAAACTCTGTTGGTGTTGGGTGCCAGCGGCGGTGTTGGCCTGGCAACGGTGGAACTGGGTAAAGCCATGGGCGCCCATGTGATTGCGGCAGCCAGTACGGCAGAGAAGCTGGCGGTGGCGAAAGAGGCCGGTGCCGACGAGCTGATCAACTACACCGAAGAGCCGTTGAAAGACGCGGTTAAACGCCTGACCAACAGTAAGGGCGTGGATGTGATCTACGATCCGGTCGGCGGTGATTTTACGGAGCAGGCGTTGCGCGCCATGGCCTGGAACGGCCGTCACCTGATCATCGGCTTCGCGGCTGGCGATATCCCCAAGATTCCGGCGAACCTGACGCTGCTGAAGGGTTGTTCGGTGGTCGGTGTGTTCTGGGGCAGCTTCACCCAGCGTGAGCCGCAGAACAGTGCCCAGAACATGATGGAGCTGCTGAAGCTGTTCTCTGAGGGCAAGATTAATCCACGAATCAGCGAAGTCTATGACTTCGAGGACTATGAGAAGGCTCTCGGAGCGCTGACCGGTCGGACTGCTACGGGGAAGGTTGTCCTTAAGGTCGGTTCTTAAAGCCGGCCCCTAGCCTGTTTGTTTCGGTGGATGCATCGGTGGGGAGCCCCTCCCAAAAAACGCTTCAAGCACATCCATGTGCGCTTGGGCTCCGCCATCCATGGCTCCGCACATTTTTGGGAGGGGCTCCCCACCGATGCAGGCAAGGCATGGGAGGTATGCCTTAGATCCAGAAAACCTCAGAACCGAACCTTTCCGGCATCAATCTCGGTAACCAGCTCGGAGGTCAACCGGGTATAACCATCTGTACCGGGTAACCAGGCGTAAACTTCCTCCCCAGGCTTGTCGATGGAATAACCGGCTTTCTGGATGTCCACCTTGCGGTACTTGAAGGTCCCCGTTTTCTCGATGGCACTGGTTACCCGCACAAACACCGGAATCGCATAGGGCGGCAGGTTGTCGCTCAGGTATCGGAACAGCCGGTTCACATCAAATGCCTGGCCATTGGCATGGGGAACCAGCGTTACCATGCCGGCCTTGCCGTTGGTGCCCGGGATCTCCACCCCATAGACAATGGCTTCCTCCACCATATTGGAACCGTCGATGATGTTCTCCACCTCGGTGGTGGATACGTTTTCCCCTTTCCAGCGAAAAGTGTCGCCCATACGGTCCACGAACTGCAGGTGTCCGCAGCCGATTTCTTTTAGCACGTCACCGGTGTTGAACCACTGGTCGCCTTTCTTGAAGGCGTCCCGCAGGATCGATTTTTCCGTGGCTTCTTTCTGGGTATAACCCTCGAAGGACCACTTCTTGGTGATCTCGCCGATCAGCAGGCCCGGCTCGCCCTTTTCGACTTCCTGCATGAATCCGCTGTCGTTCCGAACCGGGTCGCGGGTGCCGTCGTGGAATTTGACCAGTTTGTAGGGGGCGGTGGAAAAGCCAACGGTGTTGTCCAGGTTGAAGAAATTGCTGAAGCCGATGTTGCCCTCGCTGGAGGCATAGAGTTCCGCCACGGTTTCGATACCAAAGCGTCCCTTGAACTCCTTCCAGATGGACGGGCGCAGGCCGTTGCCGATCATCTTGGTGAGGTTGTGATTGCGGTCCTGTTCGCTGGGGGGCTGATTCAGCAGGTAACGGCAGAGTTCGCCCACGTAGCCGAAGGTGGTTGCCTGGAAATACCGCACGTCGTCCCAGAACGCGCTGGCGGAGAATTTTCGACGCAGGGCAATGGCAGAGCCACCGGCCATCACGGATCCCCAGCACACCAGCAGGGCGGTGCCGTGGTACAGCGGAAGGGTGCAGTAAAGGACATCGTCCGGTTTCATGTCCAGGGACATCATGCCGAACCCGCCGTAGGCTTTCATGAACTTGCGGTGGCTGCCCGGCGCCGCCTTGGGTAAGCCAGTGGTGCCGGAGGTGAACAGGTAGATGGCGGTGTCACCCATAGTGGGCGGATCGGCCGGCTTGGGGGCCGTATTCCGATGGGCGCTGACCGTTGCCGCCATGTTCACATAGCCCTCCGGTGCATCGCCGAAGATGTTCATGGTGTTGGTATCGGCCAGGAACAGGAATGGGTTGGGGTGGCTGGTCCTGATATCGGCTTTCACGCCGTCAAAGGCCTCCACCAGTTCCTCGCCCACAACGACCATTTTAGGACTGACCAGATTGATGCTGTGTTCCAGTATGCGCCCCTTCTGGGAGGTGTTGAGCATGGCACAGGCCACGCCCACCTTGGCGGCACCGGCGACCACGGCGAGCAGCTCCGGGCGGTTTTCCAGGAATACGGCGATGGTATCGCCCCGGATAAGGCCCTCTGTCTTCAGGAAACCGGCAATGCGGTTGGCCCAACCGTTGAATTCCCGCCAGGTAATGCTGCGGTCTTCGAACAGGATGGCCGGGCGGTGTCCGTATTTTTCGGCGTTGCGGTCCACCAGGGTGCCAAGGGTCAGGTCCTTGTTCTCGTTTTTGACCGAGTAGTAGTAATAGCCCTTGGCAATGGCGGGAAATCGCCGGAGTATGCCCGGCAGGCTGCGAGCAATGTCACGTGGGGATACGTTGTCCTGGGTCATAGGGTCATCCGTCAGGGTCAGTGTGAAACGTTGTTGTTTGTTTTGCCCCCGGACAACGAATGGCTCCGGGGTTAATCCAGAAACAGGTCCGGCAGCAGGGGCTTGTCGCCTGGCTGGTACCGGTAGTGTTCGAAATCCGTTACGCCGTCGGCCCTGAGCACGTCCTCATCGATCAGGGACTGACCGGTCATTGCCCCGGCAGGACGGCTGAGGACGCTCAGTGCGGCGTCCGCCATGATGTCTGGCTTGCGGCCCTGGGCCATCATTTGCGGGCCGCCCACTTCAAACTCAATGGCGGCCGTGGCGATTAACGTTTTAGGCCACAGGGTGTTCACTGAAACCCCGTAACGCCGAAACTCCTCGGCCATACCCATGCTCAGCATGGTCATGGCGTACTTGGTGGTGGTGTAGGGTCCATACTGGGCGAACCACCGGGTATCCAAATTCAAAGGCGGCGACAGGCTCAGGATATGGGCCTGGTCGGACTCCTTCAGCCAGGGCAATGCCGCCTGACTGCAGAGGAATACGGCGCGAGCGTTGACCTGATGCATCAGGTCGTACCGGCTGACCTTCAGGTTCTCGACGCCGGTCAGTTTGATGGCGCCCGCGTTGTTTACCAGCGCATCAATGCCGCCAAAATGGTTCGCAGCTTCATCTATCCGCTGGCGCACCAGTTTTTCGTCTCGCACATCCAGCACCAGTGGCAGGGCCTGGCCACCTGCCTGTCGAATTTCCTCCGCCACGCTGTGTATCGTGCCCGGCAGCTTTGGATGCGGTTCGTCGGATTTTGCGCCGATCACCACATTGGCACCTTCTCGGGCACAGGCAAGGGCGATGGCTCGCCCGATGCCCCGGCTGCCTCCGGTTATAAAAACGGTTCTGTTCTTCATTGTGCTCATTGTCCGGCCTCCTCTGAGGTGGCGTCTGTGGCAGTGATCTCTACCAGTAACTGGCTGCGTTTTACCTGGTCGCCTTTGGTGGCCAGTATCTCGCCGACCGTGCCATCGCGGTCGGCTTTTACCGGATGCTCCATCTTCATGGCCTCCAGGATGACCAGGGTGTCGCCCTGTTTCACCGCCTGGCCGGCCTGGACCAGAACATCAATAATGGCGCCGTCCATGGTGGCCTTGATACGGCCACTGCCGCTGGCGGCGGCACCGCTGGCCGGCTGGTGGGTCACGTCACGCACTGCCAGTGCCTGCCCGAACGCCTGCAAATATAGGTGATCGCCCTGGCGGTGATATTGGCATCGCTGACGAACGCCGTTGTCGATAATGCATAACAGGCCATCGCCCATGCTTTCAAGGTCGAGCTCGTATTGCTCTTCGCCCAGGGTCACGGTGACATGATTGCCGGCGCGGCGGACCAGCAGTTCCAGGGTTTTATCGCCGGTATCCAGCTTCATCGGACTGACGGTCGAGGGTGCGTTGCTCCAGGCGTTATTGAGGTTGGCCCGAACGTCAGGACGGCCTGAATTGCCATGGCTGAACACGCAGGCTGCCAACGCGAGCTCGCGGATGCTGATGTCTTTTGGTGCCAGGGATGGATCGTCTCTGAACGCCTGTTGCAGGAAGGCGGTGGTGGCCTCGCCTTCGCCGAAGGTGTCGTCCGCGATGATGCGGCTCAGGAAATAACGGTTGGTGGTCACACCGAATACAGTGGTGTCTTCCAGCGCCCTGAGCAGCCGACGACGGGCTTCGTTGCGATTGGCCCCCCAGGCGATCACCTTGGCCAGCATGGGATCATAGTGAGGCGTAATCGAGTCCCCGGAGCGCACGCCGGTATCACACCGCAACCCTTCGCCTTCCGCAGGCTGGAACTGGTGCAGCGGCCCGGTTTGCGGTGTGAAGCCGTTGGCTGGGTCTTCTGCGTAAAGGCGCACTTCAATGGCATGGCCGTTCAGCTGGATCTGGTCCTGTGTTAGCGGCAGCGCCAGGCCCTCGGCAACGGAAAGCTGCCAGGCCACCAGATCCTGCCCGGTGATCAGTTCGGTCACGGGGTGCTCCACCTGCAGGCGGGTGTTCATTTCCAGGAAGTAGAAGTTGCGGTCCTTGTCGACGAGGAACTCGACCGTACCAGCACCTTCATAGCCACAGGCCAGCGCCGCCTTCACGGCAGCTTCGCCCATGGCCTGGCGCAGTTCGGGTGTTACAAACGGAGAGGGTGCCTCTTCGACGACTTTCTGATGGCGCCGCTGAACTGAACAGTCCCGTTCACCGAGATACACCGCGTTACCGTGTTGGTCTGCAAATATCTGGATTTCGATATGGCGGGGTTCAATAACCGCCTTCTCCAGAATCAGCTCACCATCGCCAAAGGCCTGCTTGGCTTCGGAGCGAGCCCGCTGAATGTTATCGGCCAGTTCCGCTGCCTTTTCCACCAGACGCATACCACGGCCACCCCCGCCGGCAGAGGCCTTGATCATCAATGGGTAGCCGATATTTTCGGCGGCGTTGATGAGTTCTTCGTCGCTGGCATTGTCGCCTTCGAACCCGGGCACCACCGGCACACCGGCTTCCTGCATGGCAATCTTCGACCGCCGCTTACTGCCCATCAGCTCAATAGCCGCCTCCGGCGGCCCCACAAACACTAGGCCGGCGTCTTTGCAGGCCCTGGCAAACCCGGAATTCTCCGACAGGAACCCGTACCCCGGATGCACACAATCCGCCCCGGTTTTCCGCGCCGCCTCAATAATCGCCTCTGCGTTCAAATACGACGCCGATACCTGAGCCGGTCCGATACACACCGCCTCGTCGGCCAATTCCACGTGCAGGGCCTTGGCGTCTGCCTCGGAATACACTGCCACCGTCCGGTATCCCAGCGACTTCGCGGTTTTGATCACCCGTACGGCGATTTCGCCTCGGTTCGCTATCAGGAGCTTTTTTAGCATTTTTGCTGGTCTCATGGTTGGGTGGTTATCCGCTTTGGTGGGAGGGAGGCC
>NZ_JBQKUK010000029.1:0-29810 GCF_054968585.1 Marinobacter sp. G5_S1_61_S3 | reverse complement strand
TGCCCGGTGGTGTGAGAGGACGGGGGAGGTAACTCCCCCTCCTACTCGATTCGGGGCGTGTGCTGCTTAACGGTCTGAATCGGTTGCGGCGCGCAGTGCGTCCAGGTGCGGTCGCAGGGCACGCTTGTCGGCTTCCGGTGCGTTGCTTGCCGTTTCCATGGCAGACATGGCGCCACCCATCATGTCCCGCATCTGCTGTTTTTGGGCTTCGCTCATGTGTGGATTGTTGTTGATCTCTTCCATGGCTTTGGCCATTTCCTGATTCATGGTGTTGGACTGCTCGCCCATTTTCAGGGCGCTCCAGGCCTGGAAGATGCGGTCACCGGTTTTCGCCCACGACTCGGGATTGGCGAATCCGTGTTGCTCCACCACGTCTTCCAGCCGGTTATATAGGTCATGACCCTTCATGCGCTCGATGGACGATGAGAATATTCGCGACATGTCTGGCATCTCGCCACCGCGCTCACCTTTCTCGGCCGGGAAATCCTCCGTCATCTCATCGAATTCACTCTCCATCCCCTGAAGGGTTTCCAGGCTGCTGATGAATGAGCGGATGGTCTGGTCGGTCAGGGTCTCAGCCTGGGCCGCGAAGGGGGCAAGCAAGAGCAGGAGAAGCAGGGGCACTAAGGCAGGGCTGAATCGGTTCATGAGAACGTCTCCTTGTGATTGGGAATCCCGGTTCCATTGATCGGGATTCCCTAAAGGTAGTCCTCTGTTAAACCGCCTGCAACAACCCATGCCGGGTTATGATCGGCCATGATCAGGCTCGGCTCAGAACAGCAGATCCGGCAGATAGGTGGCAATTTGCGGGAAGATCATGATCAACCCCAGACCCACAATTTCAACAATCACAAAGGGAATGATCGATGAGTAGATATCCTTCATGGTGATGCTCGGTGGCACCACCCCTTTCAGATAGAACAGATTGAAACCGAAAGGCGGCGTCATGTAGCCGATTTCCATATTGATCACGAACAGGATGCCGAACCATATCGGGTCAAATCCCAGGGACTCAACGATGGGCATGAATACCGGCAGCGTGATCAACATGATGCCAACCGGGTCCAGCACCATGGCCAGCAGGAACACGATCACCATCATGGCGACGATGATGCCCCAGGGGCCGCCGGGAATCATATTCATCAGCCCCTCGATCAGATCCTGGGCCCCCATGCTCTGATAGGCAGCACTGAAGGCGTGGGCTGCGAACAGGATCCACATGATCATACCGGTGAGCTTGAAGGTGCGGATCGCCGCTTCCTGCAGGATGCTCCACTTGAACTGACGGTACACCGCAGCGGATATCAGGGCGCCGAGCACGCCCATGGCGGCGGCTTCGGTTGGCGTGGTAATGCCGCCAATGATAGAGCCCAGAACCATGATCACAACACCGATGGGCAGCAGTACCGCCCGCAGGGCACGCAACTTCTCCGGCCAGGTGCCACGCTCTTCCTTGGGCAGCGCCGGGGCCAGTTCGGGCTGCAGGTGGCAGCGCACCAGGATGTAGATGGCGGTCAGTACCATCAGCAGAATACCGGGCATGATGCCGGCAGCGAACATCTTGCCCACCGACACACCGGTAATCAGGGCATAGAGGATCATCAGAATGCTGGGAGGAATCAGTATGCCCCAGCCCCCACCGGTGTTGATCACACCCAGGGCCATCTTCTTGTCGTAGCCCCGTTCAAGCATTGAGGGCAGAGCGATGGTGCCCATGGCGACGACCGCCGCGCCACTGATGCCGACCATGGCTGCAAAAACGGCGCAGATGCCAAGGGTGCCAATCGCGAGGCCGCCCCGCAGGCCGCCGCACCAAAGATGCATCATGCGGTACAGGTCTTTGGCAACCCCGGTTCGCTCCAGAATCATCGCCATGAAGACAAACAGGGGGATCGCCACCAGGGTAAAGCTTTCCATGGTGCCCCAGATCTGCGAGGACACCATGTAGAAGGAGTCGAATCCCCAGGTGAAGTAGAGGAAGACAACGGATACGCCGCCCAGCACAAAGGCCAGTGGCAGGCCCAGAAGCAGGAAAAACAGCAGGGAGCCGAAGAACAGCAGCGTGAGGATTTCAATGCTCACAATGGCTCTCCTTTGGCGTCGTCCTGGGGTTCGGGGGTGTAGTAATTGAGGTTGAAGGCCACTGCGATATCTTCCAGTAACTTGACGATGCCTTGCAGAACCAGCAGGCCAGTGCCCAATGGAATGGCAGCTTTCACCGGCCAGATAGGCGGGTTCCAGGCGGAATAGGAGGTTTCCCAGCTGGCAATGGACTCACTGGCCATGTCGTAGCCGAAGTAAAGCAGGGCCAGGGTGAATATAAAGAATATTGTTGAAGTCAGAATGTCGAGCACGGCACGGCCGCGGGGCGGAAGGTGTGAGTGCAGCAGATCAACATTCACATGGCCACGGTGAGCCATGATGTAACCCCCGGACATGACGGCGTAGATGCCAAACAGCATCTGGGTCAGTTCGTTGGTCCATACCGTGGGTGAGTTGAACAGGTAGCGAAACGCCACCTCCATGATCAGGAATGCGAACATGGCAAAAACGATCAGCGCTATCCCGCGCCCGATGACATCATTGAGACGGGTAACCCCTCTCATGAATGCGCTCAACACACCCATTGGTATTCTCCGGGAAACGGTTCGTTCAAAAGCAAAGCCGGGCCTGAAAAGCTGGCCCGGCCGGTTTCAGGTGTCAGGCGTTTACAGGTAACCAAGCTCTGACAGGTAGTCTTTCAGCATGTCCAGCGCCTTCTGGGCGTTGTCGCTGCGCTTGCCTTCCTCATCCCACAACGTCTGTGCGGTCTGGGTCAGACGGTTCTGAACGTCCTCCGGCAAGGTGTTGACCTGAACATTGTGTTCGCTGATGGCCTTGGCCAGCGTGATGCGTTCCTTGTACTGATACTCGTTGGTACGGAACCAGAACTGTTCCTCAAGGGCCTGCTTGACGATGTTCTGCATATCCTCGGGCAACTTGTTCAACGCTTTCTGGCTGACAATGATGACGTCGGTGCCGGCAATGTTCAGTGCTGGCTGCACGTGGTATTTGGCCACTTCATACAGGCCCATACTGAATGCGCCCTGAGAAGCCCCCCAGTGGGCACCGTCAACAATGCCGGAGTCCAGGGCGGAGTAGAGTTCGCTGCCCGGGATGTAGGATGCGGCGGCACCGGCGTCGGTCAGAAAGCTTTGCAGCGCACCAGAGGAGCGGATTTTCAGCTTGGTGAAGTCTTCCCAGCTATTAATAGGCTGCTTGACCACCATCTCGGTCGGGTAGACCTTGTCAGTCGCCCAATAGACATTGTGTTTGGCCGCTTCATCGCGAAGCATCTGTTCGAACCCGAGGCCCTGATGGAAATAGGCGGCTTCCCAGACATTACGGAAGGCAAACGGCAGGCCCGAGGCAATACCCGCGAGGGTGATCTTGTCCTGGGCGTAAGCCGGGGAAATGGTGCCCATTTCCAGGATGCCCCGGCTGACAGCGTTGAAGATTTCCTTGGCTTTAAACAGCGAGCCTGCTTCGTAAAGTTCCAGCTCCAGACGGCCATCGGTGCGCTCTTCAAGAATGGTCTTGAGTCGAACCAGACTGTCTTCATAGGAACTGCTGGAGCCAGGCCAATGGGATTGGACCTTCCAGGTAAAGCTTTCTTCAGCGGCAGCTGCCGGAGCGCTGGCCAGTGCGGCGGTCAGGCCCAGGGTCAGGGCAGAACCGTACGTGATCAGGGTTTTTCTGGCGGTTGTTAGTATCTTCATTGCTGGACCTCGATCATTATTGTGTTGGACGTCCTGTTCGTGATTTCACTGTGCGGAATTAGTGACTGCAGAATGAATCCGTGTATCTGAATCTATCACACACTTTGCTTTTTGCAATAGGATGGTTGCCGATATTCCATTACCAAAGTTTAGTTCATGGAGGCATTCATCGTGATCATCACCCAAAATCAGCCAGGTGTGGCCCACCTGGTGATCAGCAGGACGGACAAAAAAAACGCATTGACTCGCGATATGTACCGGGCGCTGGCCGAAGGTGTGAGCAAAGCAGCGGCAGATACCAGCGTGCATGCCATTGTGCTCAGCGGTGACGGTGGTGTTTTTACCGCCGGCAATGATCTCGATGATTTCCGCGCCCGCGCTACGGATAAGAATCCGAAGCCCTCTGCGGGTCTGGCTTTTATCGAAGCCCTGATGGTGTGCGATACGCCCATCATTGCTGCGGTGGAAGGACTTGCCATCGGGATCGGCACTACCCTGTTGTTGCATTGTGACTCCGTCATCGCTGGCCGCTCCGCACGTTTCAAAACCGCCTTTGTGGATCTGGGGCTGGTGCCGGAGGCGGCTTCTACCGTGACCATGCCGTTGCATCTGGGTTCCCGGCGTACCGCGGATCTGCTACTGATGGGAGACACTCTGAACGGCGAGGAAGCTAGGGAATGTGGCCTGGTCAGTCATGTGGTTGATGATGGGCTGGCGGTGGATGAAGCATTGGCACAGGCTGACGCGCTCGCGGCTAAACCCCGGGAAGCCCTGCGGGCCACCAAGCGCCTCATCAAGGCGCCCTGGCGGGAAGCGGTGAGCGAGGCCCTTGAGAGGGAGCGCGCCGTGTTTGCCGACAGACTACGGTCGGAGGATTGCCGGGCCGCCCTTGCGCGCATGGGCAAGGGCTAGTTCAGGGCCAGTAAGGCGCCCGCAGATCGCGCTTCAACACCTTGCCAATGGTGGAACGGGGCAGCTCCGGGCGGAATTCAATGGCCGTCAGGCGCTGGGCCTTGCCCAGTTGACCATTGGTCCACTCGAGGATCTCCGCCTCATCCTCTGTGCAGCCGGGCTTGAGCACCACCAGCCCCAGCGGGGTTTCGCCCCATTGTTCGCTGGGAATGGCAATCACCGCAACGTCGGCGACGGCCGGATGGGCCAGCAGTACCTTTTCGAGATCCACCGCGTAGATGTTGAAACCGCCGGAGATGATCATGTCCTTGCGTCGGTCCAGGATATACACAAAACCTTCTTCATCGACTCGGCCCATATCACCGCTGCGATAGAAGACCAGGCCCTCGGGGCTGGTCCAGAGCATGTCCCGGGTCTGTTCCTCGCGGTTGATATATCCCCGCATCATGGAGATGGCGCGGCCCACGATCTCCCCGGTCTCGCCCCGGGGCAGCTCGTTGCCCTCCTCGTCAATTACCCGAACTTCCGCGCCTTCGGTGGGCTTTCCCACGGAGTCCCATTTGTCCGGGTGGGCCGCGCAGTCCAGGCTGGTGGAGATGCCGCCTTCGGTCAGGCCATACACCTCGCGGATGTTGCCCGGCCAGCGCTCCATGGCTTCCCGGATGACGTCCGCCCTGAGGGGAGCGCTGGTGCACAACTTGAGCTGGAACGCGGACAGGTCGAAGCGATTGAATTCCGGATCGGCGAGGATGCGTTGGTACTGAACCGGCACCAGCATGGCGTGGGTCACGCGATAGCGTTCAGCCATTTCCAGGAACCGCCGGGCATCAAACTTTGCCATCAGCACCAGGGTGCCGCCGTAGAACAGAGTTGGCAGTACGGACACCAGCGTGGTGTTGGAGTACATCGGCGTGGACACCAGGTTAACGGCGTTGCCATCAAGCCCGAAGCGACTCATTCGGACCATCTGGCGCTGGCGGAAACGGTAATCGTGAAGAATGCCCTTGGGGGTGCCGGTCGTGCCCGAGCTGTAAATGACATTGAACGGATCATCCAGGGTGACCGTGGCCGGGCGCGCCTCCGCGTCGATATCGCCCAGCCAGGACGCAAGGTCCAGGCGCATTCCCGGGCTGTGGCCATCGAGCGCTATACATTGATCGCGCCCGAGCGTATCGAGCTTGTCGGCAATGCCTTCAAACAGCTCGATGTTCTTCTTGGAAACAAACAGGAAGCGGGCTCTGCAGTCATTCAGCATCAGTGCCAGGCTGCTGCCACTCGCCATGCCTGAAAGCGGCACCATGCAACCGCCGGCCACCAACGTCCCCAGGTACAGAGCAACATAATGGATGCTGTTTTCTGACAAACCCGCTACGGCGTCACCTTGTTTCAGACCGGCGGATCGCAGCCGGTTGGCGATGCGGTTGGCTCGCCTGACAAGCGCCTGCCAGTTGAGTTGGGTCTCGCCATCGATGAGTGCGATATGGTCCGGGCGTTCGAGGGCGAGGTGCTGGATGCGTTGGCCAATGGCGTCCATGGACTCATCGGGATCGGTGGGGGCATAGACGGGCATGTGCTGCGTGTTTTTCATTTTTTCGCCTATTGTAGTTCCGGTGTTTTATCTAGTGAAATTTACTTCCGAATATATTGACTCAAAACCGGAAGGCGTGACAAATTACAGTAGAAGGTGAATTCGCGACGACGCAACAAACTATAAAAAGGAGCATCGGCATGGGGCGTTTCGACAAGCGGGTAGCCATCGTCACCGGGGCCGGCAGTGGTATCGGCAGGGCCACGGCGGTTCGCCTGGCGCGGGAGGGCGCGCAGGTGGTGATGATGGATATGTCCGAAGCGGGCCTGCTGGATACCGAGGGCCTGATGCCCGAGGGAGCGGAAACCCTGCGTCGCATTGGAGACGTGGCTGATGAGGAGCAGGTCAGCGCACTGGTGGGCGAAACTGTCTCGACCTTCGGTCGCATTGACGTGCTGTGCAACGTTGCCGGCATCGCCAGCACCAGTGGTGGTCACCCCGATATTACCGGTAACGACCGGGGTGAATGGGAACAGGTGCTGGCGGTGAACCTGATTGGCACCATGCTGTTTATAAAGCATGTCGCGCCCCACATGCAGGCCCGCAAGCTGGGCTCGATTGTTAATACCGCCTCGGTGGCCGGTCTTCGCTCTGGTGCCGGTGGTAACGCTTACAGCGCGTCCAAGGCTGGTGTGGTTAACCTCACCATGACTGCTGCCTGCGATCTGGGTAACGACAATGTACGCGTGAATGCGGTGTGCCCGGGGCTGGTGGAAACCGGCATGACCCAGGCTGTTTTTGACTATGCCCGCGCCAATGAGAAAGCCCATAAGCTTGGATCACGGTGTGAATTGCGGCGCTATGGTGCACCGGAAGAAATTGCCGCCGCCATCCTGTTCCTGGCCAGTGATGACGCTAGTTATATCACTGGTCAGTCTCTGCCCGTAGACGGTGGTAATACCGCCTCTCTTAACCTGCCTGGAATGAAAGTGTAATGAGTGAAGACAGCCTGCATATCCGTGGTGGCCAGGACCTGCCTGGATTTCACAATCTGCTGGGGTATCACCAGATGTCCTGGGAGGAGAACGAAGCGGTGATTGGCCTGGAGCTCCAGCCCTGCCATCTCAATCTGGGCGGCGTGATTCACGGCGGTGTGTTGACGTCGCTGCTGGATATCGCAATGGCCGAGGCCGGCACCTACTGTCCGTATCCCGGCCGGATACGCAAAGCCATTACCCTGTCGCTGACGACAACGTTCACCGGGCAGTGTTCCGGTGGAACTATCCGGGTCACCGGCCGCAAACGGGCCGGCGGTACCCGAATTTTTAACAGCACCGGAGAGGTTCACGACGACAAGGGTAACCTCCTGGCCATCGCCGAAGGCACCTTCCGCATTCGCTCCGGGAGTGAGAAACCGGAAGGCGTGCCAATCTGATCCTTCAACCAATGAGGTACTGGAATGTTTGAGCTGTCTGACAAAGCCAAAAAACTGCAGGCGCAGCTTCACGAATTCATGGACGCCCATATTTACCCGAATGAGCACAAGCACCATGAACAGGTCGAGCAGGCGGAGAATCGCTGGGCGCCGGTACCGATCGTCGAGGAGTTGAAGGTCAAGGCGAAAGCCGCGGGGCTGTGGAACCTGTTCCTGCCCGACAGTGAATTCGGTGCCGGTCTGACCAACTATGAGTACGCCCATCTGTGTGAAGTCATGGGGCGCTCGGCCATGGCGCCGGAGGTGTTCAACTGCTCCGCGCCGGACACCGGCAACATGGAAACCATCGCCCGCTACGGCAACAAAGAGCAGCAGGACAAGTGGCTGAAGCCCCTGCTTGATGGCGAAATCCGCTCCTGCTTCTCCATGACCGAGCCTGACGTGGCCTCTTCCGATGCCACCAATATTGCCTGTGAAATCCGTCGCGAAGGCGATGAGTATGTGATCAATGGCCGTAAGTGGTGGTCGTCAGGTGCCATGACCACCACCTCTAAAATCGCCATTGTTATGGGCAAGACCGATCCGGGGGCTGAGAAGCACAAGCAGCAGTCGATGATTCTGGTGCCGCTGGACACGCCGGGCGTGAAGATGATCCGCCCGCTGACGGTGTTTGGCTACGACCATGCCCCTCACGGCCACGCTGAGATTCAGTATGACAATGTGCGGGTGCCGGTGGACAACATTCTGTTGGGTGAGGGCCGTGGTTTTGAAATTGCTCAGGGCCGCCTTGGGCCGGGCCGTATTCACCACTGTATGCGCACCATCGGGGTTGCCGAGCGTGCCCTCGAGCTGATGTGCAAGCGTGCCAATGCCCGCGAGGCTTTCGGTAAGCCGCTGTCGAGTTTCGATTCCATTCGCAAGGATATTGCCCGCAGTCGCATGGAGATTGAACAGGCTCGGCTGATGACCCTGAAAGCGGCGCACATGATGGACACCGTTGGCAATAAGGTGGCTCGTCAGGAGATTGCGATGATCAAGGTGATCGCACCGAGCATGGCGCTGAAGGTGTTGGACCGGGCGATTCAGGTTCACGGTGGCGCGGGCGTGTCTCAGGACACGTTCCTGGCCGAAGCCTGGGCCAAGGTGCGGACGTTGCGGCTGGCGGACGGGCCGGATGAGGTGCATCTTGATTCTGTTGCCAAGCTGGAGCTCAAACAATACCGGTAATTGTTTTGGCCCGCTTTGTCGGGTGCGTGAACGAACGGGGAGGAACCTGCCGGGACGCGCTGTGAATACGTCCATGTACGCTCGACAAAAACATCCATGTTTTTGACGGTCCCGGCAGGTTCCTCCCCGTTCGTTCCCATAGCTCTGAGAAAGATTTTCGACAATGAGGTGTCTGTATGAACAACCCGCTTTTCGATATGACCGGAAAAGTCGCCCTGATCACCGGTTCCACCAAAGGCATCGGCCGTTCCATCGCCGAAGAAATGGCTCGCCTGGGTGCCAAAGTTGTCATCTCCAGCCGCAAGGCCGATGCCTGTGAGCAGGTCGCCAATGAATTGAAAGAGCAGGGCTACGAGGCCATCGCCATTCCCTGTCATGTGGGTAAGAAGGAAGACCTGCAGAACCTGGTGGATAAAACCAACGAAGCCTGGGGTTCTATCGATGTGCTGGTGTGCAACGCCGCCACCAACCCGGTCTACGGCACCACCGCCGAAATGACCGACGAAGCCTGGGACAAGATCATGGACACCAACGTCAAAGGCACCTTCTGGCTCACCAACATGGTGCTGCCGCAGATGGCCGGGAAAGGTGAAGGTGCGGTTGTTCTTCTGTCCAGCATCGCCGGAATCCGTGGCAATACCACCATCGGTACTTACGGTGTTTCCAAGGCAGCGGAAGCGGCGTTGGCCCGGAATCTGGCAGTGGAGTGGGGGCCAAAGGGCATTCGAGTGAACAGCATCGCCCCCGGCCTGATCAAAACCGACTTTGCCAAAGCCCTGTGGGAAGACCCGGTCCGCGTTAAACGCGCCGAAGACAAAACCCCACTGCGCAGAATCGGTGACCCGGTCGACATCGCCGGCCTGGCCGTCTTCCTGTCAACAAAGGCGAGTGCCTACGTCACCGGACAGGTCATCGTAGCCGACGGCGGCGAAACCATTTGTTAAGAAGGCATCAACGAAAGCACGCCGAGGCAGGTGGGTGGGGGTGTCTTTGTGCAGGGAAAAAGGTGTCCGAGCGCAGCGAGTTCTTTTTCCCGGAAGAAAGACACCCCCACCCGCCGGCCGCCGCCCCCATGACGGGGCTGTCACGCAATAAATGAAGGCAACAGAAAAGATGGCCATGAACCCAGAGTTGGTAGACGTTTTGCCAGCCCACCAATTTGATGAAGACAGCCTCCGGACCTGGCTACAGCGAGCCATACCAGGTTTCGGCACCAAGCTGGACGTACAGCAATTCCAGGGCGGGCAGTCGAACCCCACGTTTCTACTGGACACCGACAGCGGTCAGTACGTTCTGCGCAAAAAGCCACCGGGAAAAACACTGCCCTCCGCCCACATGGTGGAGCGGGAATACAAAGTCATGCGCGCTTTGTCCGAACACACCAGCGTGCCCGTGCCGGCCACCCGGGCTTTGTGTGAAGACAGCAGCATCATCGGTACGCCGTTCTACGTTATGGATTATCTGGAAGGCCGCATAGTTAGTCATCCGGCACTGCGGGCGCTGGATCGTCAGGAGCGGATGTCGGCCCATCGGTCGGCTATCGACACCCTGGCAGCACTGCACTCGGTGGATGTTAACCAAATCGGCCTTGGGGATTATGGCCGTCCGGAAGGCTATGTGGCACGGCAGGTATCCCGTTGGACCAAGCAGTACCTGGCGTCGAAAACGGACGAGCAGTCCGCCATGAACAAACTCATGGAGTGGCTTCCGAAAAACCTGCCATCCACCGATGAGTGCGCTATTGCCCATGGTGACTACCGCTTTGGCAACCTGATGCTGGCACCGGACAAACCGGACGTGATCGCCATTCTGGACTGGGAGTTGTCTACTCTTGGTCATCCGCTGGCGGATCTTGCCTATTACTGCCTGCCGTACCACCTGCCTTCGGACATGGAAGGTTCCCGCGGTTTGTTGGGGGAGGATCTGGAGGCACTGGGCGTTCCCACTGAGCAGGAAACCATTGCCCGTTACTGCCAACAGACCGGTCGCGATGGCATTGCGGACTGGCATGTGTTCCTGGCGTTTTCCCTGTTCCGTCTGGCGGCGATTGTTCAGGGGGTCTATGCCCGCGCGTTGCAGGGAAATGCCGCCAATGCCGATGCCCTGCAGGTTGGCAAACGTGCAAGCCAGCTGGCGGAAGCGGGCTGGAAAATAGCCAGTGAAGGAGACCGGTCATGAGCCAGACTGCTGCAATCACGGAACCGATGGTCCGTCGCATCCTGATCACCAACGATGACGGCATCAACGCACCTGGGCTGGCGATTCTCGAACGGATTGCCCGCAATCTGGCGGAAGAAGTCTGGGTGGTGGCGCCGGAGCATGATCGCAGTGGCGCAGGGCAGAGCATCTCCATTCACGACCCGCTGCGGGTGTATGAAAACGGTGAGAAACGCTATGCCGTGTCCGGTACCCCCGCAGACTGTGTGTTGTACTCGCTGGCCCATTGGTTTGGTGATAACCCGCCGGATCTGGTGCTGTCCGGTGTGAACTGCGGCGCCAATATCAGTGATTCGGTGCAGTACTCCGGAACCGTGGGCGCGGTGCTCAGCGCCGAACATATGGGCATACCCGCCATTGCGCTGAGCCAGGCCTTCCTGAGCCGGGAAGGCGTTGACTGGTCGCCGGTGTCGGCGTTCGGCGAGCAGGTAATCCGCAAGCTCTGGCAACCGGGCGAAAACCGGGCCTGGAATGTGAACTTTCCGGCCTGCGACGCCGGTGTGATCCGGCAAGCGCAATGGTGCAACCAATCCACCGGCTCCATTCAGCGGCCCCGCCTGCTGGCAGGGCAGGATGCCCGTAGCCTGCCTTATTGGTGGCTGGGGTTCGATCGCAGTTCCCGGCACATTACGGCACCGGATGAAGACGTCACCGTGCTGCGGGAAAAAGCCATTGCGATAACGCCATTGCGTCACCGGGAAGCCCTGCCCGGTGGTACTGGAATATTCGATCTGGCCGCCGCTGCGGCTCACTGAATTGACTGAGGGGATGACAACAATGACATTTACACGCCACCACAGCGTCTGGCCAAAAGAATTACCAAAGAGCATGACACTGCCTGACACCAGCGTTTTCATCAACCTGCAAATATCTGCCCTGCGGTATCCGGACCATACAGCGACCATCTACTACGATGCGCCCATGAGCTACAGGCAGCTGCTGACGGAAGTGGAAGCGATGGCCGGCTATCTTCAGGCTCAAGGAGTGAAGAAAGGTGACCGTGTTCTGCTCTACATGCAGAACTCCCCCCAGTATGCCGTTGCCTACTACGCCATACTGCGAGCCGACGCCGTGGTGATTCCGGTGAATCCGATGAACCGGGCTGCAGAGCTGGAACACTACATTGCCGATACCGGTTCGAGGGTGTGCCTGGCCGGTCAGGAACTGGCCGACTTTATCCTGCCGATGCTGGACAGCACGGATCTTGAGCGGGTGGTGGTGGCGTCCTATAACACCTACATCAATAAGGACACCGACCTGGATTTGCCGGCAGAGGTGGCTGCACCGGCCTGGTCCAAAGACGTACCCGGCGTGGTGAGCTGGGAACAGGCGCTGGCCGGTAATCACAAGCCGGCAGAGCACACCGCAGGCCCGGACGACCTGGCGGTGATTCCCTACAGTTCCGGGACCACCGGCGCGCCCAAGGGATGCATGCATACGCACCGCAGTGTCATGGCCACAGCGGTTCACCGGGCGTTCTGGAATCTGAGCACCGCCAACACTGTCCAGTTGGCGACGTTGCCGTTCTTCCACGTGACCGGTATGACCGGCTCCATGAACAGCCCCATCTACAGTGGTTCAACTACCATCATTATGACGCGCTGGGATCGCACAACCGCCGCCCGGCTGATAGAACGTTACCAGGTCACCGGCTGGACCAACATTGTCACCATGGCGGTGGATTTTCTGTCGAATCCGGACATCGGGCAATACGACCTTTCCAGCCTCAACACCATTGGCGGTGGTGGAGCGGCAATGCCGGAAGCGGTGGCTGCCAAGCTTAAAGCCATGACCGGCCTGGATTACATCGAGGGTTATGGCCTGTCGGAAACCATGGCCGCCACCCACATCAACCCGTCGGATCATCCCAAGCCCCAGTGCCTGGGTATTCCGGTATTCGATGTGGATAGCCGCATCATTGACGTTGAGACCCTGGAAGAGAAAGGCCCGGGCGAAGTGGGGGAGATTGTTTCCAATGGTCCTCAGGTAACCCAGGGGTACTGGCATCGCCCGGCTGAAACCGAGGCGGCGTTCGTGGACATCGACGGCAAACGCTTTTTCCGCACCGGTGACCTCGCTTATTACGACGAAGAGGGCTATTTCTTCATGGTGGACCGGGTCAAACGGATGATCAACGCATCAGGCTTCAAGGTGTGGCCCTCGGAAGTGGAAGGATTGATGTACCGGCATCCGGCCATCCACGAAGTGTGTGTCATTTCATCGCCCCACCCCAAACGCGGTGAGACTGTGAAAGCCTGCATCGTACTGACGCCGGATGCGGAGACCAGTACCACCGAAGCGGACATCGTCAGTTGGTGTAAGGAGCAGATGGCTGCCTACAAAGTGCCAGAAATCATCGAGTTCGTGGATGAGTTGCCGAAATCACCCACGGGCAAGTTGATGTGGCGAGCGCTGCAGGAAGAAGAGTGGAAGGCTAAAGCCTAAGCGTTAATTCATGCTTATTATTCCGCACTGCGGAATACCGTTCTAAATATTGACATACGAGACGTTCGGTGCAATTGTTTCATTAAGCTGATAGATGGGTCGCAAGGCCCTGCCCAAAACCGCATAACTCGCAACAACAACAAAACAGCGGAGGAGCACACTTGAGCCTTTTTCTACAACAAATCATCAACGGGTTAACCCTGGGGAGTATCTACGGTCTCGTAGCCCTGGGCCTGACCCTGGTCTACGGGATACTTCATATCCCCAATTTTGCCCATGGCGCGCTCTATATGGTCGGGGCATTCATGTCCTACTTTTTCATGGTGGACCTGGGCGCGCACTACTGGATTGCCATGGCCGGTTCGGCCGCGGTGGTCGCTGTCCTGGCGATACTGTGTGAGCGTCTGGTGTTCCACCCACTGAGGCATTCGCCACCGATCCACGACAAGATCGCCGCCATTGGTATTCTGCTGTTTCTGGAAGCGGTGGTGCAGATGTTCTGGGGGTCGGACTTCCGCCGTATGTCATCGCCATTTACCGGCATCATGAATTTCGACGGACTGATTATTCCTGAGCAGCGCCTGCTGATCATTGCGGGGGCGTTCGTGTTGGTAGTGGCCCTGCAGCTTTTCCTGCGCAAGACCATGACGGGGGCGACCATTATCGCCATGGCGCAGAGTCGTGAAGGTGCCTTCCTGGTGGGCATTGATGCCAACCGGGTGGCGATGATGACGTTTGCGATTTCGGGCATGCTGGCCGCGTTTGCCGCCACACTCTATGCGCCCATCAATCTGGTGTATCCCGCCATGGGGCACCTGGTCATCATGAAAGCCTTCGTCATTATCATACTCGGTGGCATGGGTAGCGTGCCTGGCGCCATTGCCGGCGGCATGATTATCGGTTTCGCCGAAGCCCTCGGAGGCTTTTACATCTCGACGTCCTATAAAGACATTATTGCCTTTGGTCTGCTGGTGCTGATTCTGTCAGTTCGTCCACAGGGCCTGTTCGCGAAGGGGGCGCACTGATCATGTTCAAAGTCGCTTCCCTGCTGATGACGCCAGCGGCCAAGTACCTGATGCTGGCCTTCGCCATACTGTTCCCGCTGATCGCCGCGAATGAGTACCAGGTGTACGTGATGGCGACCGCCTTTGTCTGGGCGATCGCGGTCTACGGCCTGAACATCATTACCGGTTTTTGCGGCCAGCTGAACCTGGCCCACGGCGGTTTTTTTGCCATCGGAGCCTACACCCTTGGCCTGCTGACTGCCGACTATGGCTGGAGCTTCTGGCCGGCCTTCCTGGGTGCGCTGGTGATGACGGCGGTGCTCGGGTTTCTCGTGGGCATCGTCTCGCTGCGCCTGAAAGAGCATTACTTTGCGATATTCACCCTGTGTGTGGGCTTTATCATCTACCTGCTGATCGACAAGTGGGAAGAGCTGACCCATGGCGCCATCGGTGTCCGAGATATCGCCGCACCCTATGGCTTTGGGTTGGTGGACTTTACAGACACCACCCCGTTCTACTACCTGGTGCTGGCCTTCCTGGTGTTCGCAATCTGGTTCATGGGGCGTTTGTCCAAGTCCCTGCTGGGTCGTACCTTCATTGCCATCCGCAACGGTGATGAACTGGCCCAGTCCCTCGGGATCAACCTGATGCGCAATAAAGTCCTCGCCTTTGTACTGTCCACGACCTATGCCGGGCTGGCAGGTGCCCTGTATGCCGGGATGGTCCGTTTCATCGGCCCGGAAGAGGCCAATATCAACCACACCTTCGACATGATCACCTATCTGCTGGTGGGCGGTATCGGCACCATTATGGGGCCGTTGCTGGGCACCGTGGGCATTGTGTGGATTACCCAGTCACTGCAGTTCCTGGAAGAGTACCGAATGATCATTTTCGGGCCGCTGCTGGTGCTGTTGGTGATCTTCTTCCCCCGGGGCATTACCGGCTCCTTCCTGACCTGGATGCATCGCAAGTCCCAGGCACTGGCGCCAACGAAAATGCGCCAGGAGAACAAGGTCAACACCGCACAGAACCGGGAGGCAGAGAGCAATGCTTAAGGTAGAAAACGTCACCAAAATGTTTGGCGGTCTGGCGGCGGTGAGCGATGTGTCGGTGGAGTTCGAAGCCGGCAGGATCAACGCCATTATCGGCCCCAACGGTGCTGGCAAGAGCACCTTTTTCAACCTTATTTCAGGCCTGCACCAGCCCACCTCCGGCCGTATCCTGCTGGACGGCGTGGACGTCACTAACCTGCCCAGCGACAGGGTCGCACGCCTGGGTGTGGGAAGGACCTTCCAGACAACCAACCTGTTTGAGCAGGCAACCGTGCTGGACAACCTGATCGTGGGGCACCGGCTGCGGACGAAATCCGGCCTGTGGGACGTGCTGATCAACAGCAAACGCCTGCAACGTGAAGAGAAGGCGGCGCGGGACAAGGCCATGGAAGCCCTGGAATTTGTGGGCCTTGCCCACGTTGCCGGGCAGTTTATTGCCGACATCACCCAGGAAGAACGCAAGCGGGTGGCCTTTGCCCTGGCACTGGCGACCGACCCCAAGATCGTCCTGCTGGATGAGCCGGCGGCCGGGGTCAATCCGGAAGAAACCGTCGGATTCGCCGCGCTGATGCGGAAAATGGTGGATGAAAAAGGACTCACCGTGTGCCTGATCGAGCACAAGATGGACATGATCATGAGCCTGGCAGACAAGATCATGGTGCTGGATCACGGTGAAAAGATTGCCGAGGGCACGCCGGAAGAAGTACGCAACAACCCGGTGGTGATCGAAGCCTATCTGGGAGGTGACGAAGATGCTGCAGCTTAACCATGTCGACGTCTGCTATGGCAGCTTCAAGGCACTGACCGATATTTCGATGACGGTGGATGCCGGGGAGCTGGTTGTTCTACTCGGGGCCAATGGCGCCGGTAAAAGCAGCCTGTTCAATGCCATTAGTGGCCTGGTAAAGCCGACGGCCGGCGAGATCCAGTTCGAAGACAAACAGCTCAACGGTATGAAAGCCAGCGCGGTCGTCGCCAGCGGCGTAGTGCAGTGTGCCGAAGGCCGAAAACTGTTTCCGCAGATGAGCGTCATGCAGAACCTGATGATGGGGGCCTACGTGCACCGACGTGATCGGCAGGGCAACCGCAAGCGCCTGAACGAAGTGTTGGAGCTGTTCCCGATCCTCGCAGACAAGGCCGATGAGCCTGCCGGATCTCTGTCCGGGGGGCAGCAACAGATGGTGGCCATCGGCCGCGCCATGATGAGCCGCCCCCGCTTGCTGATGCTGGATGAGCCATCCCTTGGCCTGGCTCCCCTGGTGGTCAAGCAAGTGTTCGAAACCGTCAAACAAATCAACAGCCTGGGCACAACCGTGCTGTTGGCAGAGCAGAATGCGTTTGCGGCCCTGAAGATTGCCCACCGTGCTTATGTTATGGAGAACGGCCATCTGGTCATGGAAGGCGACCGGGAGACGATGCTGGGCAACGAACAGGTTCGCAAGGCGTATATCGGGGCCTGACCGGCCTACAACAACAATCAGAGTGACACGCACAACACAACCAGGAGACAACAATGAAAATAGTCAGAAAACTGGGTCAGGCTGTCGCGGCGGCAACCCTTGGGATGAGCCTGTCCGCCGGTGCAATGGCGGGCGAAGTCAACATCGGATTCACCGGCCCGCTGAGTGGCGGCGCTGCTTTATACGGTGAAAACACGCTGTCCGGGCTGCGAATGGCGGTGGCGGAAATCAACGCGGCGGGCGGTTTTGACCTGAACGGCGAAAAGACCACGGTCAACCTGGTCCCCCTGGACGATCGTTACTCACCGGCGCAGGCGGCGACCAATGCCAAGCGACTGAAGCAGGAGTCCAACGTGTCGGCGGTGTTCGTGCCTCACTCCGGTGGTATTTTCGCCCTCCAGGACTTCAACGAGAAAGACAATTTTCTGGTGATGGCCTACTCCAGCGTGCCCAGCATCACCGAAAAGGGCAACAGCCTGACGTTGCGTATTCCTCCCACCTTTGATGGCTACGTGCGGGCCTTTACCGACTACGCCCTTGAGCACGAGGGCAAGAAGCTGGGCATGGGCGGCGCAACCCACGAATACGCCAAAATCTGGGGTGCCATGATCAAGAAAGAGTGGGAGTCCAAAGGGGGAGAAGTGGTTTCTGACAACCCCATGGACTACAACAAATCGGCGGATTTCTTTACCGGCGTCAGCCGTATCATTTCAGAAAGCCCGGACGTGATGTTTGTGGGCGGCGCCTCCGAGCCGACCGGTCTGGTGGTGCAACAGGCCCGCCAGATGGGCTTTCAGGGCGGCTTTATCGTGATGGACCAGGCCAAGATTGACGAAGTGGCCCAGGTAGCCGGTGGCCTGGACATGGTGGAAGGCGCCATCGGCGTGGTTCCACTGAGCGTCTATGACACCCCGGCGGCCAAAGACTTCATCAAGCGCTACAAGGCCGAGTACGACAAAATGCCCGGATCCGAAGCCGCCTACAACTACCTGGCGCTGCACGCCCTGGTGGAAGCCATGGACGCCACCGAGTCCACCGACCCGAAAACCATCCGTGCTGCGATCGGCGATGCCCTGAAAAACATGGACACCCGCAAGAACCCGTACGAAGTCACCGAAGTCACCGAAAACGGTGGTTTCGTGACGGAGACGACCTTGGCCGTGGTGAAAGACGGCGAGATTGTTCGGGAAGAGATCAAGTGATGGGGGTATCAGCACCCATCTGAATGAGAAAAGGGGCCCAAGGGCCCCTTTTTTTGTGTTGCTTCTGGCGTCTGACCGATCAGGCCACGTACATCACCAGGTTCTCTGCCACGCAGGCAGGCTTGTCCTCTCCACGGATTTCCACGGTGGTTCGGTAGGTGGCCAGCGTGCGCTGATCATCCACCCTGGACACATCCAGCAATTCCATCTTGCTACGGATATCCGCCCCGGATTTCACCGCCGCAGGAAAGCGCAGCTTATTGATGCCGTAGTTTATGCTGGCGCCTTTGCCCTGCACGTCAATGACCTCCTGATTCAGCAGTGGAATCAGCGACGCGGTCAGAAACCCATGGGCGACGGGGCTCTTCCACGGCGTTTCCCGCGTGGCCCGCTCAACATCCAGATGAATCCACTGGTGATCGCCCGTGGCGTCCGCAAACGCCTGAATCATCTCCTGGGTGACGGTTTTCCAAGGGCTATGGCCAATGGTAGTGCCGCAAAAATGTTCAAGATCGTTTAATTCAACAGAGAGCATATCTGCTTCCATGGTGCACAAGGTGCAAAGTCAGAGACTCAAACAGCGTACCCGGGATTCTTGCTATCCAGAAGCCGAACCAATGCGGGCCAGGTCAATGCCGCCGCACTACCCAGCGACTGAGACTGGTCAGCGGTTGTCTGAATGGCCTGCTCTGACGGCATGCAGGTTGGCCCACAACTCTGGGCCTTGACCTGGATCTCGCAGGCCTTCATCAGAAAATACAGATAGGTGAACGTCTCCGGCACGTCCTTGCCCGCCGTCAGCACCCCGTGATTGCGCAGCATCATCATCGACTTGTCACCCAGATCTCTGATCAGCCGCTCGCGCTCATCCAGGTTCAGCGCCACACCTTCATAATCGTGATAGCTCAGGTGATTCAGGCACAGCATCGCCGTCTGGCTCAGGGGCAACAGACCATCCCGGTGCGCCGACACAGCCACCCCATCCGGCGCGTGCAGGTGCATCACCGCACCGGCATCCTCGCGGCCCATGTGAACGGCACTGTGAATGGTGAATCCGGCCGGGTTGACACGGGAGAGACCGCCAGACTCCACCACCTGGCCGTCCTTATCCACCTTCACCAGTGACGACGCGGTGATTTCATGAAACAGAAGCCCATAGGGGTTGATCAGGAAATGATGATCCGGCCCCGGCACCCGTGCCGAAAGGTGGGTGAACACCAGATCGTCCCAGCCAAACAGCGCCACCAGGCGATAGGCGGCGGCCAGCTCGGTACGGACCTTCCATTCGGCTTTTCTCAGATCCCGTTGTGATGACTGATCGTCGGTTGTCGTCATGATGAGAGCCTCAGTTGTCAGCCTGCCTGCAACAAAGTGGCATACTGCTCCAGATGGAAATCGTCATCCCCCAACTGGTGATTGATGGCGATCAGCCGCTTCGCGTAGTGGGCAAAGTTGTACTCCCAGGTCATGCCGATACCACCGTGGGACTGAATGCCGGCCTCGGAGATGAATTGACCGGCACGGCCAATCACGTTCTTGGCGGCGGCCAGCACGCGGCGGCGTTCATCACTGGGTTCGCTGTCGGCGACGCTGGCGGCAAGAATTGCCATGGAACGAGCCTGCTCCAGTTCCGACATCATATCCACCATACGGTGCTGCAACACCTGGAACCGGCCGATAGGCACGCCAAACTGCTTGCGCTGTTTGAGGTAATCCAGAGTCAGCTCATTGGCCATTTCCATGACGCCCACAGCCTCGGCGCAGATGGCGGCGATGGCGCGACCGGCCTGATACTCGATCACCCCGGCAGCCTTGCCTTCTTCTCCCAGCAACGCGTCGGCACCGACCTGGACGTTGTTCAAGGTAATGTCACAGCCGCGGGAGCCGTCGATAGTGGGGTAAGCTCGGCGCTCAACGCCAGCGGTATCCGGGCTCAGGGCAAACAGGCTGATGCCGTCGGCATCGCGGGCGTCGCCTGAGGTGCGTGCGGACACCACGATCAGGTCGGCACAGTGGCCGCTGATCACCACGGCCTTGCGGCCGTTCAGAGCATAGCCCTCGCCGTTTTTCTCGGCACGGGTTTCCACGTTATTCAGGTCATAGAAGCTCTGGGGCTCTTGCAGGCCTACAGCGGCTTTCAGTTCGCCGCTGGCGATGCCGGCCAGCCAGGTGTCTTTCTGGCTGTCGTTGCCTGCCTGGCCAATCAGGCCGCCGCCCAGAATAATGGACTGCACATATGGCTCCAGGCAAAGCCCGCGGCCCAGCTCAGTCATAACGGACTGAACTTCCACACCGCTGCCGCCAAAGCCACCGAGTTCCTCGGAAAAAGGTACAGCGGTCAGGCCCAGCTCGCTAAGCTGCTGCCAGAAATCGGCGCTGAAGCCCAGTTCCGTCTCACTGAACGCCAGTCGTTTTTCAAAACTGTACTCACCGCGCACCAGCCGTTCCACGGTGTCCTGCAGCATCTGCTGCTCTTCATTAAGTCGGAAATCCATGGTCGTCTCCTTAAAGCCCGAGAATCATTTTCGACACGATGTTCTTCTGGATCTCATTGGATCCGCCGAAGATCGACAGCTTGCGGTTGTTGAAGTACTGGGCCGACAGGGGAGCGGCATCTTTATCCGACAGGAAGTCGCCCTCGTAATCCATATCCATCTCCTCTTCGAGGAACGGCAGGGCATAGGGCCCGATCGCGCGGCGGGCGAGATCATTGATGGCCTGGCGGATCTCGGTGCCTTTTACTTTCAGCATGGAACTTTCCGCACCCGGCACACCGCCACCTTCAACAGAGGCAATAATACGCAGGTTGCTGATGGCGGCTGCCGTGAGGTCGATTTCCACTTTGGCGATGCGCTGACTGAATGAGGGGTCCTCAAGCAGCGGCCGACCGTTTTTCAGGCGGCGTGATGCCAGGTTTTTCAGGTGCGACAGTGCTGCCTTGGACATACCGATACCGGCCAGGCCGGTGCGCTCGTAAGTCAGAAGATACTTGGCATAGGTCCAGCCTTTATCCTCTTCGCCCACCAGGTTCTCAACCGGCACCTTCACGTCCTCGAAGAACACTTCGTTAACTTCATGCTCACCATCCAGAGTGATGATGGGGCGCACGGTAATGCCCGGTGTGTCCATATCGATGAGCAGGAACGAAATACCTTCCTGGTTCTTGACCTCGGTGTTGGTACGCACCAGGCAGAAGATCATGTTGGCGTGCTGGCCCAGGGTGGTCCAGGTTTTCTGGCCGTTAACAATGTAATGGTCGCCATCACGCACAGCACGGGTTTTAAGAGACGCCAGGTCAGAGCCCGCGCCGGGTTCGGAATACCCCTGGCACCACCAGTCCTCGCCGCTGAGGATGCGCGGCAGGTACGTCTGCTTCTGTTCCTCGCTGCCGAACTTGATGATCACCGGCGCCACCATATTCACCCCGAACGGGATGGAGCGGGGAACGCCGTAACGGCAGGATTCTTCGTCCCAGATGTGCTTTTGCACGGGCGTCCACTCTACACCGCCGTACTCTTCCGGCCAGTGGGTCGCGTACCAGCCCTGCTCGCAAAGGATTTTCTGCCAGCGCTGATGGTCCTCTTTGGACAGGCGGCGGAATCCTTTCACTTTGGCGGCGATGTCGGCCGGCAGCTTTTCATCCAGGAACGCACGCACTTCGTCACGGAAGGCGAGTTCCTCGGCGGTGTAGTTCATGTTCATCGAATCAACCTCGTTAATGCATTACAGCGAAAATATATACCGCATAGCAGAATTACTCAATGATCTTTTATGGGTTGCTCGTCTGTCAATGCTAATGAAACAACAAAATACAGAGTAATTACCGATTTCATTAAAATTTGGTTTCACTCACTTGTTGATAACAAAAGTATTGTCTATATTCGAAAACACGGAAGCTGGTACTGCTATGCGAAACCTAACAATCACAAAATACTGCACAGTGAAACAGCGTGATTGATTTGGTGTGTCCCAGTGCCGGCACCGGAACGTCCAATAACAACGACATGAAATCAACTCCGTTAAGAGGTTTGAGATGACAACAACAATACCTTCCCAGGTGCGTCCCTTGCTCCGAGCCGTGGTTATTGCCGGGCTGCCGCTGATGGCCATCGGTTCCGGCTCCGCGCTGGCGCAAAGCACTGAGCTGGACGAACTGCGAGAGCGGGTCCAACAGCTGGAAAAAAAACTGGAAGGCGCGGTGTCTACCGCGCCTGAATTGACAGAAGACAACCCCTATTTGCTGCGAGACGGCGACGGGATCAAGATTGGAAGCACAACGATTTCATTCGGTGGTTTTATCAAGGCCGACGCTATTTTTGGTTCCCACGGGAATGGCAGCCTGAACAGCTACAGCATTGGTTTGCCGAGAACCTTCGCGAGTGCCGCGGCTTCGGATGAAAGCGACTGGAAGACCGGTTTCTCGGCCCGGGAATCACGGATCAGTATCGGCACCAAAACCGAGGATGTCGTCGGTCACACGCTGACCACCTACCTGGAGATGGACTTTAACCAGGACCTTAACGACGGCATGAATGAAACCGGTAACGAGATCGTGTCCAACAGTTATTCCCCCCGTTTGCGCCAGGCCTACGGTTCCTGGAACGGCTGGGATTTTGGTCAGACCTACACCACGTTCACCGACCTGGCGGCCATGCCGGAAATTCTTGATCAGGGCAAGCAAGCGGCTTTTATCTACGCAACCCAGCCCATGATTCGCTACAACATGGCTGCGCCAGGCGGGAAGCTAATGGTTTCCCTGGAGAATCCCGAAGACGGCTACTACGGCAACTCCTACGACGATCAGTCCTACCCGGACCTCGCTATGCGGTATCAGATTCGAGGTAACTACGGGTTTTACTCCATTGCCGGTTTGCTGCGGAATTTTGAAGACGACGCAGCGGATGAAACCATAACTGACGGAGCCGTGTCTTTGAGCGCCCGCATTCCGACGGTTGGCCGTGATGATCTGCGCCTGCAGTACAGCTATGGCGCGCTCGGCCGGTACATGGGCCTGCTGACCTACCCGGACGTGGATCTGGCAGCCCTTGCCCAAGGCGATGTCGAGCCTCTCAAGACCTATGGTGCCACTGCGGCCTATCGCCACTTCTGGTCGCCTGCATGGCGTAGCACCCTGACGGTCTCGCACACGGAAATTGTTGATGATCTGGTTGCACCGCCTGCCGGAACGTTGAGTTACTTCGACTCGTCGACCTCGGTTCACGCCAACATACTATGGTCTGCCCACCGCAATCTGACGCTGGGGCTGGAGTACGCCTATTGGGATTTCGGTGAGATTGCCACCAGTAGCAGCATGCAGTATGAGCAGGTCATGGCTTCCGCGAAATTGAGCTTCTGATCGATAAACGTCTGACATAAACCAATTCTAAGGTGCTTTTATGCATCCTTGCCTCGGAGTGCTCCCCCGCTCCGGGGCTTTTTTGTGGGCATAAAAAAAGCAGAGCCGGAGCTCTGCTTTTTGGAGCTATGGGCAGCAGGATCAGCTGAAAGCCTGAATCCCGGTCTGTCCGCGGCCCAGAATCAGGGCGTGGACATCGTGAGTACCTTCATAGGTATTCACCGCTTCCAGGTTCATCACGTGGCGGATGACATGGTATTCGTCGGCGATACCATTGCCGCCGTGCATGTCACGGGCTACCCGTGCAATGTCCAGGGCCTTGCCGCAGTTGTTGCGCTTGAGCATGGAGATGGCGTCCGTCGAGTAGTTGCCGGCGTCTATCATACGGCCCAGTTGCAAGGCGCCCTGAAGGCCCAGGGTGATCTCGGTCTGCATATCCGCCAGCTTCTTCTGGATCAGCTGATTGGCCGCCAGAGGCTTGCCAAACTGCTTGCGCTCGAGCGTGTAATTGAGGGCTGCGTGCCAGCAGAACTCGGCAGCGCCCATGGAGCCCCAACTGATGCCGAAACGGGCCTTGTTCAGGCAACTGAAAGGACCTTTCAGACCTTCCACGTCGAGCTTGTTCTCGTCCGGGACAAAGACTTCGTCCATAAAGATGGACCCGGTCTCGGAAGCCCGCAGGGAAAACTTACCCTCAATCTTCGGCGTGTCCAGACCCTTGGCACCTTCGCGTTCGATCACGAAACCGGTGATTTTGCCCTCGAGCTTAGCCCAGACCACGCAAACATCGGCAATGGGGGAGTTGGTGATCCAGGTTTTGGAGCCACTGACCAGATAGCCGCCGTCGACTTTCTTGGCGCGGGTTTCCATGTTGCCCGGGTCAGACCCATGGTTGGGCTCGGTCAGGCCAAAGCAGCCCACTTTTTCGCCGGATGCCAGTTGGGGCAGGATGCGTTTTTTCAGGGCTTCCTGGCCAAAGGCGTGAATCGGGTGAATAACCAATGACGACTGGACACTCAGGGCTGAACGATAGGCGCTATCAACCCGTTCCACTTCGCGGGCAATCAGGCCGTAGCACACGTGGTTCAGGCCGGGGCCGCCGTATTCTTCCGGCAGGGTAGCGCCGAGCATGCCCAGATCGCCCATGTCGGTAAAAATGGAACGGTCGAACTTCTCATGCCGGTTCGCTTCGGTAATGCCGGGCATCAGGCGCTGATCGCAGAACGAACGGATACTGTCACGTACCTGACGCTCGGTTTCATCCAGTTGCTTGTCGAACTGCAGCAGGTCATCCCAGGGTGCGGAAGCCATGGTGTGTCTCCTCAGAAAATTAGTCGGTTGCTCTTTTAATCAGATACTCGCTCAATAACAGCCGCAATGCCTTGGCCAACGCCAATGCACATGCTGATTAATGCGTAACGTCCGCCACTGCGTTCAAGCTGGCGGGTGGCGGTCAATGCAATCCGTGCACCGGACGCCCCAAGGGGGTGGCCAACCGCAATGGCGCCACCGTTGGGGTTCAGCCTGGAATCGGTCGGGTCGATGCCCAGTTTGTGGGTGCAGCCAAGAACCTGGGCCGCAAAGGCTTCGTTGATCTCGATGACGTCCATATCGTTGATGCCGAGGCCCGCGCGGGCGAGGGCCTTCTCGCTGGCGGGTACCGGGCCGTAGCCCATGACCTGTGGCGGAACACCGGCGATCGCTGCGGATACAATACGGGCACGGGGCTGAATACCGGCCTTTTCGCCGGCTTTGCGAGAGCCGATGATCAGGGCCGCGGCGCCATCGTTGATGCCCGAGGCGTTGCCGGCAGTCACCACGCCTCCTTCGAACAGCGGGCGCAGGCCGGCCAGTGCCTCGTGGGTGGACTGAGGCCGCGGATGCTCATCGCTGTTCACGCTGACGGGTGGTTTTTTCCGGCCCTGAGGGACGTCAATGGGCATAATCTCTTCATTATAGAAGCCATCTTTCAGGGCAGCGTCGTATCGGGCCTGGCTCTGAGCGGCAAACTGATCCACGGTGTCCCGGCTGAGGTTGAGCTCCCTGGCAATGTTGTCGGCGGTTTCGGGCATGGTGTCGGCACCGAAGTCGGCCTCAATGCGAGGGTTGGGGAAGCGGGCCCCGATGGTGCTGTCAAAGGCACGAAAGTCGCGGCTGAACGGGCTTTCGCTCTTGGCCATCACAAACGGTGCCCGGCTCATGCTTTCAGCGCCGCCGGCGACAAACAGCTCGCCCTCATCGCAGCGAACCGCCCTGGCGGCGTCGATGATGGCTGCCAGGCCAGAGCCACACAGGCGGTTAACGGTCAGGCCACCGGTTTCAACAGGAAGGCCGGCCAACAGCCCGGCGTGGCGGGCCAGGTTTCGGGCGTCCTCGCCGGCCTGGTTGGTGCAACCGGCAATAACGTCTTCGTAGGCCTCAAGGGCAAAGGCGTTGCGCTCAACCAGCGCTTTGATAACGCTGGCCAGAAGGTTGTCAGGGCGAACCCTGGCCAGTGCGCCGGCGTGTCGACCGAAGGGTGTTCGTAGCCCATCGTAGATGAAAGCGCTCATGGCATCTCCCATTTGATCAGACATGGTTCCCATTGTGATCTTCCGTTTGTAAGGAGGGAAGGGGTGGGCTTGTCATGTCATTAGTGTTGATATAGTTTCGTATAGCGGAACTAAGTTTTGTATATTGGTTGTTGAAGACTAATCCGGGTCTGTTTGAAATGCAACCGATACCACCAACCAAGGTCAGTAATCTGCTATGAGCCGTTTTCTGGTTCCTGCTGCGGTTTTTCTGGAGCTTTTGGCGCTTTGCCTTTCCAGCATAAAGGTCAGTGCCTTTGCGGGTGTGTTGTTTGTGCTTTATTTCACGCTGGCGCTGAGGCGGCTGCAATCTTATTCCCGTTACCTGTTCCTGATCTCGCTGGTTGTGATCGGTTATCTGGGGGTTATCCGGCAACTGGCAGCCGAGGATCTGATGCGTGCCGCGTCCAACGCTGCCTTTTATGCGGCGTTCCTGGGAAGCCTGGGGATGATGCAATGCCTGGTTCGACGGCTTGAGATGCTGCAGCGTATACACGATGTGCTGCTAGGTGGTCGCCCGGCGTTGCTGTACCCGAAATACGCGGTGGTGAGTTGCGGCATTGCGTCAGTGCTGAACTTCGGCGTGATGAACCTGCTTTGCGGCACGTTGTCGGATACCCTGCGGCAGCGGGGTATTACCGGGGCTTCGCGGGTGCGCTGGTTGCGCAGTGTGCTGATCAGTACATTGCGAGGATTTGCGCTGGTGCCGCTGGTTGCGCCAACCAGTGTTGCGGTCGCCATTATTGCCCGTGAAGTACCCTCCCTGAGCTGGTCGGGCCTGCTGCCCTATGGCATTGGCAGCGCGGTGTTGCTGGTTCTGGTGGGATGGGGGTTGGAGCACAAGCGTTTTCGTCGGGTCAGCGGTGAGCGCGAACCGCTGGAAGCCTGGCCGGCTGGAAGTGGGCGGCTGTTGTTGCTGGTATTGATCATCTTCACGGCGATGGGCCTGCTGGTGCAGTTAACGGAACTGAAAGTGTCAGTGGCCGCGATGCTGACGGTGCCGGTGGTCACCCTTCTTTATATGTTCTGGCACGATCGCTCGCCAGCTATGGCGGTACGGGAAGCCACCGACAATATGCTCGGTATGAGCAACGAGATGTCGATCTTCGCAGGTTCCGCCGGGTTGGGCGTGGCGTTGGTCTCGGTGATTCCGGCGGATGCCCTGGCAGGCATGGCGACTGGTGAGCTGGGCGTATTTTTACTGGCTGTGGGTGGGTTATTAATGATGCCGATGCTCTCAGCCATCGGCATCATCCCGATTACTGTGCTGAGTGTTCAGGCAGGGTTGATGCCGCAATTGGTCGCCGAGGGCGTGAACCCCCTGCCGATTGCGGTCGCCCTGGTGATTGGTTTCTCCCTTGCCATGATGCTGTCGCCGTTCGGCCCGGCCGTTATGCTGCTGTCACGATTCGGGCAGGTGTCACGCTGGGTGGTGGCGTTTGGTTGGAACGGCGCTTTTGTCCTGCTCTCCATTCCGTTGTTATTGCTGATGCTGTGGGGGATATTTGTGGTGGCGCCGGCCACTGGCTGACCGGCGCAAATGTATAGGGTTTCAATAGCCTCGGCTGGGGTCCACGATGCCGGAAATCGGCTGACCGTTGTGGTGTGCCTGGATCTTACCGGTGATCTGCTCCAGGGTGGCCTCCCTCAGGGTGCGCGCCGAGATATGTGGCGTAATGGTGATCTCCGGCCGCTGCCAGAAGGGGTGATCCGCGGGCAGGGGTTCCTGGCGAAACACATCCAGGGACGCCCGGGCGACATGCCCGTCTTCGATGGCTTTGATCAGGTCCTTTTCCACCAGGTGTTCTCCCCGGCCCACGTTGATCACCACGGCTTTGGGCATGAGTTGGCTGAGGTGCTGGTGATTGAGGATGTCCCGGGTTTCGTCGGTCAGTGGAAGAGTGTTCACCAGAACGCGGGTTGATTGCAGGAAATCGGTCAGGTTTTCGGTACCGGAAAAGGTCGAGACGCCGTCCAGGTCGTGCTTGCTGCGGGCCCAGCCGTTGACCCGGTAATCCAGGCCGGCGAGGGTACGTGCCACCCGCTTGCCAATATGGCCAAGGCCCATGACGCCTACTGGCCACTCACTGCGCTTGATCGGGCGATGAATTTTCCAGGTACCCTGGCGTTGCTGCTCGCGGTAGGTTTCCATGCCCCGGCTGGCTTCCAGTAGCTGGTGCAACACGTATTCCGCCATTTGCGCGGACATGCCGGCATCTTCCAGGCGCACGATGGGCAGTTGAGGTGGCAGATTGGGCACGGCCAGCAACCCATCAATTCCCGCGCCCAGGTTAAACACGGCTTTGAGCTTTTTTTCGCGCTCAAACAGTTGTTCCGGTGGTTGCCAGACAATGGCGTAATCGGCATCCACCGCCGGGCCGTTGGCGTCCCATACGTGAACCTCGGCTTCCGGAAGCAGCTCCTTTATGGGAACGGTCCAGCGCTCCGGTTTGGGGTCTCCTGCTACAAATAGAACTTTCATGTGCTCTCCGGGGTTGTCATCGGCTTCTAATTCAGTTACCAAGTTTCACATTGCAGAATAATATACCGCAAACTATCCGTAAACCCGGGGTCTTGTGTCGCGATATTGGAAGAGAATTGAAACATAAAGGAAGAGTGTTTCATATTTGGCACGACTTTTGATAATGGTTTCTGGTACTTGATATCTGCAGCGATTAAAATACCGCATCTTTTCTTACTATCCGAACATAGCCCCGGTAGTCCGGGCACAGCGGATCAGGCGCAGCTGTTGGAGGACGCCCGTTTATGACAAAAGCACAAGCCACCCCGCCGGAACTCCTGGCAGCATCCGGTGATGGTGAACCGGTAAAGCCTGAGAAAGATCGCAAGTTTGTAGAGGCACTTTCCCGTGGCCTGGATGTGCTTCGCGCCTTTAGCCAGGGCTCGGTGATTCTGGGCAATCAGGACATCGCGCGCCTGACCGGGCTGCCGAAACCCACCGTTTCGCGCATGACCTACACCCTGACCAAGCTGGGTTACCTCAGTTATAACGCCCAGTTGGAAAAGTACCAGCTCAGCTCCGGCGTATTGGCACTTGGTTACGCCTACGTTTCCAACCTTAAAGTGCGCCAGCTGGCTAAGCCTTACATGGACGAGTTTGCCCGTCAGACCAACATGTCCGTGGGCCTGACGTGCCGCGATCGTCTGCACATGATCTATGTGGAAAATCGCCTGCCGCCGGAAGCATCGCTGCTGCGTATGGATATCGGTCTGAAGCTGCCCATGGCCACCACATCGGCCGGTCGAGCCTACTACTGTGCCATTTCGGATAAAGGCCGCAAGGTCATCACGGATGCCATGGAAGCCAAGTATGGTGACGCCTGGCCGGAGAAGCAGGAGGGCCTTGAGCGCTCGATGGAAGACTACAAGAAGTATGGCTTCTGCCTGTCGCTCGGCGAGTGGGATCGCAACATCAACTCTGCGGGTGTGCCCATTCACCTGCAGGATGGCACCATTATGGCGCTGACTTGTGCGGCGCCTTCCTATCTGATTTCCGGGGAAAAGCTGCGGGAATCCATTGCTCACCAACTGGCGATGCTGGCCAGCGATATTGAATCGCTCGGTGTTTGATTTTGCGGGCTAACTGATAAAGCGTGGGCCCGGACGGGGATCTCTCTCCGAAA
>NZ_JBQKUK010000028.1:0-34041 GCF_054968585.1 Marinobacter sp. G5_S1_61_S3 | reverse complement strand
GACGCAGTTTGCTCTGACGCTGCGCCAGGAACGCAACCACCGCCAGAGCAATACCGCTGAGGTCTGTCCATAAACCGCCTTCGATCATCAGCAACGCCGCACCGATCAGCAGAAGACGGGTGATCACACCGGCGGAGGCCCGTGCAAACCAGCCCAGCACACCACCGGACAGCATATACACTCCGAACAGAGCGGTGATCAGTGCGCGGGCGATATCAAACCAGCCGGCATCCATCAGCAAGGCGCCGTTGTAGAAAAACATGAATGGCACGATGAACGCTGCAATACCAATTCGGAACGAGGCCACGGAGGTCTCCATCGCATTCGCGCCCGAAATCCCGGCAGCCGCATAGGAGGCCAGTGCAACCGGCGGGGTAATGGCTGACACCACCGCAAAATAGAACACGAAGAAGTGTGCTGTAAGTGGCTCGATGCCCAACTGAACCAGGCCCGGGGCGACCACCGACGCGGCAACTGCGTATGCGGCTGTGGTTGGCATGCCCATACCCAACAGGATCGAGATGAACATGGCGAAGATCAGCGCCAGCAATTGGCTGGCCTCGGCCACGTCCAGCAGCAACACGGAAAACCGCGCTCCAACACCGGTCAGGGAAATGACGCCCACAATCACACCGGCCGCCGCACATACCACAATGATCTGGATGGCCATGTACGACGCAATTTCCAGCGCCTCAAGGATCTTCCGTATGCCCATTTTGTTGGGCGAGAACCAACTGACAACTGCGGCAGACACGGTGGCAAGCGTACCGGCCCGGATCACTGAGTAGCCCATGAAGAGCGCCACAATCAGAATAATAATGGGCACAAACAGGTAGCACTGCTTCACCATGGTCTTGAGCTTGGGCAACTCATCCTCGCGCATGCCACGCATGCCGGTCTTCGCCGCCTCAAAGTCCACCATGAAATAGACCGAGGCGAAGTAAAGGATGGCCGGGATGATCGCCGCAATGGCAATCTCGGTATAAGGAATGCCGGTAATCTCAGCCATGATGAAGGCGCCCGCCCCCATAATCGGTGGCATGATTTGCCCACCGGTAGAGGCTGCCGCTTCCACGGCCCCTGCCGACCGTTTGCTGTAACCCACCTTTTTCATCAGCGGAATGGTCAAGGAGCCGGTGGAGACCACGTTGCCAGCGCTGGTTCCGTTGATCATACCCATCAGGCCGGAGGCAAAAATCGACACCTTGGCCGGGCCACCCCGGGTGCGACCCGCCGCGGCGAAGGCGAAGTTCACGAAATAATCGCCCACTTTTGACGCCTGCAGGAAGGCGGCGAAGACGATAAACAGGATGATATAGGTCGACGACACGGCGGTGGTCGGGCCGAGGATACCAGCGTCGGTATACACCTGACTGAAGAAGCGCTGAACCGATAAACCAGGATAACCCAGGAAGCCAGGCAGGTAGGGCCCAAGGAAGACATATACCAGGAAGACCAGCCCGATAATGACCAGAGCCAGACCTGCCACCCGGCGAGTCAGCTCCATGATCAGGGCTGTGCCGGCAATGGCCGCGAATGAAATGCCGACCGGCGCAAACGAGGTGCCCGTGGACATGCGCATGGAGGTGTTATAAACCACCAGAAAATAGGCAGCGACCGCCACCGAACACACAATCAGCACCAGATCCGGCACACTGAAGCGGGAGCGCTCGCGCTGGTGAAACCAGCTCATCACGATACCGATCGCACTGGCGGCCAACAGCGGCCAGCCGAAATGCCAGGTTTCGAGGTCAACTGGAACTCTCTGGGTGCCATCCAGGATCATCTGGTGGAATGAAAATGTCTGGTACAGCGCGTATAGGGCCGGCACCAGAGCCACGGCACCGATCCAGGTTGTCCAGCGATGACGTGCGGGACCGTCTTCGGCGGAGACAAAACGGGCACCGGCAAACAGGATGAAGCCCAACACCAGGGCCCCCGCAATGTGGACAATCCGGAAAGACCAGGTTTCCAGCGGCGCAATGTTCAAGCTGTAAAGATGAAACGACGAGTAGGCGATGGCCAGTAACGTCACGAATTTCAGCATACCGCCTTCAAACAGGCGGCGATTGGCCTCAACCGGCTCTTCATCGACATCGTGGGCCAGGACGTGGTCATCGCCAATGTCGTTCACCGGGTGTTCTTCGGGGTGTTGCTTGTCAGTCATGATAGACCCTGCTCACGGGGAAACGGGGCCGGCGGTTCGCCGGCTTTGCTCAGGAGGGCCACCACCGCGGCCCTCCTGAGCACACGATGGTTACTGATTGATCTTGCTGTCTTCGATCGTGTAGCCGTTTTCGTTGAACCAACGAGCTGCGCCGGGATGCCAGGGCAAGACGTTGTTCTTCGTGTAGTTTTCCGGAATGGAGTTTTTGGCGGCCTTGTGGATGGACACCATCTTGTCGTTGTTCTCCATGGTCAGCTTGGTAATTTCATACACAAAGCTCTCCGGCATGTCGCAGTTGACCATGGCGAAGTTCCACATGGAGACCACGCGGGACGGCTCATTCAGGGACTGGTAGGTGCTGGCTGGAATGGTGAATTCCGATACCGGGAAATTCGCAGTCACCTTCTTGGCCTCTTCATCCGTCATGCCGATGATGGTCACATCGGTCTGCACTTCCAACTGGCTGACGGCCGGGATAGGAATACCGGCGGCAAAGGCCACCACGTCAATCAGACCATCCTGCAACTGCCCGCCCAAGTCAGACCAGCTACCGTTGCGGCGTTCAAAATTGACGCCCAGGGTTTCCATGATGCGGGGGAAATAGGTGTCGGATGTGGAGCCGGCCGGCCCGAATCCGATGGTGGCGCCATCGGGAATATCAGAGATAGACGTAATGCCGGAACTGGAAAGTGCGGTGACGGAAAACGGCGTTTCATACATAGGAAACATCGCGCACACATTGTCCATTTTCATGCCCGGTGCCAGTGGGCTGTTACCGTCGATGGACTCCTGCGCCGGCCCCATGGTGGTCAGCCCGAACTTCAGATCGCCAGTATGAACCAGCGCCATATTCTGCATCGGACCACCGGTAATTTCAGCACCACCGGATACGCCCAGGTTCTCGGCGACAAAGTTTGCCCATCCGGACCCATACGCAAAGTAGGTTCCCCCCTGACTTGCGGTACCGACCGTGAAGTTATCCGGCCAATCAGACCGGTCCTGAGCAATGGCGGGACTGGTGGCGGCAAACGTTGAGACAAATGCCATGGCAAAGACGGATTGGGTTTTCATAGAGAATGCTCCCGTTTCGTTGTGTTTGTTGGGTGCTAGAACGGAGCCCAGCAGGTTCCGGTTGGACACTTACAGCAACGAACAACAGCAACTAGCAGGCCAGATACGGCAACTAATTGATCTTACATATATTTCATTAATAAAGCCGGGGCAGATCAAGCAGTAGCGGGTAACATTCCACCCATTTCCAGGAAGGTAATGGGTGGAGATCCACCCATATTGCACGACAAAAACCGTGTGATCAGGCTTTACCCTGTTTACTGGAACTCGAGTAGTTCTCCCAAACCAGGATCGCCGCAGCCAGATCTTCCAGCGAAACACCCACGGATTTGAACAGGGTAATGGCATCATCACCGTTGCGGCCAGCATGGGTACCACTTGCCAGTTCAGACAACTCCGCCTGAATCTTGTCCATGGCAAAAACGCCATCGTTCACAGCAAAGTGCAGATCTCCCGCTTCGCCTCTAGCGCCGGCATAAGAGTCAACAAAGACATCAGAACGAGCAACGCATTCGCTGTCGGTCTCCCGCATATTCTTTCGGAATGCCCCAACCAGATCCAGATGCGTTCCGGGTTTCAACCATTCACCCTGAATCATGGGCTGGGTTGAGAGCGTCGCCGCACTGACGATGTCCGCCTCTGGAACCACCGAGGCCAGGTTGTCGGTAGCGGTAACGGACTCAAATGCCGCCTGCCCTTTACGGTAACCCGAGTACGACCGGGCCAGATCCTCAGCTTTGCTCAGGTTGCGACCATACACCACGACCCGGCGAATCGGCCGCACCGACGCATGGGCTTCAATCAACATTGGCGCCAGCTTGCCAGTGCCCACGACAACCAGGGTCTCGGCATCTTCGCGGGCCAGGTAGCGGGCTGCCAGGGCGGAGGCCGCGGCAGTGCGCCGACGGGTCAGCTCACTACCATCAATACAGGCCAGGGGCTGGCCCGTGGCGCCATCGCTCAGCAGGTAAACGCCGCTGATCGCGGGCATGCCGCGATTCGCATTCTGGGGGAAAACGTTCACCATCTTCACCCCAAGATAGCCCGGCTGTCCGCCCTGATCTTCCCACGCCGGCATCAGCAGCATCGTAGCCTCCCCGTCCTGACGCTCAACGGCATGATGGTGGCGAGGTGGTGTTACGATGCCGCCAGCGAAAGCACGTTCCAACTGGTCGACGAGCGCATTCCAGGGCAGGTTTTCGGCGACGATTTCAGGGTTGAGTATTTGCATACGTTGATTCCCGTTTCAGGGTGCCTACAGAGAAAGACGCCCGTGATGCATGGTTTACAAGGGCGAACACCCAGCCACTTTCTTATGTGACAGCAAGCGGTTACCACCGTCCCTGCAAAGTTGCTACGACCCGCCTACCGCCGGCCCGGTCCCGGTGTTCGCACAGATAGATCCCCTGCCAGGTGCCCAGGGCAAGGTGTCCGTCGTTCACGGGAATGGTCAGTGAGGGGCCGACCAGAACACTTTTTATATGAGCCGGCATGTCGTCCGGGCCTTCCATGGTGTGCTCATAGTGGGGCGCATTCTCGGGCACCATCACATTGAAATGGCGCTCCAGATCGCCGCGCACGTCCGGGTCGGCGTTCTCGTTAATGGCCAGGGAGGCGGACGTGTGTTGGATAAACAGGTGTAAAAGCCCCACCTGGCAGTTCTGCAGGGCCGGCGCCTGGGCCAGGATTTCATTGGTTACCAGGTGAAAGCCCCTGGATTGGGGCTTCAGTTCGATAAAGGTCTGATCCCAGATCATGTCCAACCTCGTTTCTATTTCTGCCGGTCGTCCCAGGGATGGACGGGCACCACGTCGTCGCCCACATCTCCTTCATAGCTGCTGCGGAAATAGTCCATCGCCTTCTCCGCCTCGCTGAGTTCGTCAAATCGGGCAATGTGGTAGATCGCCTCGCCCTCGTTTACCAGCGGCAGGTTATTCACACAAATAACAATGCCGGAACAGGGTGATGTCACTGCGGTTTCCGACTCGCCGAACGGGTCGGCTACCATGGCCAGTCGCTGACCTTTACGGACTTTCTGGCCAAGACTGGCAACCGGGCGCATGATGCCATCGGTGTCCGTTCGCACCCACTGCGAGTTTGCAGCCGTTTCCGAGCGTTTCCTGGGGGCCTTGGGGCCTTTCTTGGCGGGAATCATCTCCAGTTCCCGCATCACCCGGATGACCCCTTTCACGCCGCTGGCAATCACCACATCGTCAAATCGCAGGGCCTCCCCGCCCTCGAAGGTGACCACCGGAATATCCTGGGAGTCAGCGTAGGCGCGAAGGCTGCCCTCCCGCAGGCTTGCGTTGATGATAATGGGCGCACCAAAGGCCTCAGCCATACGGATGGTTTCCGGGTTTTTGAGCTCCGCTCGAATCTGCGGCAAATTGAACCGGTGTATGGCGCCCGTATGCAGGTCAATAATGTGGGAGACATTCTCCATGATCTGAGTGCGCAACAGGTAGGCAATGCGACCACCGAGGGAGCCGGTTTCACTGCCCGGGAAGCAACGGTTCAAATCCCGGCGGTCCGGAAGGTAACGGGTGCGCTGGACAAACCCGAAAATATTCACGATGGGAACCGCCACTAACGTCCCCCGCAAATGCCGCAGGGCGGAGTTGGTCAGCACCCTGCGCACGATCTCGACACCGTTGATTTCATCCCCGTGTATCGCTCCGCAAACCATCAGTACCGGCCCGCTTCGACGCCCATGAACCACTTCAACGGGAATATGCAGTGGCGTGTGGGTATAAAGTTTGGCAACCGGAATCTCAACAGTCTGTCGAGTGCCGGCCTTGACCTCGTGACCGGCGATAACAAACGGCGCCCGAGCAGCCATATCAGCCTCTCCCCTTGGTGCGGGTTTTCCAGGGCTTCTGGTTTTTCTCGGTCCAGTTGATGATCATGCCGGCCACGTTCTTGCTGGTGGCATTTTCAATACCTTCCAGGCCCGGTGAGGAGTTCACTTCCATAACCAGGGGCCCACGGCTGGAACGCAGCAGATCCACACCGGCCACGTTCAGGCCCATGGATTTTGCAGCCGTGATCGCCGTTTTGCGCTCTTCGGGGGTGATCCTCACCAGAGAGGCAGTACCGCCCCGGTGCAGGTTGGAACGGAACTCGCCTTCCCCACCCTGACGTTTCATCGCCGCAATCACCTTGTCACCAATCACGAAACAGCGGATATCAGCGCCACCGGCTTCCTTGATGAATTCCTGCACGAGGATGTCCGCTTTCAGGCCCATGAAAGCCTCAATGACACTTTCCGCCGCTTTGCGGGTTTCGGCCAGCACCACGCCAATGCCCTGGGTGCCCTGCAGCAGTTTAATAACGACGGGGGCACCGCCCACCATCTGCAGCAGTTCCGGCACGTTGTCCGGCTTGTTGGCGAAGCCGGTCACCGGCATGCCAACGCCCTTTCGGGCCAGCAACTGCAATGAACGCAGCTTGTCCCGAGAGCGGGTAATGGCCACGGACTCATTGACGGGGAAAACGCCCATCATCTCGAACTGCCGCAACACGGCCGTCCCGTAGAAGGTCACCGACGCGCCAATACGGGGGATCACCACATCGAAATCTTCCAGGACTTCCTCGTGGTAGTGAATGCGAGGGTCCGCGGACGTGATGTTCATGGAGCAGTGCAGGCAATCGATCACCTTCACTTCGTGGCCCCGATTGATCCCTTCCTCCACCAGACGACGTGTTGAGTAGAGATGACGGTTACGCGACAGAATCGCAATTTTCATGTTTTCGTCCTTAGGGCCGGCTCGCCGGCAAGATAGGAACATTCAGGAAGAACAATGGCGCGCCTGGCCATTGCCGTTCGACCAAGCAGCATACGGAAACGCATGGAGTCACGATTGGTCAATGTCATTTCGATGGGCCACTCGATGTTGCCGAGCACCAACCGGGTTTCGATCACCAGGCGCAGTTCTTTATGACCACCGGAGTCCGAGACGTTGCGCTCATCCAGAACCGCCGCATCGCACTCCACCACGTGATGTAGATCGTTCTGAACCGGGTGCACCCAAAAGCGGACCCGGCGCTGACCGCTCTCTGTGTAGGGTTCGGTACGGAAGGTATGCAGACAAGAGGTGCGGGCACCGGTATCCACTTTCGCCTTGATCCGGGAAATGTCGAACTCCGGCAAGGCAACCCACTCGCGCCAGCCCAATGCCAGCTTTCCGTCTGTGTCCGGCACCGGGCCGGCTTTCGAGGCATCATCCATTCTGGTCGGCATCCGGGCCTCCCTTGTTGGTTGTGGTTTCCGGCCGAAGCAGCTCCACCCGGAAGGGCTCGGAATGGCTTCCGGCATAAATGCTCGTATGGGGGAAGGGTATTTCAACGCCCTCCTCATCAAGCGTTTTCTTGATGGCCACCATCATCTGGCTCCGACCCTCCAACACTTTGTTGCTGGGCACCCAGAACGAGAACTGCAGGTCCACTGAGGATGGACCAAACCCGGTGACCAGTACAAATGCCTTCGGCTCTTCCAGACTCGCACTGTTCTGTCTCGCGAGCTCAAGAAGCAGTTTTTCAACCCGCTCCACATCCTCGGCGTAGGCAATGCCCACCGTCAGGTCCATACGACGGATGGGAAAGCGTGAGCGGTTGACCACGCGGGTCTTGATCAGGGTTTCATTGGGAATACGCACATACAGGTTGTCCGGCGTGCGCAACTTCACACTCAGCATATCAATGGAAACCACCTCGCCAATGGTGTTCTCCACTTCAATAAAGTTACCGATTTCAAAGGGTTTTTCCACCAGCAGGAACAGCCCGCTGATCATGTTGGAGGCGGATGTCTGGGAGGCAAAACCAATGGCAACCGTCAGTATACCGGCGGCACCGAGCACCACGTCGAGAGAGAAGCCGGCTTCACGCAAGGCGGCGACGAAGAATATGGCCAGCACGATGTAGAAAACCAGCCGCCTCAACATCACCGTGTGGTGCCGTGACGCACGGTCCTCCATGAAGCGGGTAACTCCACGGGCCGCAAATGAAGCCAGCACAATGCCAAGAATCAACAGGAACAGGGTGCTGATCCACTTGCCCCAGGCAATGGCACCAAAAAACTGCATCAGGCTGCTTTCAAACTGCTCAATCAAGGAGGTAACTCCGTTTACGGATTCGATGTCGACAATTGGCCGATGATATCAGCCAAATATACGGTCGTAGGCTCGTACCAACCCGCCACGGGAGGTTTGTTCCCGCGCCGGCGAAATAAGCTCGCACTGTCCGGCAGCAGCAATAAGCGACTGGTCAATCTTCAGGCGTGCTGAGTTCATATCGGTTTCGCAGGTCACCGTCACACGCGGTGTCCATAGCTGCCCCTTGTCATTACGATGCAGGGACAGCAACGGGGTGGGCAGATTGAACCGCTCCAGCAGCAGCGGTTCCTGTCGTTCATTGACGATCCGCACCGGGGTAATCGCCCGCCAGGGACGTTTGGGCACAGCTTCGAGCACCAGGCGCGCAAACGTGGCGGCGGAGTAGCACAGCTCGCCTTCCATGGTGGTTCTTCCCACCCAGGTCAACGACGGATCTGCCAGCGGCAGTTCCATCAGGTGCGTGCCTTTGCTTCCAGCCTGGATTCGCATCCACAGGAGGGTGCCCACGTAAATGGTGCACTCACTCTCGGCGGGGATGGTCAGCGGCTGATAGGGACGTATCACCGTAGCAAGGCTGGACATCGCTGGCAGGTAGCAAACCTGACTGCCATCATCCGGCCGTACGAACCGATGAACCTCCAGATCCGCATCGGGTAGCGTGTGGGTTACCCTTTGCTGCCAACGCTCCTGATTGTCGTCTTCGGGCATACGCTGGTAGCGGATCAGCCATTCCTGATCCAGCAGGGTTATCCAGATTCGGGTGTGGCTGAGTTCGTGGTATTGCGTCTGCCCGGGTTCCAATGTGTAAGGCGTTGCCCAGTGGCCATCCTGCATCGTTCGCTGTGTGTCCAGACTCGTCGTCATTCCGGCCCTTTGTCCATAAATTCTTCCATTAACTATAATCCAATCAGCACGTTCCAGCGAATATCCATCCATAACTGTCGATCCGCCATCAAACTCAGGAAGCTCAATGACTCAGCTCGTCTGGTTCCGAAACGACCTGCGCGTTGCCGACAACGCTGCCCTTACGGCGGCCTGCAAGCAACAGCAACCGGTGCAGGCCTGTTTTATCGTAACCCCGGCTCAGTGGCAGGAGCATGATTGGTCTCCGGCGCGGGTTCAATTTGTGCTGGACCACGCCAATGCGCTGTCGGAAGAACTGGCGAAATCAGGCATACCCCTATCATTCATGACCGCAACCACGTTCGCCGATAGCGTTGAAAAACTGGAAAAATTCTGCCGGCGCGAGAGTATCCGGCATGTGCATTTCAATGAGGAATACGGAGTTAACGAAAGGCGCCGCGACAAGGCCGTAAAACACACCCTTGATGATATTGGCGTGGCGGTGAATAAATACCGGGACCAGACGGTAGCGCCTGTTGGCACCATCCTCACTCAACAGGGTGAGCCCTATTCCGTGTTCACCCCGTTTTCCCGTCGGTGGCGAAGCTGGATTGATGAGGCGCAGCCAACCCTCTTTCCCGTTCCCAAGCCCGTCGGCGAGCCTGTTAAGCCTCTTTATTATGAAGGCCTGCCAAAATGCTTCGATAATCCACCACCCCGGCTTGTTGAAACCGGCGAGGACGCCGCCCACCAGCAACTGGAACAGTTCCTCGACGACCACGGCGGGGACTATAAGGATCTGCGCGACCTGCCTTCCGTAGATGGTACCAGCCTGCTCTCCCCTTACCTGGCCAACGGGGTGCTTTCCGGCAAACAGTGCCTGATTGCCGCCCGCCAGCAGCAAGGTATGGGAGGCAACCAGGAAGGCCTGGCCACCTGGACCAATGAAATTGCCTGGCGGGATTTCTACATCAATATCCTTTACCACTACCCCAGGATTAGTATGCACCGGGCGTTCAAACCGGAGACCGAGGCCCTGCAATGGAATACACCCGGCGAGAACTTCGAAGCCTGGAAATCGGGCAACACCGGCATCCCCATTGTCGACGCCGCCATGCGCCAGCTGAACCAGACCGGCTGGATGCACAACCGGCTGCGCATGATCACGGCGATGTTCCTCACCAAGAATCTGTTCATCGACTGGCGACTGGGTGAGGCCTATTTCATGTCAAAACTGGTGGACGGCTTCCTGGCCTCCAATAACGGCGGCTGGCAGTGGAGCGCCTCCACCGGCACCGATGCGGCGCCGTATTTTCGGGTATTCAATCCGGCCACTCAGAGTGAGCGGTTTGATCCGGATGGCGAATTCATCCGCAAATACGTTCCCGAGATCGCAAAGCTGGACAATAAACGGATTCACCAACCCTGGGCCGGTGGTGTGATTCCCGGTGGGTATCCACGACCTATCGTTGACCTGAAAGAAAGCAGGAAAGAGGCAATTTCAAAGTTTCAGGCCCTGAAAAATTAAAGCGCCGGCTTCGTCGTTGGGAGGAAACGGCCGGCTGGGGGAAGGCTCTGCCAAAACACGCTGTGAATACGTCCATGTACGCTCGGCTCCGCCATCCATGGCTCCGCACGGTTTTGGCAGAGCCTTCCCCCAGCCCGCCTTATGCTGACTCTCTGCTTTTGCAGACTGGACATTCTGGGTCTCTGGCGAGTTTCATTTCCCGCCACTCCATTTGCCAGACGTCAAGAATGAGCAGGCGCCCAATCAACGGTTTGCCGACACCGGTGATGACTTTCACGGCTTCCATTGCCTGGGAAGCGCCGATCATGCCAACGAGGGGGCCGATAACACCAGCTTCGGAACAGGTCAGGTCTTCGTTGCCCTGTTCTGAGTAAAGACAGTGGTAACAGGGACTGCTGTCATCGCGGACGTCATAAACCGACAGTTGCCCTTCCCCACGAATGGCTGCGCCAGATACCAGTGGGACGCGGGCAGCAACACACGCGCGGTTGAGGGCGAAGCGGGTATTGAAGTTGTCGGTGCAGTCGACCACCAGGGTCGCCGAGTTTACCTGCCGCTGAAGTTCATCGCCTTCCAGGCGTTCAGTAAGGGTTGTCACCGACACATCGGGGTTTATGCGCCTAACGCGGTCAGCCAGATGTTCGGCTTTGGATTCACCCAGGTCGGACTGTTCGAATGCGATCTGGCGCTGCAGATTGGCGATCTCGATCTGGTCGTCGTCGATCAGCGTCATGTGGCCAATCCCGGCGGCCCCGAGGTAGAGCGCTACTGGGCAACCCAAACCGCCAGCACCGACCACCAGCACTCTCGCGGACTTGAGCTTGGCCTGGCCTGCGATATCAAACCGGGGCATCAGGATCTGGCGACTGTAGCGCAGCAGTTCCTCATCGTTCAGCATCTTGTTTTCTCCCAAGGGTGAAGCGGTCACGCCGGCCGTAGTCCTGGCGGGTTTCCACACAGGTCAATCCCGCATCGGTAAAAAGCTGCCGCACAGCCGCTCCCTGTTCATAGCCGTGTTCCAGTATCAACCAGCCCTCAAGCGAGAGCCAAGCGGGGGCTTCGGCGGTTATCCGCCGGATATCGTCAAGGCCGTCATCGCCGGCCACCAGGGCCGACGCCGGCTCGAAGCGCACATCGCCCTCTCCCAGGTGGACATCATTCCCTGAGATGTACGGTGGATTGGAAACGATGAGATCAAAAGCAACTGATGGTAAATCCTCGAACCAGTTACTTTGTCGCACCGTCACCGGCAGGCCCAACTGGTCGGCGTTGTCGGTCGCCAGGTCTACTGCTTCCCGGACGGCGTCGCAGGCGGAAACCCGCCAGCCGGGTTGCTCGCTGGCCAGAGCCAGTGCGATGGCACCCGTGCCGGTACCAAGATCCAGCACATTGGCATTTCTCGGTAAATCCAGCGCCAGCGCTGCCTCCACCAGGCATTCAGTATCCGGGCGGGGAATCAGTGTGGATGGATTGACCTTCAGCGGGAGTGACCAGAATTCCTGTTCGCCCAGCAGGTGTGCAATCGGGTGGCCTTCACAGCGTCGTTCCACAAGGGTTCTGAAGCGGGCAACCAGGGCCACGTCCACCTCACGCTCGGGCCAGGCCCGGAAAGTGGTTCGGGACCAACCCGTCACATAACCCAGCAGTAGCTCAGCATCGAGGCGCGGAGAATCACCGCCAATAAGCCCGGCAGCTTCTGTCAGCAACGCCTCACAGGCCAGGGGTTTGTCAATCATCAGCCAGGGAGGCCAACAGGTCGGCCTGGTGTTCCTGCTGCAAAGGCATGATGACGGCATCAAGATCGCCGGAAATAACCTCATCCAGCTTGTACAGCGTCAGGTTGATGCGGTGGTCGGTCACCCGCCCCTGGGGGAAGTTATAGGTGCGGATTCGCTCTGAGCGGTCGCCACTGCCCACCAGGCTCTTGCGGGTGGCCGCCATGGTTTTCTGCTGGCGTTCAATTTCCTCATTCTGGAGGCGCGATGCCAGGAAACTCATCGCTTTGGCCCGATTCTTGTGCTGGGAGCGTTCTTCCTGACACTCCACCACAATGCCCGTGGGAATATGGGTAATACGAATCGCCGAATCAGTCTTGTTGACGTGCTGACCGCCGGCGCCAGAAGCTCGGAAGGTATCCACCCGCAGGTCGGATTTGTTGATTTCAACGGCCTCGGTTTCATCCGCCTCCGGCATCACCGCTACCGTGCAGGCGGAGGTGTGAATTCGGCCCTGGGATTCGGTCTCCGGCACCCGCTGTACCCGGTGGGCACCGGATTCAAACTTCAGTGCCCCATAGACCGCACTACCAGCAATGCGGGCAATGATTTCCTTGTAACCGCCGTGCTCACCATCGTTGGCGCTGATAACCTCAACCTGCCAGCGCTGGCGTTCGGCATAACGCATGTACATCTTGAACAGGTCACCGGCAAAAATCGCCGCCTCATCGCCCCCGGTGCCGGCACGAACCTCCAGGAATACGTTCTTGCCATCGTTGGGGTCCTTGGGCAGCATCAGGCGCTGGAGCTCTTCGTCCAGTTCCTCGCTCTTCTGTTCCGCCAGGCCCAACTCCTCTTCCGCCATGGCTCGCATGTCGGCGTCACCGTCGCGGGCCAGTTCAGTGGCTTCCTTAACATCGTCACGGGATTTCTGCCATGCCTGGAAGCAGTGAACAATGGGTTCAATCTCGGCAAATTCCCGGGACAGATCGCGGAATTTATCCTGGTTGGCAATAGTACCCTGATCGCTCAGCAACGCGCTGACTTCCTCGAAGCGGTCAACAAGCTGCTCGAGGCGGGACTGAATCGATGACTTCATAGTTTTTCCGGGGTGATGGGCGCGTCGGCATCCAGCACATCAAGCTGATGCAGCTCTCTGAGCCATTGAGTGACTTCGGTTCTGCCCTCCGTGGTGGCCTTGCGGACCTGGATGGACGGCTCGTGCAGTAATTTGTTGGTCAACCCCCGGGCCATGCTTCGCATCACGGTTTCGGGGTCTGCGCCATTACGCAGGGCGCGAATGGCCTTTTCGGTCTCCCCGTCTCTCAGGGCTTCGGCCCGCTGACGGAACTGCTTGAGGGTGGAGACAGCATCCAGGGCCCGTAGCTGGCTCAGGAACTGCTGTACGCCATCAGCAACCATGTTCTCGGCTTCCCGCGCGGCGCCCTCTCGGGAACGAACGTTCTCCTCGATAACCTGCCGCAAGTCGTCAACGGTATAGAGATAGACATCAGCCAGGGAACCCACCTCGGGTTCGATATCCCTGGGAACGGCGATATCCACCATGAAATAGGGACGATGCTTGCGCTTTTTAAGCGCACGCTCCACGGCGCCCTTGCCAAGGATAGGCAACGGGCTGGCAGTGGAAGAAATGATGATGTCCACATTCGCCAGGTGTTCTGGAATGTCGGAGAGCATAATGCCCTGCCCGCCACGGGAGTCCGCCAGCGCCTGGGCACGTTCCAGGGTACGATTGGCGACCAGGAAGTTTTTCACGCCAGCGTCGGCCAGATGCCTCGCGACCAGTTCAATGGTTTTGCCGGCGCCAATCAGCAAGGCTCGATTGCGGGACATATCCGCAAAGATGTGGTGCGCCATGCTGACTGCAGCGTAGGCCACCGACACCGGGTTTTCGCCAATAGCAGTCTGCGTGCGCACCCGCTTGGCAACGGAGAACGTATGTTCGAACAGACGGGACAGGAACGCACCGCTCGCTTCATGCTCGCGAGCGAGGGCATAGGCGTCCTTGAGCTGGCCGAGAATTTGCGGCTCTCCAAGCACCATGGAGTCCAGCCCCGACGCAACCCGCATGATGTGGCGCACGGCGTCTGAGTCCCGATGTACGTAGAGCACGTCTTCCAGGTCTGCCGCCTCCATGTCATGAAACCCCGCCAACCACCGCAATACCGCCGGGGCACAGTCGTCATCTCCGGCCAGATACAGTTCGGTGCGGTTGCAGGTAGACAGGATCGCCGCCTCGCTGGCGCCGGAAGTGGCACGCAGTTCGGCAAACGCCTCGGCCATACGCTCGGGCGTGAACGCGACGCGCTCACGCAACTCTACCGGTGCGGTGCGATGATTGATTCCGAGGGTGACCAGTGCCATATCGGGGTTAGACTGCCTTATCTTTGACGACGGTTCGATACCGCCATTTTAACGATCGGGAGCCAGTGTCGCCACCCATAACCATCGTGATATCGGCAACTGCTGACAGGTTGGGCAATATCAAGCGCTTGTGCCATCATAGAGCCTCGTCGCACTACGCCACATCTGAGACCGCCGCCAGACCCTTCTCCGGCCGATCAGGTGCATCGTACACAGATCATGGGATGTTGCATGCATAAGTCTGCATTACTGCTTGGTACCTGCCTGCTTGGGTTTTCCCTGTCCGGCTGCGCTTTTCTCCAGGACAACCAGGAATCGCAATCCACCTCGTCGCCTGATGACGCCACTGCATCATCCGCGGAACCGTCAGCGGACATCCGTTACGCCGATTTCGAACCGGAAGAACTGTACCTGCTGCTTTCCGGCGAGATAGCCGCCCAACGGGGCCGATTCGACGTCACCCTTGTCAATTACATGAAGGCGGCACAGCAATCCCGCGATCTGGGCGTGATTGAGCGGACCATGCGCATTGCCCAGTCACTGAACGCCGATAACGCGCAGCAGAAACTGGCGGCGCTGTGGCTGGAGGTAGCCCCGAACAACATGCAGGCACATCGCATCTCCGCCATCCAGGCCGTGAAGAAGAACGAACTGGAGACCGCCCTGGGCCACATGGAAAAGATCATGGATCTGGGCGGCGACGCGGATTTTGACAGCCTTGCCGCGATGGCCGGAAACCTGCCGCCGGAACAACAGCAGGAACTGCTCGACTTATACCAGCAACTGGAGCAGCGCCACCCTGACAACCCGGAACTGCAATACAGCATTGCCCTTCTACTGAAGGTGACGGGCGAGCCCCAGCAAGCCCTCGCCAAACTGGAACCCCTTCTGGACAGCAAGCCGGATTTCCAGCCAGCACTGATACTCAAGGGCGACCTGCTCTACCAGACCAACCAGAAACAGCAGGCCCTGGATCACCTGAGGGCGAATACACGACAATTCCCCGATAATCGCCAGATGGGAACCCTCTACGGCCGCATGCTGATCGGCGAAGGTGAGCTGCAAACCGCCCAGAACGAATTCCGCCGGCTGGTTAACCGCTTCCCCGACGTTCCCGGCCTGCGGCTCTCCTACGCCCTGGTCGCGCTTGAAAACGATCAGATCGCGCTGGCCGAGGAGGAACTGACACGCCTGATCGAACAAGGCCACCACAGCGATGAGGCTCACTACTACCTGGGCCGGATTGCCGACGAGGAAAACGAAAACGAGCAGGCCATCGGCTACTACAGGAATGTCGAGAAAGGTAATTACTTTTTCCCGGCCCTGGCCCGTGCCAGCGAACTGATGGCGGAACAGGGAGAGCTGGACGAGGCCCTGGCCGACATTCGCGAGATCCGCAAGAACAACCCCGACCAGGACGAGAATTTCCGCCTGCTGGAAATCAATCTCCTGCTGGATCGGGATCATGACGAGCGAGCCCTTCAGGCGGCCAATGAAGCCCTGGAATCCTTCCCTGGCAATGTCCGCATTCGCTACGCCCGTGCCATGCTGCTCGACTCCATGGATAAGCCAGAGCAGGCCGAAGCCGATCTGAGAACAATCATCGAGGAACAGCCCGACAACGCCGTGGCACTCAACGCGCTGGGTTATATCCTTACCACCCGCACGGACCGACTCGATGAAGCCAGGGACTATATTGAGAGAGCCCTGGCCATCGATCCGGAGAACCCTGCCATACTCGATAGCATGGGCTGGGTACTGTATCTGCAGGGCAACACCGACGAGTCACTGAGCTATCTGTCACGTGCCTGGGAGGCCTACGCTGACCCGGAAGTAGCCGCTCATTACGGCGAAGCGCTCTGGCAAACCGGCAATCAGGAACAGGCCCGCTCGATCTGGAGAGAAGGCTTCGAGCAGGACCCGGACCACCCGATACTGACTGAAACTGTTGAAAGGCTGACCGGGGAGCCGTCCCTGTGAAATTATCGGTTATCGCGCTGACGTTCGCCGCCCTGGTTCTGAGCGGCTGTAGCTCACTGACAGTTGAACCACTTCCCGAAGGCCTGACTGAACAGCCACCGGCCGACTGGCGCAAGACCAGTGCCCGACTTGACCAGCTTCAGCACTGGGAACTGACCGGCAAACTCGCCGTTCGCCAGCCCTCGGACAGCGGCACCGCCGTCATCAACTACTGGAAACAGGACCGGGAAACGTACGAACTGGCGCTGTCATCATCGTTCCTCGGTATGGGCCGCACTACCCTTGAAGGCGTTCCCGGGTTCATCGAACTCACACTTCCCAACGGCGAGCGCTACCAGTCCGGCGACCCGGAGTCCCTGGTCAACGCCGCCACCGGCTGGCTGCTCCCCATTGACAGCCTGGCCTGGTGGATACGGGGCCTGCCCGGCCCTGACGGGGACTTCCGGCTGTTCTTCGACGACAAGGGTCAACTGGCCGTCATACGCCAACTGGGCTGGGAGATCCGCTACGACCGCTGGCAAGCATTCATAGAGGGCTACCCTCATCTGCCCGCCCGTATCACGGCGGCCAAGGGCGAGAAGCGCGTGAGGGTGGTGGTTACCAGCTGGAACCAGACCGATGGAGACAGCCGGTGAACAGCCTGGTTCTGCCTTCCCCGGCAAAACTGAACCTCTTCCTGCATATTCTCGGGCGTCGACCGGATGGCTACCATGAACTGCAAACCCTGTTTCAGTTTCTGAATTATGGCGACACCCTGACCCTGACCGCACGCACCGATGGTAGAATCGTCCTTGAGCAACCCCTGCCCGGGGTGCCCGACGAGGAAAACCTGATTGTCCGTGCTGCGCGACAACTGGCGGCAACCGCAGGTCATACGACTCCCGGTGTCAGTATTGCAGTCGACAAGCAGTTGCCCATGGGCGGTGGCCTGGGCGGTGGCAGCTCCAATGCCGCCACCACACTGGTGGGGCTGAACCGCCTGTGGGGCCTGAACCGCTCCCTGGACGAGTTGGCTGAACTGGGCCTGTCCCTGGGTGCCGATGTGCCCGTATTCGTTCGCGGACATGCAGCCTGGGGCGAAGGCGTGGGCGAACGACTCACCGACGCCAACCCACCAGAAGACTGGTTTCTGGTTATAAAACCACCTTGCGATATAAGCACCAAAGAGATTTTTTCCGAGCAAGGGTTGACAAGGGATACCCCCGGAATCAAAATAGCGCCCGCTTTTGAGGGAGACGCCTCGAGGTACCGAAACGACTGTGAGGATGTAGTTCGAAGACTGTATCCTGAGGTTCATCAAAGCCTGGAGTGGCTTGCACAATTCGGACCTGCAAGATTAACCGGAACCGGGGCTTGCATATTTGGACGTTTCCCGACAGAATCCGCAGCCCGGATTATCTGGGAAAGCAAACCCTCCGGCATCACGGGGTTCGTAGCTCAAGGGGTGAACATTTCACCACTTCACAAAAAGCTGACAGAGCTGAAATGATGCCAAAAAAGCACGATACTGGGGTGTCGCCAAGTGGTAAGGCAACGGGTTTTGATCCCGTCATGCGCAGGTTCGAATCCTGCCACCCCAGCCACCTTTCTCCCGCTTCTTCTGAATCAAACGCCGATACCGAGAAGGATGCCGTCGTGTCCAAACTGATGATTTTTACTGGCAACGCCAACCCGGAGCTTGCCAAGGCCATCGCCCAGAAACTTCACATTCCCATGGGCCAGGCCACCGTTGGAACCTTCAGCGATGGTGAAACCACCGTTGAAATCAACGAAAATGTTCGCGGGCATGATGTCTTCATCATTCAGCCCACCTGCAACCCCACCAACGATAACCTGATGGAACTGATCGTGATGGCCGACGCACTGCGCCGTGCATCTGCCACCCGGGTTACCGCGGTTATCCCTTACTATGGCTATGCCCGCCAGGATCGCCGTGTTCGCTCCACCCGTGTTGCCATTAGTGCCAAAGTGGTTGCAGATATGATTTCCAGCATCGGCGTTGACAGGGTCCTGACCGTTGACCTCCACGCCGACCAGATCCAGGGCTTCTTCGACATTCCGGTGGACAATATCTACGCCACCCCGGTCATGCTTGAGGATATCGAGAAGCAGCGCTTTGAGAACTTCGTAGTGGTATCTCCTGACGTTGGCGGCGTTGTTCGTGCCCGTGCCGTTGCCAAGCGACTGGACGATGCCGACCTCGCCATCATCGACAAGCGCCGTCCCAAGGCCAACGTGTCGCAGGTCATGCACATCATCGGTGATGTAAAGGACAAGACCTGTATCCTGGTGGACGACATCATCGACACCGCCGGCACGCTTTGCAAAGCCGCCAACGCTCTTAAGGAGCATGGTGCCGCCAGCGTGGTCGCCTACATCACCCACCCCGTCCTTTCAGGCCCGGCTGTTGACAACCTCAACGCCTCCGAATTGGACGAACTGGTTGTCTGCGACACCATCCCACTGGGTGACAAAGCGCGTAATTGTGATAAGATCCGCATCCTCACTATGGCTGGACTGCTTGCGGAATCCATTCGTCGCGTCAGCAACGAAGAGTCCATCAGCGCGATGTTTGAGAACGCCTGATCAGCTAACCACCTGATTTAGTGAAAAGAATCCAGACCGGGAGCCCAGTGGGCTCCCGGTCTGTTTAGTCCGCCGGAAAACAGCCGGCATATCGAAAATATCACCGGTTCAGGACCTGGTCGCGGGCCGCTCTGGTGAAAATTGAGGTTATAACCATGTCTCAGGAATTTCTTATCGAAGCATTTCCTCGTGGCGATCAGGGGAGAGGTGCGAGCCGCCGCCTGCGTCGTGAGGAGCGTAAAATTCCGGCCATCATTTATGGCGGGAAGAAAGAAGCCGTTTCGATTTCCATCTGGCACAACGAGCTGAAAAAAGCTCTGGAAAACGAAGCCTTCTTCTCACACATTCTGACCATCGAACTGGAAGGCAAGAAAGAAAGCGTGATCCTGAAGGATCTGCAGCGTCACCCGTACAAGCCGCTGCTGACCCACGCTGACTTCCTGCGCGTTGACAAGGATCACGAAATCCACGTTAACGTACCGCTGCACTTCCTGAACGAAGAAACTGCACCGGCCATCAAGCTCCAGGGCGGCGTTGCCAACCACCAGATCAACGAAGTAGAAGTGATCTGTCTGCCGCAGAACCTGCCTGAGTTCCTCGAAGTCGACATGACTGCCGTGGAGATGGACCAGGTTGTTCACCTGAGCGACCTCAAACTGCCGAAAGGCGTTCGTATTGCGGCTCTGCTGCAGGGTGAAGACCACGACCTGCCAGTCGTTGCAATCCACAAGCCGCGCGCTGCCAAGACAGAAGATACTGACGAAGGCGAAGACGGCGAAGCGGGTGAAGAAGGCGAAGACAAGGAGTAATCGCTCCTGTACGAATGAGGGCAACGGCAGATGGCACAGGATATCCTCATGGTGGTGGGACTGGGTAACCCCGGCCCCGACTATGCGAATACCCGCCACAACGCCGGTGCCCTGTTCGTGGAAGCACTGGCCCGTGAAACGGGCCAGTCGCTCCGCCCCGAAAAGAAATACCACGGGCTCTACGCCCGAATTCAGCTTCAGGGTCTCGACCTGCACCTGCTGAACCCTTCCACGTATATGAACCGCAGTGGCCTCTCCATCAAGGCACTGGCGGACTTCTTCAAGATTCAGCCCCAACAGATTCTGGTTGCCCACGACGAGCTCGATCTGCCCCCGGGTACCGCCAAGCTAAAAAAAGGCGGCGGCCATGGTGGACACAACGGCCTGCGGGACACCATTGCTCACCTCGGCACCAACGACTTCCAGCGCCTGCGCATCGGCATCGGCCACCCCGGCGACAGCCGCCAGGTCACAGGCTATGTTCTCGGCCGCCTGGGCAAACGGGAAACCGAAGAACTCAACGCCCTGATCGACGAAATCATTCGCGTACTGCCGGACGCTGCCAGCGGCAAACTTCCCGCTGCGATGAATCGCTTGCACAGCTTCAAACCGGTATAATCCGCCCAAATTTTCCAGCACCAGCAGAGGCATTCCATGGGATTTAACTGCGGCATCGTCGGCCTTCCCAACGTCGGCAAATCCACCCTGTTCAACGCACTGACCAAATCCGGTATTGGCGCGGAAAACTTCCCCTTCTGCACCATTGAGCCTAACGCCGGCGTCGTGGCCATGCCCGACCCCCGCCTCAACAAGCTCGCTGACATCGTAAAGCCGGAAAAGGTGGTGGCAACCACAATGGAATTCGTGGATATCGCCGGCCTGGTAGAAGGTGCCTCGAAAGGCGAAGGCCTGGGCAACCAGTTCCTGGCCAACATCCGTCAGACCGACGCCATTGCCCATGTGGTGCGTTGCTTCGAGGACGACAACGTCATTCACGTCGCCAACAAGATTGACCCGGCGTCGGATATCGAAATCATCAACACAGAACTGGCCCTGGCCGATCTGGAAACCGTCGAGAAGGCCATCAAACGGGTTCAGCGAGTCGCAAAAAGCGGCGACAAAGAGGCCAAAGCTCAGCTTGAAGTCTTCGACACCCTGCTTCCCGTGCTGAACGAAGGCAAACCGGTTCGCAGCATGAATCTCGACAAAGAGAAGATGGCACTGATCCGCGAACTCTGCCTGCTCACCGTAAAGCCAACCATGTACATCGCCAACGTCAGCGAAGACGGGTTCGAGAATAACCCTCACCTGGACACCGTGAAAAAGATTGCGGAATCCGAGAACGCAGTTGTGGTGCCTATCTGCAACAAGATAGAAGCCGAAATCTCCGAACTGGAAGACGACGAAAAATCCATGTTCCTGGAAGAAATGGGCATGGACGAGCCTGGCCTGGACCGGGTCATTCGCGGCGGCTACGGTCTGCTGAACCTTCAGACCTACTTTACCGCAGGGGTGAAGGAAGTCCGCGCCTGGACGGTAAAAGTGGGCGCTACCGCACCACAGGCGGCAGGCGTGATCCATACCGACTTCGAACGCGGCTTCATCCGCGCCGAAGTGGTGAGCTACGATGACTTCGTCAAGTACAACGGTGAGGCCGGAGCCAAGGAAGCCGGCAAGTGGCGCCTTGAGGGCAAGGAATACATCGTCCAGGACGGCGATGTTGTCCACTTTCGGTTCAATGTCTGACCGCGCTGGAGCGTTCTGACAGTGAGCCTCCTGCCAGCATGCTGCAGTACCCCGGATGACCGGTGGCCCTGGCCGCAATCGTTGCCAGGGCTTGAGCTGATCAGCCTGGATTTTGATCCTGATAACCTCAAACCGGACGACTTTACGATCAGTGACATCGTTCCGCCACCGTCCGTGGAAAGGGCCGTTGCCAAACGCCAGGCGGAATACCTGGCTGGCCGTTTCTGCGCCCGCGAAGGCTTACTGCGCGCCACGGGGCAACCGGTGGTGCCAGCCCTCGGCGATGACCGGGCGCCGGTATGGCCAACCGGCTGCGTAGGCTCAATCACCCATACCCAGGGTTGGGCTGCGGCGGTGATTGGCCAGCAGATCGACTACGCCGGAGTTGGCCTGGATGCGGAAATCATCATGCCCGATGAACGCGCCCTACCGCTTTGCCGGCAAATCCTGACCCCTTCAGAGCAGACACGGTTTCGTTCGGAACTGGCCAATCATGCAGGGCATTTCATCACTCTGGTGTTCTGCCTCAAGGAAACGCTCTTCAAGGCGCTGTATCCGCTGGTTCAGAAGCGCTTCTACTTCGAGCACGCGGAAGTGCTGTCATGGGACCCGGATGGCACAGCACGATTGCGCCTGCTCACCCACCTTTCCGAACAGTGGCCTACGAATACGGAACTGGAAGCCCGGTTCGTGCAGGAGCACGACCGCCTGATCAGCCTGATCGTGGTTCCCGCCAACCACCACAATTGATAACCATTACCATTTGAGATAGGATCACGGTTTCTCTCAATCTCCCGCCAGAGGCACTATGTTTAAACTGGACGCCGTCAGTTGGCAGATCAATGGAAAGACCCTGCTCCATCCGATCGACCTGACCATTAAGCATGGTCAGGTGGTTGGGCTGATCGGGCACAACGGCTCTGGAAAATCCACGCTGGTAAAACTGCTCGCCCGCCAACTGACGCCGACATCAGGCCAGGTTTCCCTTGAGGGTAAACCGTTGGAATCGTGGGGCGACAAACCCCTGGCGAGGCAGATCGCTTACCTGCCGCAACAGCTGCCACCGACAGAAGGCCTGCGTGTTATCGATCTGATACGTTTCGGCCGCTACCCCTGGCATGGCGCACTCGGACGCTTTTCCGCCGAAGACCGGGCCCAGGTGAACCGAGCCATGGCACTGACGGATACGGAACAGTTTGCCCACCGCAACGTCGATGAACTGTCTGGGGGCGAGCGCCAGCGGGTCTGGCTGGCCATGCTGATCGCCCAGAACGCCCGGTACCTGCTGCTGGACGAACCCACTTCCGCACTTGATATTGCCCACCAGGTGGAAGTCCTGTCGCTGGTTCGCAACCTGGGCAGGGAGCTGGACATGGGTGTCGTTGTGGTTCTGCACGACATCAATATGGCCGCCACCTACTGTGACCACCTGGTCGCACTCCACAGCGGAAAGTTACTGACGCAGGGTGCGCCCAAAGAGCTGATGAACACCAGCACACTGGAATCCATCTACGGTATTTCCATGTCTGTCATGCCTCACCCTCATAACGATGGGGCACACATTGCCATCGCCTGAACCCCGCCGTTTGGTACCCTGACGCTTTTAAACCGATTGGTTGTTCTGCTCAGGCCTGCTCGACCAGGCTTTCCGGAAGCCGGGCCCCTTTAGGCGGTTTATCAATATGGGGACAATTCTCACACAGCGCCAGCTCCGGCAGCCGGTAACGGATACAACACTGACGCCGCTGACGCAGGGGCGAAGGCCCGGATGAGCGTTCCACATAGCGTACCGGGCTGAACATCGGGTTTTTGCCACCATCCGGGCGGCGCTCTGATTCAATCAGCTGTTTGCCGTCAGCAAGCATCTCCGCCGGCAATCCAAGGCCAGCCATGGCATGAACCAACCACTCAACATAATTGGCGGCATTGTTCCACAACACCTTCCTGGACAGCTTTACCTGCTGGTTCCAGCCCTCGATAAGTGGTTCGAAGTTGCCGTCCAGCAGCTCCTTAAAGCGTTCGAAAGGCCCTTCGGGCTTGCTCGCAAAGGGCTGTCCCTCATGGGGTAGCCGGAAGGCTTCCGGCAAGCCGTCATCCCCCAGAATCACCTCAAGCTTGTCGAGTGCCACTGGCAGCTCATGCCCCAGCACCATGTTCGCCGCCACAGTCGGCACGATCAGCTTCACGAAGTATGTGCGGGACCACTGGGAAACCAATGCCCGCCGGTCATCACCTGGCTGAAAGCGGCGATAATGTTCCAACAGCCACGCCAGGCCATCGGTGGTTATCAGTTCCCGGACAGGAATTGCTGGCCGCGGATCATCCGGCAGAACCAGTATGTCCCGGTAATGTTCGAAATCCCCGACGAACAGGGGGGCAAGCGCACGAATAGTCATGAATCAGGCTGCGTAAAGCTGTTTGAGAGGAAGGAACCTAACACATCGAAGACCGTTCAAAGAAGCGCTCCCGCGAAAGTGACATGAGCGCGGCTCGTTTGTGGGGGAAATCAAAATCCCGGACCCGATCAAAGCCGGTATTCTGAAGGTGGTGAATCATACGGTCGTTGTCGGACCGAGGTTCGGAGACGATACGCTGTGTCCGGGGTTCATCCAGAAACAGGTAGTGCACCAGGGACGGCAGCCAGCACGCCACTTTGTGAGGGCCACGGTGGTGATCCTCCCCGACCAGCATGTGGATGCCACGATCATGCAATCCGGCCTCACAATGGGGCCCGATACGATCTTCCTGGGCCCAATAGACATCGAAAAAACCAAACGGTTCGTCATCAAAACAGCCGATCAGTTGCAGGCAATGGGGGTCCTTCGCGAGGACCTCCAGATGTCTGCGATGCTCTTCCAGCGACCCGCTCTCCTCCCAGAAATACTCGACCCTGGGGGAGTTCTGCCAACGATTGAAGCGCGCCAGGTCTTCCCGGATATCCAACGTACGAAAAGAAATCCAACTGCACAACTGGGTATCATGGCGGCGGTACACCTCGCCAACGGGTTTTTGCGGTCGTATCGGAACACCCGGGTTTTCCAAAGCATCTGCTGTACTCACGTTACCTCCTCCCGAAGCGCCGGGTTCTGTGGATTGCTGGAAAGCCCATGCCCCTCGGCCATTGCAACGACGACTTTCCTGGGGCCGGCGAAGGGTTCCCGCGCATGGGCCATCAACATATTGTCCAGCATCAGGATGTCGCCGCTGCGCCACGGGAAGACCACGCGACATTCATCCAGAACACCCCGGACTTCCTCCAGGGCGGAGGACTCAATGGCGCCGCCATCGCCGTAGTAAACGTTTCTGGGCAGATTGTCCTCGCCCACGGTTTCCAGCAGGATCGCCTGCATTTCCTCATCCAGCGCCGACAAGTGGAACAGGTGCGCCTGATTGAACCACACCTTGTCGCCGGTACGGGGATGACGGGCAACTGCCTGACAGCGCTGAGCCGTGCGCAGACAACCATCGTCTTTCCAGGTTACGTCAATACCCTGCCGTCGGCAGAAAACCTCAACCGCTTCGGCACTGTCGGTGTTGAACACCTGTTGCCAATCCACATCAAGGCCGTTGCCATAGTTGCGGACGTAAGTCAGCCCCCGCTCACTGAAACGCCGGCGCAGGGCCGGATCGATCCGGCGATAGACCTCTCGGCTGTCCGCGATGGGGGTCTCCCCGCCCTGCTCGGCCGCCCGAGCACAATAGAACCAGATCCGCATTGGCCACTCGGTGGTATAGGCCTGCTCGTTATGCAGTGGAATGCTTCTGTGAGCCGGATACTCCGTTGAGGTATACACACCTTTTCCGGTCACCTGGCTGCGTGGCGTTGAACCAAACTCGTAACTGAGCAGCGGATGACCAAAAGAACCGGCAAACGACTGGAAGCCCTCAACGCCGGGCGCTGAAAAGCCGCGAAACAGGATGGCACCGTCTTTTTCCAGTCGGTGCTCGACCAGCTCCCGAATTGCTCCAGCAACCTGCTCCAGGCCGGTATCCGGCGTGAGCGGGCTGACCTTGAGCGGAACACCGTCCTCGATGGCCAACGCCTCAGGCGCTGTTCTGGCCGTGATGGAATTCATCGGCGTCAACCTCCGGCCATCGCATCCTGCAGGCTTTTGGGACGCATATCCGTCCACGCTTCACGGATGTGCGCGAGACAGGAGGCCTTATCCCCCTCCACGCCTATCGCTTTCCAGCCTTCGGGAATGGGTTTGTAGCTCGGCCAGATGGAGTATTGCTCTTCGTGGTTAATGACAACCTGAAAAATGGTGCTCTCGCTATCGAAACTCATGACGTACCTCGCCTGACCTGTAACTGCAGGGGCAGACCGCCCCTCCCATACTCTCCAAGACGAACGGGGCACCCGGAAATTTAGGGCGACGGCCTGTCTGAGCCCATCCCGTTCATCACATCAATCATCTGCTTCATGATGACGGTGGCGGTCAGCGGCCCACCAAACGACCAGTAGTTGGTTGCCAGGAAGCCGTAGCGATGCTTCCGCGCCGCCGGCAGAGCTCGCCAGAGCGGAGATTCAAACATCGGTGCTCCACTGAAATTGCCGATCATGAAGATATGGGCATCGGGTGCCTGGGCAAGCGCGTGGATTTCAATCCGCTGGTGGATGGTGTGGCCTTCCCGCAATGGCCAGGGATTGGTGCCGCCCAGCCGGTTCGCCAGGCTGACGACCAGCGTCTGTTCATTCGAAACAATAAACAGCCCCTGCTCTGCCAATGGGTAAAGCACTGCGATGGGCTCTCCGGCCATCCCCCTTTCACGAGCCACTCGCCTTCCCTTATCCAGGACCTGTTCCAGCCGGGCAACAACCACCTCCGCCTCAGCCTCTCTCCCTGTCAGGGCCGCCAGGTGCCCCAGAATCGCCTTTCCAACGTCTACGGCATCCCGGGGTGACGGTTCCAGGGAGACCCGATACATCACTGTGGGCGCCAGCCGGTCAAGGCGGTCAAATAGGCTGACATGGAGGCTGGACACACCCAGAATCAGGTCTGGCTGCAGGCCGACCAAACGTTCCAGGTTGGGTTGTTGCGGCGTTCCCAGGGATTCCACGCCATCCAGACTGTCAGCCAGAGGCTTGCCCTGCCAGCGATAGCTGTCCGGGTTGGCAACACCCACCGGCTGTATACCCAGCGCCAGCAGAATCTCCGTGGTGAGATCATCCAGACTGACGATCCGCAGAGGCTCGTCGGGAATCGTCTCTGACTGCGCGGCCACGATGGGCTTCGGTGGTTCGGCGTTGGCGACTAGGGATACGAGGCAGAGTGCAATGGCTGCAATTAACGTCATTCCGGCTCTCATGCTTTACGAAAGTAGGTTCGGGTCAGGAGCACCAGGAAAATCGGCGCCCCTATGGTGGCGGTCATCACACCAAGTGGCACGTCCAGCGGTGACAACAATCGCTGCCCCCCCACATCCGCCAGGATCAGCAAAACCGCGCCCATCAATGGCGTCACGATCAGCCGATCCCGATAGCCATAGAAGCCCAGCAACCGCACAGCATGAGGCACCAGCAGCCCAACAAAAGCCACCGGCCCAAGCACACTGACAGCCGCAGCAATCATGAAACTGGCCAGCACAAGCAGTAGCAGGCGTTTACGGGCGGCGCCCACACCCAGACTGTCCGCGACCCCATCTCCCAGGGCCAGCAGGTCCAGCCACCGACGCGCCAACATCGCCAGCACCAGGCCGATGCACAACCAGGGCAACAACACCCATACATCACCCCAGGTAGTGGCGTAGCTGCTTCCAGCCATCCAGATCAGCGCGAGCGTTATGTTCAGGGAGTGAAAGCCAATCAACAGGCTGGTGAGCCCCGCAGCAACACCGGTCAGAGCGAAGCCTGTCAGAATCAGCCGCAAGGGCTCGAGACCATGACGAACGTTGAGCAGAATGACGACGGTCAGTGCCACGGTCGCCCCAAGCCAGGCGAAGGGCAGGCGCCAGCCCGGTGCGAGTTCGGGCAGTAGCATGATCCCGGCCAACACCGCCAGTGCGGACATCTGGCTGACCCCCAACACACTGGGGCTCGCCAGTGGGTTGCGGGTTACTCCCTGTAGAATCAGACCACTGGAGGCAAACAAGGCGCCCCCGGCGGCATCCACCATCAGCCGGGGCAACCGCAGGTCCAGCAACTGCCAGGCCACTCCATCCCCCGCCAATAGCATGGTCAGGCTGATGGCGTCGCCACCTAGCACGCCATAACCCAGCCCACCGCCCAGCATCATCGTCAATATCACCACGATCGCGACGGCGGAGAGCTTTTTCCCGGCAGGCTCCCCTGACCCCAGGGCTGCCTGAACCGGAAACTGGCGGCTGCGGGTCAACCGCAACAACAGCATGACCGCGATGCCGGCAAGAACCGCCGACAAGGTCGCCAGAGGCAGTTCCATCACCTCCGCCACAGCAGCCACCACAACATCCGCGGACAACGTCAGGACCCCGCCCCAAAGCGCAGCCAGCGGCAGCACCCGTGATGGCCAGTGTACGCCAAATCCGTAGCGCACCAGGTTCGGCGCAACCAGACCAATGAACCCCAGCGGCCCGGCGATATGAATTGCCAGCGCGCTCAGCAGAGTGCCTATCAGGATAACCACCGCTTTAAGCATGCGGGGTGACAGCCCCAGCACCCGCATCTGGGCATCTCCCAACAAAGCCATGTTCAGCGGTCGCCGCAGCAACGCAAGAGCAAGCAGCAATGGCGGCACCATCCACAGTGCCAGTTGCACCCGGGCCCAACCGAACTGGCTGAGTGACCCGGTGTCCCAGATCGCCACCACAAAGGCCGCCCGTTCATTGAGGGTGAGCAACAGCGTCAACAGCGCGTAAAGGATCTGTGCCATGGCCATGCCGGCCAACACCAGGCGCAGCGGCGTCGTACGACTGCCGCCGGCAAAAAAGAACGTCAGCATCGCGGCCACAAGACCACCCAGGAAGACCAGCGGCAGGGCAAACGCCGCTGGCAGCATCATCCCCAGGATGACCCCAAACTGGGCGCCCGCCGTGATACCAAGTAGATCCGGCGACACCAGCGGATTGCGGGTAATCAACTGCATCAGGGCGCCGGCAATACCCAATCCCGCACCGACAATCAGGCCTGCAACAACTCGGGGTAACTGTGCCCACCAGAGCAGCAGGCCATCGAGGGACGGCGACGACTGCCATGGGGTCAACCAGGCGCCGGCCTCCGGCATCGGATAACGGAAAAAGCCCTGCCATAACAGCAGGGCTATCAAGGCCAGGGTTCCCGCCCCGGTCGCCAGCCACAGTCGGCGGTTCGTCGCCTTGACCTGGCCACCTTCAATTTGCTGATTCACCGCAGTCACACCAACATCCATTCATCAGGGTGCAGAGAATCCGGCGATGGCATCGGCAGCCGCAGGAAGGCACGACCGCCGTCAGCACATCGCCGGCTCAGGCACTACCAGTTATAGGAAACCGTGCCCTGAACGGTGCGCTCAGCGCCATAGTAGCAACGCGCCGCATTGTTACATTCGCCGACGTATTCCTCGTCAAACAGGTTGTGGACGTTCACGCGGGTCTCCCAACCATTAAGGAATTGGTAGGCCAGAGCCAGGTCCACCAGAGTGACCTCGTCGGTCTCCAGTCGTGACGGGTAGGCGAGAGTATCAGACGGGTAGGCGTAGGACTCGCCGACATAGCGCACACCGACGCCAGCTTCCACGCCACGCAACAGGTCCTCGAAGAATTTGTAGTTGGCCCAGAGCGAAGCCTGGTTGCGCGGGACGCCCACGACCTGCCTACCCTCATAGCGAGGGAAGGATTCATCTTCGACGATCTTTGCGTCGGTGTAGGTGTAGGTGGCCAGCAGGCTCAGGTTCTCGTTGATGTCGCTGTTGAGTTCAAACTCGACACCCTCGGACTCCGTACGGCCGACGTTCCGATAGGCACCAATGGAACCGTCATAATTGACGTCGTCCTTCTTGACAATATCAAACGCCGAAACGGTCACCAGCGTATCCAAGCCCGGCGGCTGGTACTTGAAGCCGGCTTCATACTGCCGACCTGTGATCGGTTCCAGGGCTTCATTATCCGTCGTAGTCTGGCGAGCTGGCACAAACGAAGTGGAATAGCTGAGGTAAGGCGAAAGGCCAAAATCAAACTCGTACATCAGGCCGGCCTGCCATGTGAACTCCTTGTCGTTGAAGTCGAAGTCCTCGCCTCCCGGCAGACGATTATCAAATTCAGTTTCGGCGTAATCAAAACGCCCTCCCAGTAGCCCGATCAGGTTACCGACCCGACTCTGCACCTGTGCATAAACACCAGCCAGGTTCTGAATTTCCTCACCGTCGCTGGAGGTGGTCGGGGTACCCGGGATCCGGGCCCAAACCGGGTCATAGATGTTGATAAATTGAATATCGCTGAAACCGACATCCTGGGTCTGATCAAAACTGGTGCGATCAAAGCTCACACCGGCAAGCCAGGTGTTTTCGGTAGCGCCGATCTGCAGATCTCCAACCAGTTGGTTGTCGATGGAATAGGTACGCGACTCATTAAACCGGTCACGGCCATACGCACCCACGAAATCATCAAACCCATCCCCAGGGAACCCCCACCAGACTTCCTTGCGCTCAACACGGGAACGCAGGTAACGGGCGTTCTGCCGGAAGGTCAGGTCAGAATTGAACTGGTGCTCGTATTCATAGCCCAGTGACCAGACCTCACGATCAAAGGTATCCCACTCCGGATGACCAAGATTGGTGGACGGGTCGATTTGACCGGCGGGGTGATCCAACACGGTTCCGCCTGCCGGTAGCCCCAACTGAATTTCGGTATCGTCTTTCTGATAGGAGACCAGCAGTGTCAGGGTGTCCTGATCGGTCAGTTTCAGGGTCATGGACGGTGCAAAGTAAAGCCGGTCGTCCGGCACGCTGTCGGTCTGGGTATCGGATCGCCGGCTCAGGAACACCATGCGCCCCAGCACCTTGCCATCATCGGTCATCGCACCGGAAATATCAGCGGATACCTGTTTGCGGTCATGGGTGCCGTAGCTCAGGTTTACCTGGCCCTGATCGGTCTCAGTGGGACGCTTGCTCACCAGGTTCACCAGTCCGCCCGGCACGTTCTCACCGTACAGTACGGAAGTGGGGCCCTTGAACACCTCAACCCGCTCAAGCCCGAAGGGCTCTGCCGAGGTGGAGTAGGCGTTGGGCTGAACCCTGAGGCCATCGCGGTAGGTACCGTAGCCGTAGTCGCGCTGGTTCATACCGCGAATATAGAAAATGTCACCGGCAAGACCATCACCGACCGGGAACTTGGTCGAGGAAACACCCGGCATGTAGTAGAGAATATCGGACAACGTCTGGGCATTCTGGTCTTCGATGCGCTCCCTGGTAGCAACGGAAACCGACCGCGGTGTTTCAGCCAGCGGCGTGTTCGTCTTGGTCGCCGTCAGGCTTCGTTCCGCCTCGTAGCCATAGTCAGGTCCCTGCGGCCCTTCCCTCTCAGCGGTGACCTGAATTTCCTCGAGTTCCGTTGCGTTATTCTCGTCCTGGGCAAAGGCGTGGCCAGAGGTGCCTACTGCAGCCGCAAGCAGACTGATTCGGAAGGCGGATAAGCCGTTTTCCTTAAACGTCATAACTGATTCCCTACTGAATGTGACAAAAGCGCCAAAACCCGGCGCCTTACCTGAAGCTGAAGCTATCTTAAGCATATTTAATTTTAAACTCAACGATAACAATTCCTATTTACATTAGAAAATGCGTTATATTCAATGCCTGTTAAGGCCTAACCCACTGGTTCGCCTGAACGCCCCACTTTCATACCATCGGCTCCGACCGTGGAATTGGAGTTCGCTTCCAACGAACGGGGCATCGATTCAAGAAATTCCGGATGGCGTACAATTCCCAGATGGTGAGTATCGATCCACACCGAGCTGGCAGGTTTGCAGCCGATAAAGGCGGTCAGTAGCGCTTCTGCATTGTCATTGCTCTCTGGTGACTGCTTTGCCCACCACGCATGCACTGGCGCCCGAAGTGGTTTGACCCGTTCATGGGCCCTTGCCAGCCGGCGCATATGCCTTTCCACATCCAGCAATTGCTGCCACTCATCCTGGGCGACGCCCTCAGGGGATGATTCGGGATTGTTTTCGACGGACCGGTGGCCAGCCCCGGGGATATAACCATCGATCAGGCCGACCCAGGCCACTTCCCTGCCCAGGCGCTCCAACAGGCTCGCCATTTCCAGCACCAGCGCACCACCCATGGACCAACCAAGGAGGTAGTATGGCCCCTGGGGTTGTAGCGCCAGCATCTCCTTCACGTAGTCCCTTGCCATCGCGGCCAGTGACCGGTCGCGCCAGCTTGAATCAAGAATCTGTCGATTCTGAAAACCCCAGACCGACCAGTCGCCCGCCAATCGTGAGGCAAGCGGATAGTAGCCAACCACCGTGCCGCTGACCGGGTGCGGACAGAATAGTTGCGGTGCTGTCCCACGCGACTCTGAAAGACGAATCAGAGGATTCAGCTTACCCGCCGACGGCCGCTCGGCCTCCGCCGGTAATGCCTCCGATGTGCCGGCCACCAGGGTTTCCAGAGCCAGGCCAATCGCTCTCATCAGCCGCTGGACGTTGGAAGCCTGATATCGCTGACCACTGTAGCGACAACTGAGCGTCAACTGCCCCTGATAGACCTGGCCGTTTATTTCCAGCTCCCGCCCGAGGGGCGCATCGGGGTCCACCAACTCACCCGCCGACTCCGGCGCCAATCTAAAACGACCGCTCGCAAGGGTGTCGTCAAACTGACCCAGGTAATTGAATGCCAGGTCCGGTTCCGGCAGGCGTTTCAGACGCGAACGGGTTTTAGGGTCGCCCAGGTATCGAAGGGCACCGTATCCGAGTCCCTTGCCCGGAATCCCGGCACGCAGATGGCGGGTCGCGTCTAGGGTTAATAACGGATTGCCTGTGGGTTCGAGCTGAACCGGATACAGGCTGGTAAACCAACCCAGTGTGCGGCTCAGATCGAGGGCTGCATCGTCGGTTTCCCGGCCATGACCCTCTACGGCGACGATGGGTCGCTGCAGACCACCCCATGCCCGCAGCCCCTCCGCCAGGGCAGCCAGCATGACATCGTCCATGCCCGCCTCAAACGCCGCCAGGGTTTGACGGAGCAACGTTCGGGTTTGACCGGCGGACAGGCTCCACTCGCAGAGTTCCTCATACCGTGTCGCCCGGCTGCCCGCCGGATTGTCCACCGGCCAGGGCTCAGGGGCAGTGGAAAAACGTTCCCAATACGCCAGTTCCTGCTGCCATGCTCCCTGATCGGCACGCTCGCGGAGGTGATTGGCCCAGGACTGGAAAGTAGCGCGCGGTAGCCGAGCATCAGTTGCCCTTCCCTCGGCAACCTGCCGGTAGGCTTCGCCGAGATCGTCCAGGAGAATCCGCCAGGAGACACCGTCAACAATCAAGTGATGGGCGCTGACCAACAGTCGCTGCCCACCGTCCGGAAGTGTCATCAGCACAATGGCTGCAAGGGGGCCGTTCTCGAGATCGAAACTGCGCTGTATTCGGTCACAAGTCGTCGTCACCAAACCCTCGTCTGGCAGCACCACGACACTGAAAAGCCGGTCCACGGACTCTGTAGCCCGGTAGTTTCCATACCAGACATCCCGTTCACGGTGGAAGCCCAGGCGGAGGACATCGTGGTGTTCGATCAGCGCCGCAACCGCTCGCCGCAGCAGTTCCTCGTCAAGCGGGTGAATGACCTCAAGCAATACCGACTGGTTCCAATGGGAATAATCAGGCAGAGGCTGCTCGAAAAAATGGGCCTGAATCGGTGTCAGTGGCACAAGGCCTTCGGCCCTTGCAGTTTCGGAGGCTGACGTCGTTATCGGCTCCAAAGCAGCGGCCAACTCCGAGAGTCGCGGTTTCAGGAACACGGTTTTCGGTGTCACTTGCCAGCGCAACTGACGCAAACGGGTGATCAGCTCCAGGGACTGGATGGAATCACCACCCAGCTCGAAGAAACTGTCATTCCTGCCGACCTCAGCCGCTCCCAGCATTGCGGCCCACAGTTCGGCCAGCAGGACCTCGCGCGCGCCTTCTGGCCTCTGATGCTGTTTCGTTCGCGAGACA
>NZ_JBQKUK010000027.1:0-38089 GCF_054968585.1 Marinobacter sp. G5_S1_61_S3 | reverse complement strand
TCTGGCTCTGGCTCTGGCTCTGGCTCTGGCTCTGGCTCTGGCTCTGGCTCTGGAACAGCCTGATCAGATTCTTCCACGCTGGGCAACTTGGTCTCGACGACCGGTTCCGACAACTCTACGTCGGTCTCAATCGGTTCAATATCCGGGCTGTCAGGGCCGATGGTGATGCTTTTGCGTACGGTTTCCGGCTCAGGTTCTGACTGCTCCCTTGCAACAGAGTCGTCATACTGCTGCGATACAAGCCACCAGGAACCAGCGAGTATGACCAAGGCCAGCGCGGGCCAACGCAGATTAATCGGCATCGAAAACGTCCGCTTGGCGCCACCTCCGGTCGATGCCATATCCAACCATACGGCTGGTGTTACACGCTTGAGACGGGAAAAACTCCCCTGACTCAAACTGTGTAATTGTGACAATTTCCCTGGCGACAGCAACTCCTTGGGCTTACCACCAGCTCGGTGAATTCGGGGCTCGAGATAAGCGGCGACTTCTTCTTTTGTCAGTGGGCGAAGATGAACCTGATGCACGCCGGCACCGTCCCCTGACAACCCAAGCATCTCAATCAACCGCCCGCTGCCACTGAACACAGGAACCGCCGCCGCAGATCGATCTGCGGCTTCAAAAGCAGAAAACAACAATCTCAGTAGCTCGGTGGGTGCACGATCCGCATCATCGATCAGCAGGACCATCCGCTGCCCCTTCCGAGCCCTGATTTCAGACCATCGGAAAAAGCCGTAAATGGCGTCACGCGCACCTTCGCCAGGATTCAACCCTTTGTGCGCAATACCGAGCAGCGCCCGTGACAGCGCCTGAGTACTCGTCAGCGCCGCAGCTGGTACCCGATGAAAATCCAGACGGGAAGACTCACTTCTCACCAGTTCCGCAAGCAACCGACTTTTGCCCGCTCCCACATCACCAGTGAGAAGCAAAGCGAGGTCACCAAAACCACAGAGGTGACGAAGCGTTTCCAGGGCGTGGTGGCGAGAGGCATCCGGAAAGAAGGGTGTTTCCATATCCAACGGATCGGCCCTTAACCCATAACGCTCCTGGAGTCGCGGAAACAAACCACCACCGTCATGACTATTGAGTCCTTCGTTGTTCACCGTCATTCCCTGCTTTATCCCAGATCAATACCTGTTCAGACTTCTCTACAAAAGCCCCGAAGCGTGGCATCCAGTTCTCGCCTATCCACCGCATCCGTCACCACAGCATCCCCGAGCCTGCGAAGGAGGACCAAGCGCAACGAACCATCCACATTCTTCTTGTCGACTGCCATCAATCGCAGAAAATCATCGGGAGACATCCCCGTGGGTGCAAGCGCCGGAAGCTTGGCTCTCTCGATAATGCGCACAACCCTGGCACGATCCTCTTCGGTGATCATACCCTGGCGCAAGGAAAGATCCGCAGCCATCATCATGCCAGTACCAACAGCCTCGCCGTGCAGCCAGTTGCCGTATCCAGCGAAGGTCTCAATGGCATGACCAAACGTGTGCCCAAGGTTGAGTATTGCCCGTAAACCACCTTCTCTTTCATCTTTTGCTACAACGTCCGCCTTGCAGGCGCATGAGCGATAGATAGCTTCCACCAGGGCTGTTGTTTCCAGATCAATGAGCGACGTAATTTCTTTCTCAAGCCAGGCCAGAAAATCGGTGTCCCGAATCAGGCCATACTTGATAACTTCCGCAAGGCCAGCAGACACCTCCCTTGGAGAAAGGCTCCTCAGACTGTCGGTATCGATCAGTACAACTTCCGGTTGGTGGAAGGCACCGATCATATTCTTGCCCAACGGGTGATTGATACCGGTCTTTCCTCCGACCGAGGAGTCCACCTGCGACAACAATGTCGTCGGGATCTGGATAAAAGAGACACCACGCTGGTAGGAAGCGGCGGCAAACCCGGTCATATCCCCAACCACGCCACCCCCCAAAGCAACCAGCGTGGTTTTGCGGGAGTGACGCTTCTCCAGCAAACCGTCGAAGATACGGTTTAGCGTCTGCCAATCCTTGTATTTTTCACCGTCTGGAAGCACAACCGTATCTACCTGCTTTCCAGGGAAACAGGCTCGGGCTGACTCAAGATACAAGGGCGCAACCGTTTCGTTGGTGACGATCATGACTTGTGAACCAGAGACAAAGGGACTCAGATCATAGCTACCCAGCAGCCCCTGACCGATAACGATTGGGTAACTTCGATCGCCCAGCTCAACCGTCAACTCCCGCAGTGAGTCACGCATGATTTCTGCCTTCCTTACGTATTTGCCTTTTGTGGCGAGGTGTCCTCGGATTAATCCGGTTCACCAATTGCCGTACGACCAGTCTGGGGCTCTTGCGGTCAGTAAACATGACGACATCGGCCAAGAGCGAATAGATAGGGTCCCGCACGGCAAACAGATTTCTAAGGACCGCCTCGGGGTCGTCATTCTGCAACAGGGGACGATTGCGATCCCGCCTCGTTCTTTCAACTTGCTGCTCAATCGAGGTTTTCAGGTACACCACGACGGAATCGCGTTTAAGATGCGCGTGATTCTCTTCTTTCATCACCGCGCCACCGCCCGTCGCCAGCACTGTCTGTGGATATTCCGACAGTTCAGCCAACATGGCCGTTTCACGATGCCGAAAGCCGTCTTCCCCTTCTACGTCGAAGATCCAGGGAATATTGGCGCCGCACCGCTCTTCAATAATCCGATCGGAATCGAGAAAGCGATAGCCCAGCTCTTTGGCCAGCATGCGACCAATTGTGCTTTTTCCCGCACCCATTGGGCCGACCAGGACAACTCGTTTTGGCAAGGACATAACTTCCGCTCATCTACATTCCGGCGCGTGAGAATATCACAGGGTAACGTTTTCCATAAGTTTCAGGAAATGAACCGACAAAAAAACCGCCGTGCGGAACACGGCGGTTTTTTTGTCGGATGCAACCCGATTACTGAATCAGGTCGCTCTTGATGATCTTCGGTGTGATGAAGATCAACAGCTCGCTACGCTCATCAACATGCTCGGTGCGCTTGAAGAGGCGGCCGAGGTAGGGAATATCACCCAGGAACGGAGTCTTGGTAGTCGTCGTAGTAACCTCTGACTGGAAAATACCGCCCAGAACGACGGTTTCGCCATTTCCAACCAACACCTGAGTGGTTACCTCATTAGTGTTGATGGCAGGAATACCGGCGGTCACTTCACCACGGGAGTCCTGATTAACCACCAGATCCATGATGATTTTGTCATCCGGGGTGATCTGAGGGGTTACTTCAAGAGCCAACGCCGCTTCCTTGAAAGATACTGACGTCGCACCGCTGGAAGAAGCCTCTTGATAAGGGATCTCCTCACCGGACTTAATCTTGGCGGTCTGGCGATCGGCAGTAACAACGCGGGGCTGGGAAACAACTTCCGCCTGCCCGTCACTCTCCAGTGCAGAGAGTTCCAGGTCCACAAGAAAATCATCACTGCCCAAACCGATGGCAAATGAGGAAGCACCTTGGCCGGTGACACCCAAATCTACCGCCAGAGCGTCCGGGAAAGTGATCGTGTTGTTGGTACCACCAGCGGCTTGACGCGCCTCCTCAACCGCGTTCTGCGAACCACCCACTGAGAAAACGTTATCACCACTGACATCGTAGGCGGCACCACCCCAACGAACACCGAGATTTTCGGCAACGTTGGTTTGCGCTCTTACAATTCGAGCCTCAATGGAAACCTGACGAACAGGAACATCCCAGGTCGAAACCAGGCGGCGAATTTCATCAAGCTTTTCCGAAGTTTCACGAACACTGATCGTGTTGGTACGCGCATCTGAAGAGACGAATCCCCGAGAGGAGATAAGTTCTTCATCCGCCCTAATCAGTTCAACGACATCGGCAGCCTTGGCGTAATTCACCTGAATGATATCCAGGCGAACCGGTGCGAGCTCAGCGATCTGCTTGGACGTCTCCAGCTCAAGCTTTTCACGGGCGGCGATTTCATCGGCCGGAGCAACCAGCAGTACGTTACCAATCTGACGCTTGTCCAATCCCTTGGTCTTAAGGATCAGGTCCAGAGCCTGGTCCCAGGGCACATTCTGCAAACGCAGCGTGATGCTGCCACTGACCGTATCGCTGGCAACAAGGTTCAGACCAGTAAAGTCGGCAATCAACTGCAATACCGAACGAACTTCGATGTCCTGGAAGTTGAGAGAGAGCTTGTCGCCGGTGTACGGGAACTTCTCCTCTCGACGAGACTCAGCTTCCTCTTCTGTCAGCCTTTCCACGCTGACGGTAAACTGCGAACCGGACTGGTAGGCAATGTAGTCGTAGTTGCCTTCCGGACGAATTTCCACAACCGCATTACCATCTTCCGTGTAGGTATCAACCCGGGTTACCGGTGTCGCGAAATCGGTAACATCAAGGCGGCGACGAAGATTGTCCGGCACACTGGTACCGTCCATCGTCAAGCGAATCTTGCCCCCGAGCTCGGACAGATCCACGGATGCATTGGCACTACCCAGATCTACAATCACGCGTCCTTCGCCATTCTGCCCACGCCTAAAATCGACTCCCGCCAGGTCGTTGCCTGCCGATGAGACCGACTGTCCTCCCGATGCAGTAGTCATCGGTGTAGAGGAAGAAGTCGAGCCTGACGCTGCGACACCACTACCCTGACTGCCGATTGTGACGACCAGGCTGTTCTGGGTACGCACCGTCTCATAGGGAGCCAGCTCTGCCAGGTTGAAGATCAGGCGAGTGCGATCCTTGGTTTCGACAACCGTCATGCTCTGGGCGTTACCTCCCCCGAGCGAGATGTTGCGACTGTCGAGACCGCTGGTCGTGTCCCGGAGGTCCACTGCGATTCTGGCAGGTCGCTCGATCGTGTACCCGGTCGGTTCTGGTGGCTGGCCGTCAAACGCCAGCGTCACCTCGACCCGATCCCCGGACAGCGACGAAAACGACACGTCTTCCAGCGTGACCGCATTGGCCAGGCCGGATAACAACCCAAAAGCAATCACGCCGACGTATACATTGAGTTTTCTGAACATCGCTAGCCTCGACCCCAAACTTTTTTGTTCATGCATGTTTCTTTCAATAATCATAATGCCGCTCCCTTAGCCCTCATTCTCATCCAGCGACAGCGAGCGTGGACGCTCGACCCACCCGCCCCGGCCATTGGGAACGATTTCAATCAGTTCAACCCGGGTTTCATTGACGCCAATAATCCGGCCGTAATTCTGCCCTACATAGTTTCCGGTGCGCACCCTATGAATGCCGCCCATACCATCCTTGATCAGGGCAAAAAGGCTCCCGGATGCGTCACTTAAAGTGCCTACCATAGAGAGTTCCTTCAAATCGAAATTTTCGAGAACCTCTCTCGGCCGATCCAGATCCGGCTCGATATCGCTTTCCGGTTCCTGATCAACCATTGTGAGCTGGATATCAATCGGCGGTTCGAAGGGCGCTCTGCGATCCGCTGCAGAATAGCTGAAAGCCTCATACGCCTTGAACTCTGGTAAGGGTTCGACATGCCCCCGAGGCTTAGCTCGAGTGTCCGCCATAAACTTGTCAAGATCGGAAAAACCACTTCCCTGGGAGCACGCAGTCAGGAAAGATACCAGACAAATACTCATCCAGGCTTTTATTGCATGCTGTCTCGCCATGCTCATTCTCCAGCCCGGTAGCGGTAGGTACGTGCAAGAACCTGCATATTCAGCTGCTCTCCATCACCGCCTGTTGGTGTTATCGTTAGGTCGTGCAACGTCACGATGCGAGGCAGACTTGCCACACTGCTCACAAACGTCGCCAATTCATGATAGGAGCCTGTAACCCGAATATTGATCGGTAGCTCTGCATAAAAGTCGCGCCGCTGCTCGCCTTGCAACTTAACCTCTTGAAGCTCAAGACCGCTGCCCAACGCTGTGTTGGTGATATCTTCAAGAAGTCCTGGCACCTCGGTTTCACTCGGCAACTGACGCACCAGTGCCCCGAAGGTCTCTTCCATTTCTTCCATTTGCGCCTTGAACACTTCCAGATTTGCTACTTGGTATGCCTTGTCTTCATAGCGTTTCCGTAACTCCTGCTCCGTCTTTTCGACTCGCTCCAGTTGAGCGTATTGGTCCTTGATGAAGAACCAATAACCACCGCCGAGAATCAGGCCAAAGATGATGATCGCCACGATGGCCTTGACTGGCGCAGGCCAGATGCCGGCATTATTGACATCCAAGTCGTTAATATCGAATTCATTGAGGTTTTTCAGTGAGTCCGCGAGGCTCATTACTTATCCCCCCCTTCGGGCTCTGGTGTTTGCTGCTTTACCGAAAGATTGAACTGACTGTACCCGGCACGTTGGTTATCGGCAGCAGACACATTTGACAGATTGGGATCAGTGAACCAGTCAGATTCCTCAAAACGCCTCATCAGCGCTGAAATCCGACTGTTGGATTCCGACATCCCAACAATCTCAACCCGCTCACTCTTTTTGGTAAGGCTAGTGTAGAAAAGCCCGTCCGGCAGCGTACGAACCAACTCATCAAAGACCCGCACGATAATCGGACGCTTACCCTGGAGATCCTGAATAACCTGCATCCGCGAAAGAAGCTCATCACGCTTGCGTTTAAGGTTTTCAATCTCCTTGATCTGCTTATCCAGCTGTTTGGTCGCGGTCTCGATGTAGGCGTTCCTGGATTCCTGGTAGGCAATACGGTTGTCCATATCGGTTTTCCAGAGAAAGGTCAGACCAGCAGCAATAAAGGCCGCCCCCAGAATCATCACCACAAACTGTTTTTGCTTCTCCGCCCGGAGTTCTTCGCGCCAGGGTCTGAGGTTAATCTTTGCCATCAGTCAAAGCTCCTCATTGCCAGCCCACAGGCAATCATGAGTGAAGGCGCATCATTGCTCAGCGAAGACGCATTCACCCTTGATCCCACTGCCATGTCCGCGAACGGATTTGCAACCAGCGTGGGTGTGCCCGTTTTTTCCTCGACCATTTCTGTCAGCCCCTGGATAGATGCCGTGCCGCCAGCCAGAACTACGTAGTCAACCGCATTGTACTGGCTTGCGCCGAAGAAGAACTGCAGCGCCCTCGCAACCTGCTGAACTACCGCTTCCCGGAAAGGCGTCAGCACTTCGGAGTCGTAGTCATCGGGGAGGCCACCCTGCTTCTTGGCAAGGCCGGCCTCTTCAAGGGACAGACCATAACGACGCTGAATTTCCTCGGTGAGTTGTTTCCCCCCGAAAATCTGCTCGCGAGTGTAAACCGTCTTGCCTTCAGCCAACACGCTCAGTGTGGTCATGGTTGCGCCGATATCGACGATCGCCACAACGAGTTCTTCACCCTGGGAATCAAGCTGAGGCTCGATGAGGGCGTATGCCCGCTCGAGTGCGTATGCTTCGACGTCCACAATCTTGGTGGTCAAGGAAGCAATCTCCAGAGCGTCTTCCCGAATATCGACGTTTTCTTTGCGACACGCAGCCAGAAGTACATCGACCTGATCCGGGTTAGCCTCAGAGGGCCCCTGAACCTCGAAGTCGATTGCCACTTCATCCAACGGATAGGGAATATACTGATCGGCCTCGAGCGTGATCTGGTCTTCCATCTCAAACTCGTTAAGACCACCGTCCATCTGGATCAGCTTGGTAATAACGGCGGAACCGGAGACGGCCACAGCCACCTGCTTGACGCTCGTACGTGATTTGGACGCGACACGTTTGAGCACTTCGCCCACCGCCTCGACATCCGTGATGTTTTTCTCTACCACAGCATTGGCCGGTAGCGGCTCCACTGCGTAGCTCTCGACCTTGTAACGGTCGCCCTGCTTCGATAGTTCCAGTAACTTGACCGAGCTGGAACTGATATCCACGCCCAGCACCGAACTGGATTTTTTTCCTAACAATCCGAACACGCGCTCACCCTATACCTGGTTACATGCACCGGGTTATGAAAACTCCCGACGGAGTTCTTTCATATGTGTTTTTTATTTAAGAGAATTTCTTTAGTTTTCCGTCTACAATGCTCGTTCTTCTTTAATTGAGAAGCATTGCACCCGGGAAGCGGCTAGCCCTTCCTAAAGCAATTTCTCAAATGATAGACCTATATCCAACAGTTGTCAGAAAAAAATGTCTCATTTGTTGCGTACATCTCGCCTGTTTGCATGGCTCTTTCTCACTGGACTCAGTCTCGCCACAATCGTGGCGTCAGGATTTTACCTATATCTCCGCCCCGGATTGCCTCCTGTTGAGCAACTCCTGGACATCAAGTTGCAGACCCCATTGAGGGTCTACAGCGCAGACGACAAATTAATAGCAGAATTCGGTGAAAAGAGAAGGGCACCGGTCACAATAGAACAGATCCCTACAATTCAGTTACATGCCTTTATGGCAGCGGAGGACGCCCGTTTTTACGAACACTTCGGGGTCGACTTTAAAGGCCTGATGCGGGCTGCCATCGAACTGGTCTCCACCGGCGAGATCCAGTCCGGCGGCAGTACCATCACAATGCAGGTTGCAAAAAATTACTTTTTGTCACGCGATCGGACGTTTATTCGCAAGTTCAACGAGATACTTCTGGCTCTTCAGATCGAGCGTGAACTGGACAAAAACCGCATCATGGAGCTCTATCTCAACAAAATTTACCTGGGCAATCGAGCTTACGGCATTGCCGCCGCCGCCCAGGTTTATTACGACAAACCCGTGACCGAGCTTTCTCTGGCAGAAATGGCCATGCTTGCCGGGCTACCAAAAGCTCCCTCAGCCTATAATCCCCTGGCAAACCCCGAACGGGCACAAATCCGTCGTGACTGGATACTCGGTCGCATGCGCGACCTTCAATACATCACCAACGATGCCTATGAACTGGCGACCAACGCTCCGCTGACTGCAAGTTTTAACGCACCGTCCACTGAAGTTGATGCGGACCACGTTGCGGAAATGGCCCGGGCTGAGCTGGTCCGGCGGTTTGGCGATGCCGCCTACACCGACGGCTACGAAGTCAGACTGACTGTCGAGAGCGAGAAACAGCAGGAGGCGACCAGGGCACTCAGGGCCGGACTGGAAGCGTATGACCGGCGGCATGGCTTTCGCGGCCCCATTGGACAGGTGGATGAAGATCAGCTGAAACCGGACAACCTCGGCAACCTGATGGCGAATTACCCCCGCGTAGCCGAACTCGTGCCTGCAGTTGTAACCCGGGTAAGAGACAAAGACAGCGAAGTTGATCTTTACGCCCGCCAGCTTGGCGAGTCCGTAATGGCATTCTCCACAATGACCTGGGCCAAACGATACAAAACCGAAAACCTGACCGGGCCCGAACCAGAAAAGCCATCTGACGTGGTCACTGTGGGTGACATCGTTTATGTAAAGCCCATGGTGGTGATGACCCCAGAGCAGCCAAATGAATCTGACACCCAGGAGCAAAGCGATGAACAGCAAGCCCTGGATATCGCCGACGTCAGGCGCGTTGCCCTCTCCCAGGTACCCGAGGTGCAGGGCGCACTAATCTCCCTTGACGCAAAAACCGGCGCCATTGAAGCACTCGCCGGCGGATACAGCTTCAGCCAGAACAAATACAATCGCGCCACCCAGGCGAGAAGGCAGCCAGGCTCAACCTTCAAGCCATTCCTGTACCTGAGTGCGCTTGAAAGCGGCATGACACCCGCAACCATCTACAACGATGCACCTATAGTGTTTGACGACTCCGAACTGGAGACCACATGGCGCCCCCAGAACTCATCAGGACAGTTTTACGGCCCTACTCGCCTGAGAGAAGCCCTGTACCGGTCCCGCAACCTGGTGTCAGTACGCTTGCTTCGGGACCTGGGCATCCAGAACACCATAGACTACCTTGAGCAGCTTCAGATCCCCACGGAAGACATGCAAAAAGACCTGTCACTCTCATTGGGCAGCGGACTTCTGACACCAATGGACCTGGCCCGAGGGTTCGCAGTAATCGCCAACGGCGGCTACGATGTCGAGCCCTACCTCATCAGTCAGATTTCGGACATCAACAACGAAACAATCTTCGAAGCACCGGACGTCAAACTCTGCGATGAAAACTGCACAGAGAAACAGGAGAACAACTCCGACGACGAGAAAGAAGTTCGCATTGCCAGGCGTCTGGCCGATGAACGCTCGGTATACATCCTGCATTCCATGATGCGGGATGTAATCAGACGAGGCACCGGCCGACGCGCTCAGGCCCTGGGACGGGATGACATCAGCGGCAAAACCGGCACCACCAATGAACAGAGAGACACCTGGTTCGGCGGCTTCAACCATGACGTAGCCACCACAGTATGGGTTGGCTTTGATCAACCACAACCTCTTGGCCGCCGAGAGTTCGGCGCCAGCACTGCCCTGCCCGTCTGGCTTGATTACATGAAAGTGGCACTAAATGGCGAGCCATCGTCATTGATGGCGAGACCCAATGGCATCGTTAACATCCGCATCGACCCTGAAACAGGCCGGCGTGCAAGACCGGGACAAGAAGGCGCCATGTTCGAAATATTCCGCGAGGAAGATGCCCCGCCACCACTTGACCCACAAGATGATTCATCGGGTGGCAGTAACAATGGCAGCAGCGATGACCTGTCGAGACAGATCTTCTGACACCAGCAAGCTGGACGGGGAATTCCACCGACAAAAAAACCGGCGATTCAACAATCGCCGGTTTTTTTGTTTCCGAAACTCGATTGGGCTATATCAGATGATATCGTCCATCGATTTCAGTGGATAATGGGCCGGGTAGCCGTTACGAGCAACGCCTGAGTCAACCGCCGCGCGTGCGACTGCCGCCGGAACAACTTCCAGCAGGCGCACGTCCATCGGCTTGGGAATGATGTACTCCCGCCCAAACTCGAAACTTGCAACGTCATAGGCTTCACAGATTTCCTGCGGAACCGGCTCTTTCGCCAACTCGCGAATCGCATGAACCGCCGCCACTTTCATTTCTTCGTTGATCGCGGTCGCCCTCACGTCCAGAGCACCACGGAAAATGAACGGGAAGCCAAGCACGTTGTTCACCTGGTTCGGGTAGTCCGAGCGGCCCGTAGCCATGATCAGGTCATCACGAGTAGCCAATGCCACTTCAGGACTGATCTCAGGATCCGGATTGGAACAGGCGAACACAATCGGATTCGGCGCCATGAGTTTTAGCTGCTCAGCACTCAACAGATCCGGGCCGGACAGACCAAGAAATACATCGGCACCGTCCATAGCGTCATCAAGCGTACGCTTGTCGGTCTCGTTGGCAAACATTGCCTTGTACTGGTTCAGGTCATCGCGACCGGAATGAATCACACCCTTGCGGTCCAGCATGTAGATGTTTTCGGACCGAACGCCACAGCTGATCAGCAGCTTCATGCAAGCGATAGCCGCTGCGCCAGCTCCGAGGCAAACCACTTTGGCTTCATCGATTTTCTTACCCTGCAACTCCAGGGCATTGATCATGCCCGCAGCTGTTACGATCGCGGTGCCATGCTGGTCATCATGGAAGATGGGTACACTGCACTTTTCGATCAGCGCGCGTTCGATTTCAAAGCACTCAGGGGCCTTAATGTCCTCAAGATTGATACCGCCGAAGGTATCAGCAATACGCTCGACCGTTTCAATGAATGCCTGGGGGCTTTCGGAATTGACTTCGATATCGAACACATCAATTCCAGCAAAGCGCTTGAACAGTACGCCTTTGCCTTCCATAACCGGCTTGCTCGCCAGCGGACCGAGGTTACCCAGACCGAGGATTGCAGTGCCGTCTGAAATCACGGCTACCAGGTTACCCTTGGCGGTATATTTGTATGCGTTCTCGGGGTCCTTAGCGATCTCGCGGACCGGCTCGGCAACCCCGGGGCTGTACGCCAGCGAAAGGTCGCGGGAGGTCTTGGTGGGCTTGGTGATTTCCACACTCAGCTTACCAGGCCGCGGCTTGGCGTGGTATTCAAGGGCTGCTTCTTTCAGATCTTGAGACATTGCCACTGTTCCGTTTGTCACGTTTAAGAGGTAATAAGCCACCGGGCCTTGCCCAGCGGAGCGCGACATTATGGCGCGAAGGACTGCATCAGACAAGGCCAGTTTGACCACTCGCTAATCAGTCAATACGGCTTTTTGCGTATACATTCGCATCAGACGCGCCCTTCAGGACGAGCCTGCAGATACAAAAAAAGCGCCTCGCAAGGCGCTTTTTTCATTATCAACATTCGAATCAGGCTTTCTTGCCACCGATGCGACCACCGAAACGCTTCTGGAAACGGTCGATACGGCCACCGGTATCCATCACTTTTTGCTTGCCTGTGTAGAACGGGTGACACTGGGAGCATACATCCAGAGTCAGGTCCTGAGTGAACGTGGAACGTGTCTTGAGAACATTACCGCAGGAACAGGTAGCGGTAATCTCGGCATACTTGGGGTGAATACCTTCTTTCATGGCGAACCTCTATCGGTCATGCCGCTACCAGATCACGGGACTGCCTGGTTTTCATAGCAATCCGGGTGTCGGGCACCGCATGTTTGAATCAATTGAGAAGACGGGGCACAATCATGCCCTGCCGGAAACAGACCGCGAATCTTACTTGCAAATGCGGTATCAGGCAAGCCCCGGACCGTCATATCATCCCGCCCGACACGGGACACGCCGGTTTTCAGCTCCTTAAAAGGATAGGCAGATACCGTGACACCTTCATCGCCATGGAGCCACATGTGCCCCGAACTGCGCGTATAGCATTGAACCGCCCTATCCGGCGGCTGTTCGATTATCTGGTGCCAGATCACATTGCACTGCAACCAGGCCAGCGTGTAACGGTCCCCTTCGGACGTCAATCGGCTACCGGGCTGGTGGTCGAAACAGACGCAAAACCACCGGAGGGCATCACCCTTAAACCCGTCCGGTCCGCTGCCGAGGCGTGGCCAGCACTGCCCCCGGAAACCTTTCGCCTTCTTAGCTGGGCATCTGATTACTATCAGCACCCACTAGGAGAGTGCCTTTTTACCGCACTACCACCAGCGCTCCGTCGCGGCAGACCTGCCGTGGAGAATGCCGATCCCTACTGGCAAGCCTGCGGCGATCCTGCGCTGCTGCCCGGCAACGCAACACGACAGAGAGAACTGCTGGCGTGGCTAAACCGCCAACCCGGCGGCGCAGGCAGCAAGCAGATTGTGCGGGCCGGTTTCACGCAGTCGCAAATCCGAAGCCTTCAGGAAAAAGAACTGATCCGCGAGATCACGCCACCCACCCCAGATGGCGTAACAGAGGAAACCCGGAATCGTATCCCCGTGCTGTCTCCAGCCCAACAAGAAGCCGCCAACCAACTTCCATCGCCAGACAACGGTTTCGCGACAGCGCTCCTATTTGGCATTACAGGCAGCGGGAAGACCGAGCTCTACCTTCATTACCTGAAGACTCACCTGGACGACCGGCACCAGGCGCTCGTCCTGGTACCTGAGATCAATCTGACACCGCAGACCGTAGCCCGCTTCCAGTTCTATTTCGGACCACGTATCGCAGTATGGCACTCGGCTCTAAAAGACAGCGAGCGGCTCTCGACCTGGCTGAGAATCCGCAATGGCGAGCCGGTCATCCTGATCGGCACTCGCTCAGCGGTATTGCTCCCCTTTACCGATCTGAAAACCATCGTCGTGGATGAGGAACACGACAGCTCCTATAAACAGGGGGAAGGGTTCCGCTATTCCGGCAGGGACACCGCGGTCTATCGCGCCCACCTGAACAATTGCCCCGTCATCCTCGGCTCGGCGACACCCTCCATGGAGTCATACCACAATGCCCTGTCTGGCAAATACGCCCTGATCCGACTCGAAGAAAGGGCCGGAAACGCCAGACCCCCAACCATCAAATTGCTGGATATCCGCAGCCGCCCCTTGGAAGGTGGCCTTTCCCGCCCTGCCCTGCAAGCCATCGAGAAATGCCTCAGCAATGGGCAACAGGCGTTGGTATTCGTGAATCGGAGAGGATTCGCTCCGGTCATGATGTGTTTCGACTGCGGCCATATGGTGGAGTGCCCCCACTGCGACACACGCTTGACTTACCACCGCCGCGACCGGGCCATGCGCTGCCACCACTGCGACTTCCAGACCGCCGCAACAGACCACTGCCCCAAATGTGACGGCGAGGCGTTCAAGCCCGTCGGCCAGGGCACTGAACGCACCGAGGACATTCTAACCTCACAGTTCCCAGACACGCCTGTTGTGCGGGTCGACCGGGATAGCACCCAGCGCAAAGGCAGCATCCAGGGCATCCTCGAAAAAGTAAACAGTGGGCGCCCTTGCATCTTGGTTGGTACACAAATGCTGGCCAAAGGCCATGACTTCCCGAACGTGACGCTGGTGATTGTCGTCAATGCCGATGGCGGACTGTTCAGCGTGGACTTCCGGGCTCCGGAACAGCTGATCCAGACCCTACTGCAAGTGAGCGGACGGGCCGGCCGAGGGAAAAAGTCTGGCGAGGTACTGGTTCAGACTTGCCATAGCGACCACCCCCTGCTGCACTCCCTGGCCGAGGGGCACTATCTCCCCGTTGCCGATCAACTGCTCACGGAACGCGAAACGGGGCAACTCCCCCCCTTTCGTGCAATGGCGATTTTCAGGGCAGAGGCTGAGACGATGGAAAAAAGCCTGCAGTTACTGGACACCATAAAACAACAAGCCCGCTACCAGCAGATAGAGATCTGGGGCCCCCTGCCCGCGCTGATTGCTCGCCGCGCTGATCGCCTTAGAGCTCAACTGGTTCTGCTTTGCAGTAATCGAAAGTACCTCAACCACACGCTCGGCGTTCTGTGTGAAACGCTGGACCAGAGCCGGCTTCCAGCCGGACTAAAATGGGCCATTGACGTAGACCCGCAGGAAACCGGTTAACTTACTCACCTCCCCTTTACTGAAGCCACGCATCAGATTACAAAGTTTTTCAAAAATGAATACCGATCAACATTGCATAGACGCATCCTGTGCTATGATTTTCAGCAAACTAATAATCAAACTTGTGAAAATACTTAAACTTGCGCATTTCAAGCAGGGAATGTGCTTCGAACTGGCCTTTGCTGTAACGGGAACTGGAGAAAATGATAATGTCAGGGAAACTCCTTGCACGTGCGTGCGCTATATTTTTAGCGCTAATATTGACGGCCTGCGGTGGCGACGATAATTCTAGCCCGCTCGCCGGCTCACCTGATGGAAGCGGCGGAAGCGGCGACCCCACGACACCTTCAGAGGATGCTGATGTCGGCACCGTTGAACTCATAGCCAACCCGGTTCGTCTGGACACATCCACCAACGCCAGCTCAAGCATTACCGCGCGAATCAAAGACTCGAACGGCATTCTTCTGCAGGATGTTCCAGTGAGTTTCAGTGCTAATAACGGCGGAACTCTGGAGGTAACCCAACAAATCACCGATCAGGCTGGCGTCGCATCCGCAACCCTAACGACCGACAGTGACCCAAGAAACAGAACAGTGACTGTGACCGCGCAGGCAGGAAGCGTCTCCCGATCACTCAACGTCGAAATATCGGGCACTTCGATTTCAATCTCAGGTCCCTCGTCTATTTCTCTCGGCGGCTCAGCCAATTACAGAGTGACGCTAGCAGACGCAGATGGCAGCGGCATTTCTGGACAACCGATAGCCCTTTCAACCAATCGGGGCACCCTGTCTGCATCCAACCTGACATCCTCCAGCAATGGCTCAGTTGACGTGCAACTGTCCGGCGGCAACACCGGAGGCACTGCAACCATTACAGCCTCAGCCTATAGCGGTAGCAGTCAGGTTTCTGCTACGCAGAATGTGGTCATTGCGGGAGACAGCTTCGCATTCACGGCCCCCGATACGGCTACCGAAGTAGACCTAGGAGTTGAGCAACAAGTCACAATTGAATGGCAGGTAGATGGAAATCCTGTAGCTGACGGAACTCAAGTACAGTTCTCCGCCACACGAGGCACTCTCAACCCACCAACTGGCCTTGTAACCACCAGCGGTGGAGAGGCGAGCATTGGCATTACCTCAACCAACTCTGGGACGACTACCGTAACGGCAACAGACCCAAACTCCGGCCTTTCTGCTGACCTTTCATTTGAATTTATCGCCAACACGCCGGACTCGATAAATCTTCAAGCATCGAAAACCCAGCTTGATCTGGGGGAAACCAGCGAGATTATCGCTGTAATTCGCGATGCATCTAACAACTTGGTAAAAAATCAGGAAATCAGCTTCCGCATCCTTGAAGACGGAAGCGGGGGCAACCTAAGCTCTAGCCTCGACGTAACTGACTCTCAGGGCCGTGCTTCCACAATCTATACCGCAGGATCAAACACCAGCGGTAGAGATGGCGTAGAAATTGAAGCTGTAGTGGATGGATCTATTTCAGATACTGTAACACTGACAGTAGCCCGGCAAGCACTTCGACTGGCTATCGGCACCGGCAATGAAATTGAAGAGCCTGACTCCGTTCGATACGTGAAAGAATATGTTGCAATCGTGACAGATGCCAATGGTGCACCGGTCGAAAACGCCAACATCGAATTGAGTGCGCTGCCGGTTGGTTATCGGAAAGGATCATATGCCGTCTCAACTGACGACAACTGGGTACTGTCCCCTTCAGACCCACAGTTTTGTGAGGCAGAGGACACAAATCAAAATGGTCAGCTCGACCCCGGCGAAGATGTCAATGGGAGCGAAAAACTTGAGCCCACCAACTCTGCAGCCACTAGCTCATCATCAATCACGTCTGCCAGTGATGGCTCCGCCAGCTTCTCTCTTCTCTACCCACAAAGCCATTGTAACTGGGTACAGATAGAACTGACGGCGACTGTTCGCGTAGGCGGATCGGAGAGTGTTGAAACATCCAGGTTCTACCTTTCATGCCTTGCTAGCGATCTCAGTAACACCGACATTTCGCCTCCCGGCGGCACTGAGGGCCTATATGGCGTAGCACAGGACTGTTCGGTAGACGACTTCACCAATTAAGAAGACACAGCCACTCTGGGGCCCAGGCTTGACTGAAAGCTGGGCCGGGCCCCAGAGCCACAATCATATTTGAGTCCCTCCACCCTTTCCTTGATAATACGTCTCTTCAGTTTCAGAGGGCGTCCCGCCCCGTAACCCACTCTCCGTATATCGAGTCATCCGACAGCATGAAAGAGACCGTATCCGAACTGCTCCAGTCTGCGCTGGCGACCCTGCAATCTGAAGGCACCTTGCCAGCAGATCAGACCTTTACACCACAGGTAGGCAACACCAAGGACAAATCCCACGGTGACTACGCCTGCAACATTGCTCTGGTCGCATCGAAGGTGGCGGGTTGCCCGCCACGAAAGCTGGCAGAGGCATTGGTGGAACGGTTACCGGACAGCAGCGCTGTCGAGAAAGTTGAAATTGCAGGCCCCGGTTTTATCAACTTTTTCATGAGCACGGCCAGTGCCTTTGAGGTGGTTAACACCATTCTCGACAACGCCGGGCGGTACGGTCGTAACAACGACGGCAAGGGCGAGAAGGTCCAGGTGGAGTTCGTCTCCGCTAACCCGACTGGCCCCCTGCACGTGGGCCATGGCCGTGGTGCGGCGATTGGCGACTGCCTGAGTCGTTTGCTGGAAGCCAATGGTTACGAAGTCACCCGCGAGTTTTACTACAACGATGCGGGCGCACAGATCAGCAATCTGGCGCTTTCAGTGCAATCACGGGTGAAAGGGCTGACACCGGACGACGAAAACTGGCCTGCCGACGGCTACCGCGGTGACTACATCACCGATGTGGCCAATGCCTATCTCGCCGGCGAAACCGTTACCGCGGACGACCGGGAAGTCACCGGTAAAGCCGATCCGGACGATCAACAAGCCATCCAGGAGTTTGCGGTTGCCTACCTGCGTCGTGAGCAGGACCTGGACCTGAAAGCTTTTGGCGTGGAGTTCGACGTGTATTTCCTCGAGTCATCGCTGTACGAAGATGGCAAGGTAGAGGAAACCGTCGAGCGCCTGCAGGAAAACGGCTATACCTACGAACACGACGGCGCCATGTGGCTGAAAACCACCGAATTCGGCGACGACAAAGACCGCGTGATGCGCAAGAAGGATGGCGGCTATACCTATTTCCTGCCGGACGTGGCCTACCACCTGAACAAGTGGCAACGGGGTTTCACCACGGTTATCAATGAGCAGGGTGCCGACCACCACTCCACCGTCACACGGGTTCGTGCCGGCCTGCAAGCACTGAACGCCGACATCCCCCAGGATTGGCCAGATTACGTGCTTCACCAGATGGTGATGGTGACCCGGTCCGGGCAGGAAGTGAAGATTTCCAAGCGCGCAGGCAGTTACGTGACGGTCCGTGACCTGATCGACGAAGTGGGCCGCGACGCCACCCGTTTTTTCCTTGCGGCTCGCAGAGTCGACTCCCAGTTGACTTTCGATATCGATCTGGCCCGCTCCCAGACCAATGAAAACCCGGTCTATTACATTCAGTATGCCCATGCACGTATTTGCAGTGTGCTCAGAAAACTGAAAGAGGAAGGGGTTGAGCGCGGCCTGAACGAGTGCGTGGGAGATCTGTCCTTACTGACGCTCGACGAGGAAAAGGATCTCGCTAACCAGTTGGCCAAGTACCCCGAGCTTATAGAAAGTTCAGCCAAATTGCGGGAACCACATCACCTGACGCACTATCTCAGGGATCTTGCCGGGCAGTTCCACACCTACTACAACGCCCACAAAGTTCTGATCGAGGATACTGCTGTCCGGGACGCTCGCGTTTCCCTGTATCTTGCCGTGCGGCAGGTGATTGCCAATGGTCTCGATCTGCTTGGCGTGAGCGCTCCCGACGAAATGTAGCAAGTCAGGCTTCATGATCTGAATATTCAGGCACGCAACAGGAACTAACCCGGCCATGTCCCGAGACTATGCCCGCAAATCAAGAACGGCCAGCAAACCGGCAACATCAACAAAATCCGCGAGGCCTGCGCGTAAACAAAAGCAGTCCCCAAAACGCCCTGCTGCGGCCAAGTCACAGCGGGGCGGCTTGTCATTGAAGTGGATTCTGTCACTGGCAGCCGTGGGTGGTTTTATCGGCTTTATTGCCTATCTCAACTCACTTCCTACATCCGAGCCTCGCCAGGGTGAAAAAGCCACAACAGCCGAACCACCTGCGGTAAAGGAGAAGCCTTCGGAAACCGCCGCAAAAGAAAAACCCGGCTTTCGCTTTTACGACATGCTTCCTGACTCGGAGGTGGTTCCTCCCGAGGTCGAGGAATATACCCCTGGGCCAGGACAGCAAACGTTTGATTACCTGGTGCAGACGGGCTCTTTCCGACAACAGCAAGATGCAGAGAGGCAGCGGGCCGAAATCGCGTTCCAGGGCCTCCGTGCAAAGGTCAAACGCATCGACCTCGACAGCGGAAGCATCTGGTACCGCGTCAATGTAGGCCCCTTCACCTCTCGCAGCCAGATGAATGCGGCTATCGACAAGCTGGTCAATCTCAACATTCAGCCTCTGGTCAGGAAGATTCCCAAGGAGGGCTGAGCTGCCCTCCCGACTCTCTTTCCTCCCGCCCTTGAAAACCGCCCCCTCGCCTCCATAACTGCTGAATACCGTTTTCTATCAGGCAAATGGAGCCAGAATGACTACCATACTCTCTGTCAGGCGTGACGATGAAGTTGCCATGGGTGGCGACGGCCAGGTCTCCCTCGGCAATACCGTAATGAAGGGCAATGCCCGCAAGGTTCGCCGGCTCTATAACGACAAGGTGCTGGCCGGTTTTGCGGGTGGTACCGCCGACGCATTCACCCTGTTCGAGCGTTTTGAAGCCCAACTCGAGAAACACCAGGGCAACCTTACCCGCGCCGCTGTCGAACTGGCCAAAGACTGGCGAACGGACCGAGCTCTCCGCCGGCTGGAGGCCCTGCTGGCCGTTGCCGACAAAACCGCATCCCTCATCATTACCGGCAACGGCGATGTTATCGAACCAGAACAGGGATTGATCGCGATCGGCTCCGGCGGTCCGTTTGCACAGGCTTCCGCAAGAGCCCTGTTGGAAAACACTGACCTGAAAGCCAACGAGATTGTGGAGAAGGGCCTGGATATCGCGGCCGACATCTGCATCTACACCAACCACAATCGCACCCTCGAAGTGCTCTCAGCCAACGATTGATCCGGAGCTAGCATGTCTGCAATGACCCCCCGTGAGATTGTCCACGAGCTCAACAAACACATCGTGGGCCAGGAAGAGGCCAAGCGTTCCGTAGCCATCGCCCTGCGCAACCGCTGGCGCAGGATGCAGCTGGACAGTGGTCTGCGCGAAGAGATCACACCAAAAAACATCCTTATGATCGGCCCCACCGGTGTGGGTAAAACTGAAATCGCACGCCGTCTTGCCAAACTGGCCGACGCCCCCTTTCTGAAAGTGGAAGCGACCAAGTTTACCGAAGTGGGCTATGTGGGCCGGGACGTCGAGTCCATTATCCGTGACCTGGCGGACATGGCCATCAAGATGCTGCGCGAGAAGGAAATGAAGCGCCACGAGCATCGCGCCATGGACGCCGCCGAGGAACGCATTCTGGATGCCCTGATCCCGCCACCCCGGGACTTCAAGGAAGACAGCCAGAAAACCGAAGACTCTTCCACCCGCCAGCTGTTCCGCAAGAAACTGCGCGAGGGCGAGCTGGACGACAAGGAAATCGAAATCGACCTGCGTAACAGCGGCGCCGGCGTTGAAATCATGGCACCTCCAGGCATGGAGGAGATGACCAGCCAGCTACAGAACATGTTCTCGAGCATGTCCTCTGATAAACGCAAGACCCGCAAGATGAAGGTCGCTGACGCCATGAAGCACGTTCGCGACGAGGAAGCCGCCAAACTGGTCAATGAAGAGGAAATCAAGCAGAAAGCCATCCAGACCGTCGAGCAGAATGGCATCGTCTTCATCGACGAAATCGACAAGGTGGCCAAGCGCTCCGAGAACACCTCATCCGATGTTTCCCGGGAAGGTGTGCAACGGGACCTACTGCCCCTGATCGAAGGCAGCACCGTCAGCACCAAGTATGGCTCCGTACGAACGGATCACATCCTGTTTATCGCGTCCGGCGCGTTTCACCTGTCGAAGCCGTCTGACCTGATCCCGGAGTTACAGGGCCGCCTGCCGATCCGTGTTGAGCTGCAGGCACTGACCCCGGATGACTTCAAACGTATCCTCACGGAGCCAGATGCCTCTCTGGTACAGCAGTACGAAGCCCTGATGGGCACCGAGGGTGTCAAACTGACCTTCACAGAGGACGCCATCGCCCGTATTGCGGAAGTCGCCTACAAGGTCAACGAAACCACGGAAAATATCGGTGCAAGACGCCTACATACGGTGCTGGAACGACTGCTGGAGAGTCTGTCTTACGAGGCAGGTGATCAGGTCACCGACAGCTTCGAGGTTACCGCGGCGTTTGTGGACGAAAAACTGGGTGAGTTGGCTGAAGACGAAGATCTGAGCCGCTATATCCTGTGACCCGCAAGGGCAGGAAGGCCCGAATGTATCCTATTGGGGCGCGCGTTCTTCGCGCCCCCTACAAGGCCTTACTGAACAGCTCCGACACATTATCAAAGCCGGTTGCCAACTTTCCTTTCTGAGCCCGTTTCTTACGGCCTTTTGCCACATAAAGGGGCAGCATCTCACCGTACAGGCTGGTACTGATGGTGCGCTGCTCGTCTTCCAGACGATCCCGACGCAGACGAATACCATACTTCGCAAGTTTAGGCTCCAACTCGTCCGCACGGTTCAGAAGATCACGCCGCGTCATCTGGTAGGCGTGCTCACACACCATCCGGCGGGACTGGAAACTGAACACATTGGAGAAGAACAGCTTGGCATCATCGCGGGTCGGCTCGAACAGCAGAATATCCTTGTCCGGGTAATCCCGGGTGTACTGCGCAATGCCCGATTGCATTCGGGAGTACACCATAGTGCGGAACATCTGGGACAGCAGGTTTGGCATACCCGACCGGGTCAGATCGCCCGGCCCCATGGTACCGGCTCGCACAGCTGAGCTTGCATCAATGGGAACCTGTGGATTGACCGCGAAAACCAGATCCGCACCGTCCTCAAACGCCACGGAGGCATGCAACCCCTTTCTCAGAGTACCGTCCACGTAGTAACGCCCGTCGATGGTGACCGGAACATAGATACCCGGAGACGAGGTACTCGCCTGAATCGCTTTTGATATGGGCACGTGATCAAAACCGGGGGCACCAAAGCAGACCGCCTCAGTGCTTTCCACATCCGCCGCAACAATATAAAGACTGCGCTTAAGCTGTCGGAAATCGTTGGTGCGACCAAGCATGGTAAAGGCCCGCTGCAGATATTCGTGCAGGCCTTCGTTATCGAAAAGGCCCGCAGGCGCAGCCTGCGCAAGAATCGTCAGCGCTTCCAGCAGGCTCTGGTCATAAGGGTTATTTACGAACCGTCGCACAGCCGTCGTCACCAGACCCGGAACCGCCAGCAAGCGACTGCCCAGTTCCCGGAACGCCGGGCGATAGAATACTTCCGGGTGGAAGGGGTGCACTTCCGCTTCATTGCGCACAAAAATCCGACACAACTGGGCGGTGGTCATCTGGTTGGCCAGATTGGCCGCAACAAAGGAGCCCGCGTTCACGCCGACGTAAACATCAATATTATTGAAATCAAGGCCATCCAGCGCCTCATCGAGCGCGCGCAATGCCCCGATTTCGTAGATACCTCCCAACGGGCCACCGCCGCCGAGGGCCAGGCCGATACGAGGTTCGGGCTTAATCGCTGTTGTGGTTGCCGTCATTCAATATCCCCATGCGGGTGCGGTTGCCTATTGTTTTCAACATTAGCAGCCAGTTTTAGAGTACACACCCTATATAGGACCAATTGGCTATACGCCTTCACGAAAGGGCCTTTTCGGCATGGGCAATGGCACTGGACTTGCCCGGGCGCAGATAGCGGCCAAATCCGGCATTGCGCAGGGCCAGATCCACACAACTCTTGATAACGTGCGGCGAATCCAGCAACAGCACATCTTCCAGTAGCTGTGCCGACCATTCGCGGCTAACACTGCGAATGACCGACTTGACCTTGGGCAGGCTGGCCGCGTTCATGGAGAGCGAATCGTAACCCATCGCCATCAACAGCAGCGCGCCGCCAGGGTCACCCGCCAGTTCACCGCAGATACCGACAGGCTTGCCGACCGCATGGGCGTCCTGTGCTACGCGCACCAGCGCCTGCAACACGGCGGGATGATAGGAATGGTACAGCTGCGCAACCCTGGGGTTGTTGCGATCCACCGCCAGCAGGTACTGGGTCAGGTCGTTTGAGCCAACAGAGAGGAAATCCACGCGATCCGCCAACTCGCGAATCTGATACACCGCCGCCGGAATCTCCACCATTACCCCGACCTTGGGCATATGGATGTTGTAACCTTCCTCCCTGACCTCATGATAAACCCGGTAAATCAGGTGGAGGGATTCTTCCACTTCTGAAATATTGCTGATCATCGGCAGCATGATCTGCAGATTGTTCAGGCCCTCACTCGCTTTGAGCATCGCCCTTACCTGAACCAGGAATATCTCTGGATGATCCAGGGTTACCCGGATACCGCGCCAACCCAGAAACGGGTTCTCTTCCTGGATCGGGAAGTACGTCAGCGCCTTATCGCCGCCGATGTCCAGCGTACGCATGGTGACAGGGTTCGGGGCAAAGGCTTCCAGTTGCTCGCGGTAGTATTCGCGCTGTTCCTGTTCTGACGGGAACCGGTCCTTGATCATGAACGGCACTTCGGTGCGGTACAGACCGATACCTTCAGCACCGTGGCTCAGAGAGCGCACCACATCGGTCATCAAACCGGTATTCACCAGCAGCGACACGCGGTGGTTGTCGGTGGTTTCGCAAGGCAGGTCCCGCAGGGCTTCCAGCCCTTTGACCAACTCATCTTCCTCGTCACAGATTTCCTGGTAGAAGTTCCTCAGGTCCGAGGAGGGTGACGCAAAAATCTGCCCTTCAAAGCCATCAACAATCAGGTCCTTGCCGTCCAGTTGGTTGACCGGAATATCTACCAGCCCCATGACCGTGGGCACCCCCATGGCACGTGCCAGGATGGCAACGTGGGAGTTGCTGGAGCCCTTGACCGACACCAAACCGACCAGTTGCCCCTTGGGCACTTCCCCGAGCATGGCCGGTGTCAGTTCTTCACTGACCAGGACCGTGTTCTCAGGGTAGACCGTGTCCTTCTGCTCACCTTCCTGCAAGTGAGACAACAAACGGCGGCCGAGATCCCGGATGTCGACAGCCCGCTCCTGCAGGTAGTGGTCGTCCATCATTTCAAAGTGACGAACGTACTGCTGAACCACCTGTTTCAGCGCGCCCTGAGCCCAGAAACCTTCCTTGATCCGGTTGCCCACCTCACCTGGCATTGCGTCATCGCCCAGCATACGCAAATAGACATCGAACAGAGCCTGCTCTTCCGGGCGAAGCTGGGAAGCGAGCCGGGCCGCCACCCGCTCAATATCTTCCCGAACCGCAGTTACCGCGCCATCAAACAGCGACAGTTCCAATTCAATATCGTCGGTGGGCTTCTCAGGCACTACGTCCAGGTCGGCGGCAGGGTACACCACCACACCCTTGCCAATGGCAACGCCCGGCGCGCCAGGCACACCACTGAAACTGACATCGGTCGCTTCTTCACCGGTCAGGGAAAGACCGCTGATGGCGCCCGTTGCCTCGCTGTGGGCGATCACACCGGCCAATTGGGCCGAAACGGTAACCAGGAAGGCTTCTTCACCCTCGTCAAAGCAGCGCGAACTTTCCCGTTGCTGAACAACAAGAACGCCAAGAACCCGGCGATGGTGAATGATGGGAACACCCAGGAACGAGCGGAAACGCTCTTCGCCGGTCTCTGGAAAGTAACGATAACGGGGGTGGGATGGAGCATCTTCAAGGTTGATAGGCTCCTCCCGGGAGCCAACCAGACCAATCAGGCCCTCGGAATAAGCCAGGCTGACCTGCCCTACTGCTTGCTGGTACAAGCCTTCCGTGGCCATTAATATGTAGCGATTTGTGGCTGGATCAAGCAGATAAACCGAGCAAACCTCGGTATCCATGGCTTTCTGCACCCGCGAAACAATGACATCCAGCGCCTCCTGCAAATCGCGGGCACTGTTTACCTCTTGTACAAGACTTCGCAGTATGCTCAGCATGGCGGGTTCAATCCGTCATTTCTGTGTGTCCTTCGCGCGTCGGGAAGGCTCGCTCTGGCGCCACTGTTCCATGTTGTAAAACAGCCGCGGCGCGAGCTCTCGCAGCGCACGTCGATAGACCTCGCGTTTAAACGATACGACCTGCCCAAGCGGGTACCAGTAGCTAACCCACTGCCAGCCGTCGAATTCCGGCGAGTCCGTGCCGTCCACGCGTACCTGCGCATCCGGCGAAAGCATCCTCAGCAGGAACCATTTCTGTTTTTGTCCCACGCAGACCGGGTGCGAATTGTGGCGCACCATCCTGCGAGGGAGGCGGTATCTCAGCCAGCCACGGGTACAGCTGATGATCTCCACATCGCCTGTACCGAGACCAATTTCCTCCGCCAGTTCCCTGTAAAGGGCCTCTTCCGGTGATTCGTCGTGCTTGATACCACCTTGAGGGAACTGCCAGGAGTCCTGCCCTATTCGCCTTGCCCAGAGGACTTCCCCCCTGTGATTGGCCAGAATGATTCCGACGTTGGGTCTGAAACCGTCCGAATCGATCACGGCACAGTCCTCTTAAAAGTCGGTTGGCCGGATTAAAAATTCACCGGCCGGATTTATCCAAGTTGCTCTCATTCTTACAGAATCCCAAGGCTTCGGCAAACGAAGCCGACGGCGGCGCGTCATGCTAGACTGTTGCGCCTGTGACAGTCGTCGTTTTTGCCGGAGGTATCCAAGTTGACGCTCGCGATTTTTGATCTCGATAACACCCTGCTCGCCGGAGACAGCGACCATGCCTGGGGGGAATTCCTGGTAGAAGAGTCGATTATGGATGCGGAGGAATACCGGCAGGCAAACGACCGCTTCTATGAGGAGTATCTGAATGGCGAGCTGGACATCATGCGCTACCTGAGCTTTGCCCTTCAGCCTCTTGCACGGCATGACACGGAACAGCTGCTGGCCTGGCGCGAACAGTTTGTGGCGAAGAAAATCCAGCCTATGATGCTCGAAAAAGCCAAGGCATTGCTGGATAGCCACCGGGCCGATGGCCACACGCTGATGATCATCACCGCCACCAACCGGTTCGTGACCGAGCCGGTGGCTAAACTGTTGGACATTGATCACCTGATTGCCACTGAGCCAGAGATGGTCAATGGGCGCTATACGGGGGAGGTTGCAGGCGTCCCAAGCTTTCAGGACGGCAAAGTAACCCGCCTGAATGACTGGCTCGAATCGACCGGAGAAAGCCTCGAAGGCGCATGGTTCTACAGCGACTCTCACAACGACGCGCCTCTGCTACGCAAAGTTGAGAACCCGGTAGCGGTCGATCCAGATCCAACCCTTGAAAACATGGCGAAAGAGAATGGCTGGAAGATTATGAGCCTTCGAGGTTAACTGCCATTGTCTGGGCCAGTCAGCGGGGGCGCTACTCCGGGAGCGTCAAAAACATGGATGTTTTTGTCGAGCGTACAGGGACGTATTTACAGCGTATCCCGGAGTAGTGCCCCCGCTGACTGACCTCCCCCAAGCTCAAAGAAACCCAGTCAACGACCGAACAAAACAGCTTTTAATATAATCCGTCTCCGGAATCCCCGGTACTACCGGATGATCCGGTGCTTGATGGCCTTGCTCCAATAACTGGACAAACCGGTCAATCTTGCGGCCGCTGCTGCGGATAATATCCGTCAGCTTCTCTTGGGACAGATGCATAGAGCAGGAAGCCGACACCAGTAGTCCATCCCGATCAAGCAGCCGAAGTCCCAACTGGTTCAGGCGGGCATAAGCCTCTTCCCCAGCCTTCTGGTCACGCCGCCGGGGGATCAGTGCCGGTGGGTCGAGGACAACGATGTCGAACTTTTCCTTCTCATCGCACAGCGCTTTCAGGGCGTCGAAGGCATCACCCTCTATCGTCTCGATGTTATCAAGGCCATTGATCTTCGCATTGTGATGAACAGAGTCGATGGCACCAGAGGAACTGTCCACACAGGTCACCTGCGTAGCCCCGGCACAGGCAGCCTGGATACCCCAGCCACCTACGTAACTGAACACATCCAGCACACGCTTGCCCGGCGCATAGGCCTGCAGCCGCTGCCGGTTCATGCGGTGATCATAGAACCATCCCGTTTTCTGCCCCCCTTCCATGGGCACCTCGAATCGCACGCCATTCTCCTCAACCGGCAGGAGATCAATCTCCGGGCCATGGGCCTGCTCAACGTAAGTATCCAGCCCTTCTACCTTCCGCATCTTGCCGTCGTTCTTGAGGATAATCGCCCGCGGATGCGCCAACCGCTGCACCGCACGAACAACCGACTCCTTCATCTGCTCCATGCCGGCCGTGGAAATCTGAACCACCACCACATCATCAAACCGGTCAATCACCAGCCCGGAAAGCCCGTCACTGTCGCCAAACACCCAGCGATAAAACGGCTTGTCAAACAACCGCTCCCGCAGAGCCAGCGCCGTCTCCACCCGCTCGGTAAGCCTTTGCGGCGTCATGCCATGAGCGGCATTCCGGCTGATCAAACGGCCGCAGATCAGCGCATGCGGATTCACAAACACCGTGCCCATGGGTTTATCGTTGGCCGCGCGCAGTTCAGCCTGGGCTCCGGCTTCAAACTCGGTCAGCGGGGAGCGATGGGTATCCACTTCATTGCTGTAGACCCAAAGATGACCAGCCCGGAGCCTGCGCTCTGCGCCTTTGCGGAGGTATAAAACCGGAAAATTCATAAATAAACGCCTGAAGAAATAATATAAGGAAGGCTTTTCGAGACGAGTCCAGCACACAGGTTCGGAGATTAAGCTGGGCAGGCTTTCCAAAACTGTGCGGAGCCATGGATGGCGGAGCCCAAGCCGCACAAGGACGTCTTGAGGCGTGTTTTGGAAGGCCCTCCCGGCTTGGTCCTAACTCCGAAGCAATCCGCGGGGTCACTCCTCGGCAGCCACATGCTCCGCATAGGCCACAGAATCCATCAGGCCATCCAGCTCACCGGCATCCGCCAACCGCACCCGGAACAACCAGCCATCGCCATAAGGATCCTCATTCACCTTCTCAGGCTCATCCTCAAGGCTCTCATTGACCTCAATCACCTCACCGGTCACCGGACTGAACACATCCGACGCCGACTTCACCGACTCGGCAACACCCGCCTCTTCAGCACCAGTTACCGTCGAACCCACATCCGGAACACCAATAAAAACGATATCCCCCAGTTGATCCTGGGCAAAATCCGTGATTCCGACGGTTGCGGTGCCGTCGTCGGCCACACGCACCCACTGGTGCGTTTCAATGTATTTCAGATCTGCGGGTGTTTCGCTCATGGTCACATGTCCCCGATGAATAATTTCGCGCATTTTAACCGAAGAACGACGCCCCCGCGAACATCTCAACCAAAGTTGCGACGGATTCTAGCTTCAATCCAGCCCCCAGGTCGTTTCCCGCGCCATCGTCATGAACGACTGAAGATAGGCCACATCCACATCCCGCTCACGGAGGCCCAGGAAAATCTGCTTATCAATACCCTCCCGCCCCAGCCGTACCGGGCTGATCGGCATCTGATGGGCGTACTCTTCCACCAGCCATCGGGGTAGTGCCGATACCCCCCGCCCTGCCGCGACCATTTGCAGCATGATGTCCGTGGTTTCAATGGTCTTATGCCGGGCCGGGCTGCTGTGGGCCGGCACCAGAAACCGGGTATAAATATCCAGCCGCTCGGCATCGACCGGATAGGTAATAAGGGTCTCACTTTCAAGGTCCGACGGCTCCGCCCAAGGCCTGGAGGCCAGTGGGTGATCGCTCGGCACTACGAGAACCTGCTCGTAATCAAAGACCGGCTCGTACACGAGCCCCTTGCGGTGCAATGGGTCCGGCGTCACCAACACATCGATGTCGTAGCCAAACAAAGCACCGATACCACCAAACTGGAAGCGTTGCTTCACATCCACATCCACGCCAGGCCATTGCTCAAGATACGGCCCAACCACCTTGAGCAGCCACTGGTAACAAGGATGACATTCCATACCGATTCGCAGGCTGCCCCGCTGCCCTCGGGCAATCTGACCCACCAATTCCTCGGCATGCTCGAACTGCGGCAACAAACGATTCGCTAGTGACAGCAAATACAACCCGGATTGAGTTGGCCGCAGTTTACGGCCTTCACGCACCCACACGGGCGTTCCCAGCTGCTGCTCCAGCTTCTTCATGGCATGACTGAGGGCAGACTGGGTGAGGCACAGCGCGTCCGCCGCCGCCGTCAATGAGCCGCTCCGATCCACTTCACGGACGATCTCCAGATGATTGCGTTCTATCATTGGCCGGCCTTACTTGAAAATAATTCATGGATTCATGAGATTTTACCATTATTTTTCATGGCAGTTCAGCACTAGCCTTGATGACCTGAATGACGACAGGAGATTCATCATGGTAACCACCCATAACCTAGGCTTTCCCAGGATTGGCCAACGTCGCGAACTCAAATTTGCCCTTGAGGGCTATTGGAAAGGCGAGTTAAGCGAAGACAACCTACAGCAAACCGCGGCAGGGCTTCGCGCCAGCAACTGGCGACACCAACGCCCGCTCACGCTGGCACCGGTCGGTGACTTCTCGCTCTATGACCAGGTGCTGGACATGAGCGCCACACTCGGTAACCTGCCACAGCGCGCCGGCACAGCCGATGACAACGAACTCAACCGCTACTTCCGCATTGCCCGTGGCCGGTCCCCGGCTGATGACGATTGCTGCGGCGTGCATGCCGGCGAAATGACCAAGTGGTTTGACACCAACTACCACTATATTGTGCCGGAATTCGAGGCGGACACGCGGTTCAGCCTGAATCCCACACGCTTGCTGGAACAGCTGGCTGAGGCCAGGGCCGTAGGCGTCAACGCCAAGCCGGTTATCATCGGCCCCGTCACCTATCTCTGGCTTGGTAAATCCAAGGACGACACAGACCGGCTCAGCCTGCTGGAAGACTTGCTACCGGTCTATGCGGAGCTGCTGCAGCTTCTTGCCGACAATGGCGCAGAGTGGGTGCAGATTGACGAGCCCATCCTGGTGACCGACCTGGGAGGCGATTGGCGGCACGCCCTGAACCTGGCTTACCACAACCTCAAGGCAAGCCCGGTAAAACTGTTGCTGACCACCTACTTCGGCCAACTGCGGGAAAACCTGCAACTGGCCTGTGAGCTGCCGGTTGCCGGCCTGCACCTGGATGCGACAAACGCCCGTGACGAAGTGTCCCGCGTGACGGACTGGCTGCCGGGGCACAAGGTTCTCTCACTGGGCGTGATCGACGGTCGCAATATCTGGAAAACCGACCTGGAAGCCACCCTCGACTGGCTGGAACCGGTTTATCAGAAGCTGCGTGAACGACTCTGGATTGCGCCATCCTGCTCACTTCTCCATGTGCCGGTAGACCTGGACAACGAAACCACCATGGACCCGGAGATACGCTCCTGGCTGGCCTTTGCGCGGCAAAAGCTGGAAGAACTGCAGCTGTTGGCCACGGCACTTACCGATGGCCAGGATGCGGTGGCCCGGGAACTGAAGAGCAATGCAGACGCCATACTCAGCCGCAGGAACTCAACCCGCGTGACGGACCCACAGGTTCGCGAGGCGGTCGCGGCGATCACGCCTGAGCTGGGTCAACGCAAGAGCAGCTACCAGCAGCGCTCGGCGATCCAGGCAAGCCACCTGAAGCTGCCGCGCTACCCCACAACCACTATCGGCTCGTTCCCCCAGACCAAGGATATCCGCCAAACACGGCTCAAATTTCGTAAGGGTGAGCTCGCACCCGAGGAATATCACGAGCGAATCCGCGCAGAAATCCGCCACTGCGTTGAGGAACAGGAACAGTTGGGGCTGGACGTGCTGGTCCACGGCGAGGCGGAACGTAACGACATGGTGGAGTACTTCGGCGAGCAACTGGAAGGCTACGTGTTCAGCCGCTTCGGCTGGGTACAGTCCTACGGTTCCCGCTGCGTGAAACCGCCCATCCTGTTCGGTGATATCTCCCGGCCCAAGGCCATGACCGTGGAATGGATTCGCTACGCCCAGTCCCTGACCGACAAACCCCTCAAAGGCATGCTCACCGGCCCGGTCACCATCCTCAACTGGTCCTTCGTGCGCGATGACCAGCCCCGGAAAGACACCTGCCTGCAACTGGCACTGGCGATCCGCGAGGAAGTACTGGACCTGGAACAGGCTGGCGTGAACATCATTCAGATTGACGAAGCCGCCCTTCGCGAAGGCCTGCCCCTGCGCCAGAGCGACTGGGAGACCTACCTGGACTGGGCCATCGAAGCCTTCCGGATTACTGCCAATGGCGTGAAGGACGAAACCCAGATACACACCCATATGTGCTATTCGGAATTCAACGACATCATCGAAGCCATCGCCCGCATGGATGCCGATGTCATCACCATAGAAACCTCCAGGTCCGACATGGAGCTACTCGACGCCTTCAAGGGATTCCAGTATCCCAATGATATTGGTCCGGGTGTCTACGATATTCACTCGCCCAACGTGCCGGGGACTGAGCAGATCGTGTCGCTGATGAACAAGGCCGCGGAAAGAATCCCCGCCGAAAGGCTCTGGATCAACCCGGACTGCGGGCTGAAAACCCGGTCGTGGGAGGAGGTAATTCCGGCACTCAAGGGGATGGTGGCTGCGGCCCGGGAGTTGCGGGGATCGTGAAGTTCCCTGAAGGGGGGGAAGAAGGGCAGTAATGCCTCTCCTTCTCCTCACTCAGGAAGCCACTTTTAGACAGGAAGGACGTAACAATCCAATAGCGCCGGGGCCTTAAAGATTCCCGAAAGGCAATCAATAACTCTCAGGCAGTTGATCAATGCGTATCCAGTGTTTCGGCTTTCCGAAATTACGACAGTTTACGCACCGCAAGCTGCCGGGTTCGTCGAACTCAAGCTTTAGTAGACTCCAGGAGTTGTCGCTGCTGGTTTTTCCGCAATCTTGCTCAGAATTACTGGAAAAAACATTGAGTGAGCCGTCGGGGCCGCAGTGGGCGAACGTATTGGACAGCGGCCGACCCAGCACATTAATCATGAACATTCCCGCCTTTGAGATGATCAGCTTGGGGACCGTGTTAAACTGCTCTTCATGGCGCTGGTAATGTTCTATAAATTCCTTGCCTTGCTCCCGATCATAGTCTGGATAGTAAATTCCCCAAGCAGCTTCCGGCACCGGCAACAATCTGGAGCTATTTTAGGTCAACGGATTAATAAGAACTGGAAGTAACAGCGCAGCAACGATCAACCCCATTTTTGGCACCCTGTGCCGCCAAGAATGGCGCAAATCTGGTAACAGCTGAATCAACAATCCAAACCATCCACATAACAACATCACAGCAGATGCAGTCTGCCCATCGAGGAAAAAGTGTGTGAACGCGAATGGCAGGGTTATCAGGCCCGTGATCACGCCTTTTCCAATCAGGGTTACCACTCCCTGATCACGGACCGGGACACTGAAAAAAATACTCAACCAGCCGGCTAGGTGGCTCAGAAAAAAGATAGTCAGGAACCCGGTATCCAGAATTAAGTTTTCGAAATAAAAGGAGGGCTTGCTGAAACCCTCATAAATAATGATCAACAGGTTGCTGAGAAGAATGACTGTTGAGGGGATAAGGAAAAAGGCTGAAATGTAAGGCATTGAAAAACGAGTTTCTGTCAGTGTCCTTGACTGGCTGGCAGCTAGGCCGTAATGGCTTCGTCATGAAACGATGAACACAGGTTTCAAACCAAAGCAAGAACCGCTAGACCAGCTGGCTTATTTCGGCGCCCTCCGGAATCTGGGAAGGATAATCAGGTTCCCGGTCCTTGAGCATATTGGCCAGCCGGCGCTCCCGCACTTTATAAACCGAAGGGTCCAGACGGAGCACCTTCAGCGGCACGGGGTCACCCTCTCGTAACTTATCAAACAGCCCGGCCTTGCTGAGATAATAAGCACCACTATAGTTTCTTCCGTTGAACTGGAAATCATACTCTACGAGCAAATTGCACAGGTGATAGCCCTCACCCCTGGGGTTGTTATTTTGGTCGTACTCCTGATGGAACTGGCATTCAGTCGACTTACTGGTCAAGACCCCATCGACCTCAACCCCATATTTTCGCAACAAGGCCTGGTCGTAGTAGTAACTCACGCCGGAGTGAGCGGTGACGAAAGCTGTGACAAACGTTGCCGATCCAATCAGAGCGAACAGGCCACCGAAAGCCATAGCTCCCACTTCGCCAAAGCCAGTAGCAAAGATGCCCCCTCCGACAAGGCCAAAAGCCAACCCGATTCCAAGCAAAATGAAGAAGGCACTGGCGTTGTCTTTTACGGCCGTCCAAAGCAGCGACCAGTCGGTTCCATACTTTCTTTTCACTTAGGAGCTTCCTTGCTTACCTGGACCGCGATTTAATTGATTGGCTCGGGGGAATTGACCACGCAGCGAAAGCCATTCCCACCGCCGTCAATGGGCTCTCCAGAGCGAAAGAACACCGTCCCAGCCCCTGCCATATACTCTCCGTGACCCGCCCAGTCTCGCACTGTTTTTTCAGGAGTATGAGAACCTACCGGTTGCTCCGGGCCTGACGGATTATTCATGGCAATGTGTTCGTAATAATCTTCCTGAAACCAATCCCGTGTCCATTCGGCTACGTTTCCCGTCATATCATATAGCCCCAAAGGATTCGGAGGATAACTTCCGACTGAACGGCGCTCGAAGGTTGCTGAAGAATGAATAAGCGCATTTCCCTCTGGTGGCGTGCCGGGGTCGATATACTCCCGTGGAGGCCGGAGGTATGGGTCTTTTTCCACAAGCCCAGTATCAGTGGCATAAGGTATGTTTCGACCACGACTTCTCGCTGCAAATTCCCATTGCGCTTCTGTCGGAAGCGCAAAAGGCAGGCCTGTTTGTTTGCCCAGCCAATCACAATACCCCTCGGCCTCGGCAAAATTCGGAGCTCGCGCCGGTTTCTGGCGAAAATACGGAGAAAGCGGATCATCAGACACTTGGGCATATCGTCGCTGTGATGGTCGATCGTCGTACCGATCTAGATGTCCGGTTTCTTTTAGGTAAAGCATAAACTCACCCCAGGTAGTTTCATACTTCGAGATCGAATAACCAGCCAGTTTGACGGCCTTAGCTGGGCGGCTGTATTGGTTCCAGGTGACGTGCGGAGTCCCAGTGTCCTTTTCCCCCACATCACCGATTTCGAAGGTGCCGCCCTTTACGAAAACCTGATTGGCGACGGACTTCGAAGCCAAACGATCTAGACTTTCTGCATTTGGGTAACCCGCATGGTTTCCACATGCAGAAAGGAACAGAACACCCACTATTACAAAGAATTTATCGCGACACTTCGGGATCATTTCAGCTCCTAGACTATGTCACATACCCGGCATACGCCGAATGGATCCAGCTTGACTGGCCGACCTGCAATCGCCGCTTCGTCTTTAAGCTGGTGAATGAAGAGTTGTCTTTCAGGCTTGCCCATACCCACAAAGTCGAAGAGTCGGTGAAGATTATTACCAAACTCGTCTAGGCGCGCCAATCCGTCTGGATTCATTCGGACAACTGTTTCGTGAAAGTCTCGCCAACTCTGGAAGGTCGGAAGAATCTCTTTAGCCACCTGAACTTTTTTATCACTTTCATCTATAAAGCCTGGCGTTACCCACCAGTCATGAAGCAAACAATCCAACACTATTCCCTTTACCTCAGGTGGAGAGTGCAGAAAAACACCCCGTTCCCCTCGCCTAAAATCTTCAAGCATGTTTTCAGCCAGAACGGTTCCTTTCTTCTCCCTTTCATAATCGGAGAAAAAATCGGTCAACTGCCCAACCACTGAATCAATAGATTCGCCGGCAAACTCTCCAGCTGCCTCAGCCCAAGTCAGCCCGCGACTCAACGCTGTAAGACTTAAACGCTGGTACCAGAGAAAGGAATTTGTATCTGGGTCAAACAACTCAAGGTATCTAAAGTCCACATCCAGTAATGCGTTGTAGATAAAATGCAGCATCCTTACGATCTGGTTTACCCCCACCTCTAGCAAAAAGCTTCCCGCTGCCCCAACCCCAAGAACCAGTCCTGCGTGGAGGTTGAAATAAAACTTGCCTGTCTCCCGGCTGAACATCAGCCGCGCCTCAAACTCACCCGCTGCCCCCAACGCAGCCTCGACCTTCTGGCCAATCTTACAGAGCGTACCCCAGTTGCTGTCAGCGGAGAGCACGTCCTGCCAGCGCAGCTCACCAGCGAGCTCACATCCACCACGAATGCCGGCAAAAACATTAGCCTCGCCACCCATACTCTGCCCTTTCTTTCGAGCAGCAATGCCTTTGATGTTCGGGATGCCCTCTGAGCTATCGACATGTATATTGCCCGCCAAAATAGCGGACGCACCGGCAAAACCCGAGGCTGTAATCGCGAGGGCAGCCTGGAAATGACCGAGGGATTCATACTTTAGCGGGCCATTCCAGCCACCTTCCCGGTAATAAACACGGATTTCACTTCGGTTGCTGGCCGGAAACGCCTGCTCTATGGTGACTTTTCCTTCCGCAAGCGCATACTGAGCTTCCGCCTTGGCCTGAAGATGTACTTTTCCGTTAGCGGGGTTAACTTCCGCATGCCCACTCGCTCCAGCAGCAAAACGCATGAACTGGGCCTCTGCGGAGGCATCAAAACCCGTTTCAGCCACCTGTTTTGCCCGGTTCTTTCCCCAGATTGACCAGTTTGCTTCATCGTAAAACTGATTGAGCGCCTGCATGATGGCCCCATCCGGGTCAGGGCTCCCCAGCTCTAGATTCACTTTCACCTTGAGCTTGCTTTGAAGTAAATCCGCAAGTTTTCCGCCATCAACACCGTCCTCCGTCAACCAACCCTCACTGCGGGCCTTATCCCGGGCAGCAATACTGTAACGACGCGGGTGTGTTTTCATCTTGTCGGAGCGCACATAAGTTCGGTGTTTTCTGCCAGACAAACGCTTGATCTCGGTAAGCTTCGGTGTTGTCTGCACCCCGTCCGGAATCGCTCCCAGCTCTGCTAGATGTTCAATGATTTCCTGCTTGCGTTGCTGAACTGGTGTCAATACCTGACCCTCGCCTTCCGAAGGTGTGCTATCGGCGTCCTCTGTGCCCTCAGAAAGACTCTCAAGCTCGGAATAGAAAGCTTCGATCAACTGACAAATAGCCTTCTCTTCCGCATCCAGCTCTTTCTCTTCTTCCTCTGTCAGCAGGATTAGCTCATCAGACCCGGTCGCGTGGTAGATCTCCACGACCTTGTCCTGACAGGGTGACTGCTCAACGACTTTGCCCGGCTCCGAGCGCGCTGTGATGACCTCGTCGGCGGCAGGAACTGAGAGTTTCTGGCCCGGATTTATCCGATTGGGGTTTTCTATTGAAGGATTCAGACGAAGCAAGCGAGTAACCGTTGCGTTGTGCTGTCTGGCTATAGCGGACAGGGTGTCCCCGGAAACAACTTCATAGCTTGCAGGCATTATGCATCTCCATATGACATCATGCTGTCGATTATCTCCAGCCGCTGCCCAGCTGGTTTGTCTTCCGACTGTAGTACTGCCAGAGCATCCGGCTCTTCCAATCGATCACCGTAATAGCAGGCAAGCTCGGCATAGGTGGCAATATCCCCTTGGGCCTGGAAGCCAAACGAGCTGGCCCTTAACACGATCTGGTCGATTCTAGACATTGATTCTGGAGTAACTGGCCACCCCGCCTGATGAACCAGTTTTTTCCGGAACACAGCTTCGTTGCCGGCCTCAATCGCCCTGAGATGTTCCTCGCTAAGCTGGAACCATCCCTCATTCGACGCTTCCTGACTCTCACTTGTGCCCGGAACCTCAACGGTTTTCCACCCGTCTACCGGTGCAAAATAGTGCCACCTCGTAACCGGCCCGCTGAATATCGTCAGCTCGTGATCTGAAAGTGATGACAGAAGGGGGTCAATCTGGCTTGGGGAATAGAAACGGAGATAGGCGAGAGCCCCGTCCGGCAACCGTACACTGATCAGACTACGCAAATGATTTCCGAGCGTATGAATATCTGCTATTGATTCGATAGCGATGCCATCCGATCTCCAATTATCCACGTCTCCCCGCAACCTACTGTTTTCAGAAGGGCGGACAATACAGGGACTGACTTCTTTAACCGGCTCGTGAGGCGTACTTCGGTACAAAAGATCCATTTCAGGTCGGTCATCACGCTCATAAATAAACCGGGGGGCATCAATCCGTGCCCCATCCAAAATCAGGAATAGGTCTCCGCTATGAGTTGCTCCACAATCGGGAAATGTCACGTCAAACCTCCCCGGCACATGCACAGGGCTCAGAGGTGCAGATGCCATCTTCCTGTCGCCCACATTGTCTACTCAGAGCGATGTCATCCCGAGCTACCGCCTTGAGCTTCGACACCGGGCTCGGTTGGGGCGAAGCATTGTTGCGCTGTCCAGTTTCTGCCAGGGTCCCTTCCCCCTTGTTGATTCCTTCTGCACTTAAACTCTTCGGCACACCCGGCGCTTGAGCTGCTACAGGGGTGCCCATGCCAGGCCTACCCCCGGAATTCATCTTCACCATAGGCCCGGACACGGTCACACCGCTGGGGTCCACCTTCACAAAGCTACCACCGGCTTTCAGGGTTACTTCCGCACCCGCTTCGATCACGATTTTCATACCGGCCTTGTGGTGGATTTCGCTGCCGGCTTCGATGAGCTGGTTCTTGCCCTGTTTGCTGTGGTGGCTGCCGTTGACGATGAGGCTCGAGTCACCGCCGATGGATTCCCGTTTCTCACCATCCACGGTGGCGTGGTCATTGCCCTTGATGTGGGCCTTGCGGTGGTTGTCCACGGTCAGGTGGCTGTCATTTTTGATGACTTCGGTGCGGTTGTTTTCCGTCAGCAGGTCCAGGTCTTTCTGGGCATGGACGTAGATCTGTTCCTTGTCCGCTTCGTCCTCGAACCTGAGTTCGTTGCTGCCCTCG
>NZ_JBQKUK010000026.1:0-42083 GCF_054968585.1 Marinobacter sp. G5_S1_61_S3 | reverse complement strand
GAACAAGAAGGCTTTACTTCCCCTGATCATGACCGTTCCGGTGGTGTTTGCCTGTGTGTGGTTCCTGTTGGCGGACGAGCCACGCGGTGAAGCAATAACAAAGGCGGCGAGCACTCCCGCCACGACCTCAGAACAACCAGAACCCGGTATTACCGAGGCGCCACTTGCCGTTGGCGAGGATACGCCCATCCCCTACCAGACACCCGATAGCCTGGGAGACCAACCGTTTGCCAGCTCCCTCGCGGGTACCAATATCGACGGCAACTTACGGGCCGACGCCAACGGCGAATTGATCGTTGATCTGGAAACCCGCGACTTCTTCGACTACTTCCTGAACACCATTGGTGAGGTATCAGCCGAGCAGGCACTGGACCAGATCAGAACCCTGGCCCAACAGAGTCTGCCGGAAAGCGCCGCCCGCGAAGCCATGGCCCTGCTCAACCGGTACCTGGCGTACAAGGATGCCTCACTGGCACTTGGCAACCAGGGCCTTGACCCCGCCCGGCAGCACGACCCCGCCTACCAGTTGGAAATGCTCAAGGGTGCATTGGCCGACATGAAACAGCTGCGCCGGCGCATGTTCTCCGCCGACACTCACGAGGCCTTTTTCGGGCTGGAGGAGGCCTACGGCGACTATACCCTCGCCACCCTTGATATCCAGCAGCGCACCGACCTGTCCGCCGAAGCAAAAAATACACTGGCTGAATGGCATCGACAGCAGCTTCCTGAGGTCATCCGCCGCACCGAAACCCGCATGATTGAGGAAAGCGGGAACCACCGGGCAAGACAACAGGCGTTATCCGACGCCGACTCACCCTCCGAGGCCGGACGCAGACTCCGGGAACTGGGCGTTGATGATGCCCAGGCCAGAGAAGTGGTCGCCTACATGGAGGTACGGGAACAGTTCGACAGCCAATACCAGCAGTTCCAGCAGGCACTGGCGAGTCTGGACAACTCAGGGTTGGCGGAAGAGGACAGGACAACCCAGAAGAACCGGTTACTGAAACAGCACTTTGATACCGAACAGACCCGCACCTGGGCCCGACTGCGGGCATTGGAGTCGCAATCACCATAGTGTGCTCCAATGCCATTCCTGACTGTCTGGCCGGCGTAAACTGGAGGTAACGACAACGACAACCGGACAGTCCTCGATGAATTTTTCCCAGCTTCGGGATCAACGGGCCAACGGGTTTCGACGGCTGCGGTTTGAGCCTGCGCTGGAAGCCCACTATCGCAGAGTCAGGGACGAAGGCATACGGTCACGCGCACGGCTGGTCTCCGCCAGTGCGCTGACGCTGTTCCTGGTATATACCCTGCTGGATTCCCTGATGCTGCCCGCGGCCATCGCACGGGATACCATCGCAGTTCGGCTTATGGTCACCTGCCCGGTCATCATCGGCGTGTGGTGGCTGTCCTATCGAGACATTCGCGACGATCATTTCGTTAAGATCTATGCACTCGCCTATCTGGTTGGCGGCCTCAGTGTGGTGGGCATTATTGGGCTTGCACGCCTGGAGAACCACCCACTGCCCTATGAAGGCATCCTGCTGATGCTGATGTTTGGCTACTTCGTGATGGGCATCCCGTTTCGCACGGTTTCCGGAGCCTCCCTGCTGGTTATCGTTGCCTATCTTTGGGTGGAGCACGCCACCGGTTCGGGGGCTCACCAACTCATGATTAACGGTTTTTTCATCGGCACTGCCAACATCATCGGGATGGTAGGGTCCTGGCTCAGTGAACACCGTCAGAGAGCCCACTTTTTGGATCGCCAGATGCTCAACGCCTCCAAACAACAGGCCGAACAGGAGAATCACCGCAAGACCCGACTTATTACTGTCGCCAGCCACGACCTTCGTCAACCCCTGAATGTCATCAGCCTGATTCTGGAAAACCTCACCGCTGACGGTCTGCCAGGTGAACAGCAGTCGCTGGTGTCGCGACTGAAATCCTCGGTCACCCATTTCAACAACCTGCTGGCCTCGGTTCTGGATATCTCCCGCATCCAGGAGGGCATGATCTCCCCTGAGCCCACCAGGCTTTGTACGTGGCAGGTCATACGGCAGGTATCTGAGACGTTTAGCGAGCAGGTACAACGCCCGGGCGCGCAGCTAGTCATCCATAAACCCGCCACCGGCAGTGGGGTGTTTGCAGACCCGCAGTTGCTGCACCGCGTGCTCCAGAACCTGGTAACGAATGCCCTGGAACATAGCGACGCCACCCGCATTGATCTTCGAGCCCATCAGGACAACGGAAAGCTGTGCTTCGAGGTACAGGATGATGGCCGGGGCATTGATGACGGCAGCCTCGAGCAGATCTTCACTCCCTTTTTTCGCAACAGTCAGCGCCAGCGTAGTTGCCCCGGCCTGGGGCTCGGGCTGGCCATTGTCCATGAGCTGACGGGCATGATGGAGGGACATTGCAACGTCAGTTCATCGCCAGGGCAAGGCGCCTGTTTCCGGGTTTTCCTGCCGGCAACGCCCGCACCAGAGACAACAGAGTCCGTTTCCGGAGCGGCTGTTCCACCTTCCGCTCACTCACCCTCACTGGTGGTTGTGGAGGATCACGATGAGGCTCGTCACTGGACCTGCGAAACCCTAGCGTCCTGGGGCTACAGCGTGAGAGGCGTTGCCAGCGCGGAACAGGCAATCACCCGTTGGGGCGCATCGTCCAACGCTATTCTGGTCAGTGACGTCCACCTCCCGGAAATGTCTGGCGATGCCCTCTACGATCGGCTTTTCGCTCGCAAGTCGGTCCGCGGTGGCATCCTGATGACGGCTGATACAACGATTCCCCAGGGCTACGACTCTGAACGCCGACTCTGGGTACTGCACAAACCGCTGATACCCATGAGACTGCGAGCCGCGATTACCCAACTGGATCGTCTTGCTGACTGACCGCGTCAGAGCAGTCCCAGCGCTCTTGCCTCGGCGACACATTCGGTCCGGTTGTGAACACCTAAATGGGTGAAAATCGCTTTCAGGTGAGTCTTCACTGTGTGCTCGGTGAGGTCGAGGGCCTGGCAAATCCGCTTGTTGGGAAGCCCATCCGCCAAGAGTGTAAGAACCTCCAGTTGGCGTGGGGTCAGGTGCTCCGGGCTCAGGGAAGGAAACGGCAACGACGGATAGAACAACTGGCCGTTGCTGACCCGCTGTACCATTCGAAGCAGCGAGCGGCGGCCAGCAGACTTGGGCAGGAACCCCACGGCGCCCGCAGAGCGTGCCGCTCGTACTGAGGCCTCGTCCTCGCGGCTGGAGATGACCACCACGGAAATCGGCAGCCCGATCTGTTCAAGCTCGGAAAACAACGACAGGCCGGCCTCCCCTTGCAATGTCAGGTCCAGCAGGACAAGAGAGGTTTCCGGCCGCGAACGGAGATCGTCCACCGCGTCCGCGACCGAGGCTACCGTTGCAACCTCCCGGGCGAGTTGCTCCTGCTCAAGAATCGCCGTAATTCCAAACAGGAAAAATGGATGATCATCCACGATCAGCACGCGGGCCAGGGGAAGGCAGTCTCCGGATGACAGTAGCGCACAGTCGGCGTTATCAGCCGTTCTGGTGTCCATGGGTTTCTCCGCAAAATGGCTGTTATTGTTACTGCGGTGCGGAATACTATACGGATGAAAACCGGAATCGACCGTTCGCTGTTTAACAGTTTTGATGCATGCCCCTTCCACCACCTGTGCAGGTGCGGGGTGTAATCGCTATACTGGCGCCACGACACTTTCTCACCTGCTTGGATCAAGGCACTGATGTCTGGACGTTTTCCGGCACTTCTACTCGCTGTGCTCATTCCCGTTATTGCCCATGCCGACCGCCCCACAATGACGGTTGTCACGTCGATCTATCCGCCTTACCAATACCTGGATAACGGTGAGGTGAAGGGTACCCACACGGAAACCCTTCGCCAGGTCCTGACGAGGATGGGCTATGACCCCGTTTTCCGGCTTGTACCCTGGGCCCGGGCGGAAGCGAGCGCTCGTGCTGGAACCGCCGACCTGATCTACTCCCTGACATACTCGCCAAGCCGCGCCCGCCACTACTACTTCACCAACCCCATCAGCGAGGCCCGGGATGTATTTTTCAGCCTTTCCGACCGGGGCCTTCAGTGGCAGGAGCTGGATGATCTCGCCGGCCTGAGGATTGGGCTATCCGCGTCCTACAGTTATGCCCCCGAGTTCATGGAATGGCTGGCCGCCGGCAACGCCCGGGTTGTTCAGATCAGCCAGGAATCCCCGGAACTCACGGGGCTGAAAATGATTGCCTTTGGCCGTATCGACCTGTTCATCTGCGAGGAAACCGTCTGCCGGTATCTGATCGACAAACACATCGCCGACCGTCCGGAGCTGGCAAATGTATCCGCAATGCCACAAACCGTTGGCGAAGTGCGGGGGTTTCGGGCGGCATTCTCCCGCCAGCATCCGAAGGGGGAGGCGCTCCGCGACGAATTCAACAAGGTGCTGGCCGAGCTGAAAACCCGCAATTCCGACTAGCGTCTGCGGCAATCACCTATCTGCGAAACCACACAGGCGCATAAAGGTTTCCTATACTGCGGGTTGTACCCCTCAACCAACAGACCGGGACCATGGACATCCAGACTGATCACCGCTACGCAATCAACCTGAACGTCAGAGGCATTCAGCCCTCCGCCACCCTCCGAATCAACGAACTCAGTAACCAGCTTCGCGCCGAAGGCCGGGACATTATCAAGCTGGGGCTCGGCCAGTCGCCATTTCCGGTGCCCGACCGTGTGGTCGATGCCCTGCGCGAGCATGCCCATGAAAAGGACTACCTTCCGGTGAAGGGCCTTAAGGCCCTGCGGGAATCGATTTCGGGCTACATCAACCGCAGTGAGCGCATGCGCTGCACCTGGGAAGACGTACTGATTGGCCCCGGCTCCAAGGAGCTGCTGTTCATGCTGCAGCTCGCCTATTATGGCGACTTGCTGATCCCGCGCCCAAGCTGGGTGTCCTACGCGCCGCAGGCACGCATTATCGGCCGCTCAGTACACTGGTTGCCAACACACGCGGAAAACAACTGGCAGCTGACCGCGGAAGAGTTGGACATCATCTGCCGCGACGACCCGTCACGACCACGTATCCTGATCATGAACTATCCGTCCAACCCAACGGGCTGTACCTACACAGACGACCAGTTGCTGGCTATCGCCAACGTCGCTCGCAAGTACAAACTGATCCTGCTGTCGGACGAAATATACGGCGAAGTGCACTTTGAGGGACGGCACAAGTCCATCGCCCGCTATTACCCGGAAGGCACCATTATCAGCACTGGCCTGAGCAAGTGGGCTGGCGCGGGTGGCTGGCGCCTCGGTACGTTTATTTTTCCGCCCGAGCTGCGCCCCTTGCAGGACGCCATGGCGATCATCGCCAGCGAAACCTACACCGCAACCAGCGCTCCGATCCAACATGCGGCCATTGCTGCGTTTAATGGTGGCGAAGACCTGGATGAGTACTTGAAGCAGTCACGCCGGGTGCTCAAGGTGGTAGGCGAATACCTCCATCGCCGCCTGACGGATATGGGGGCCGTGGTGCAAAAGCCCGAGGGTGCGTTCTACCTGTTCCCGGACTTTTCCAACTTCCGCGAAGCACTGGCCCGTCGCGACATCAAAACCAGTCAGGCTCTGTGTCAGTCGCTACTGGAAAATACCGGTGTGGCCATCCTGCCGGCCAGTGATTTCGGCTTTGTCCCGGACCACCTTGCCGCACGTCTCGCGTTTGTGGACTTTGACGGCGCTGAGGCTCTGGCGCTGGCCGGAAAAGAGTACGGTGAACAGGAACTGAGTGACGATTTCGTCAAACAGGCCTGTCCGCGACTGGTGACAGCCATGGACAAGATGGAGCAGTGGCTCACCGGCCTGTAACAGGGTCATGATAGACTGGCGCCCTCATTTCAGATCGGAGGGCGCCATCATGTCTAACCCGGAAGCCATTACCGCCATTGCGGAATTCGCCGAAGAGCTGGCCCTGAAGGCCGGTGAGTTGATCAAGCACGAACGAGAACAGAACACCCTTCGTACCGATTACAAACAGCAGTCGGAGCTGGTCACCCACGCCGACGTAATGGCCGACGAGATGATCACCGGCGCCATTCGCGAGCGCTTCCCCGACCATCGCATCCTCTCCGAAGAAACCATGCCGGACTTGAGCCAGGCCGAACACCTAGACACTCCGCTGTGGATCATCGACCCCATCGACGGCACTGTGAATTACGCCTACGGCCACCCCCAGGTGGCAGTCTCCATCGCCTATGCGGAAAAGGGGCGGGTGCAGGCAGGCGTGGTACACGCTCCGTTTTCTGGTGAAACCTTCCGTGCCAAGCGGGGCATCGGTGCCACCCTGAATGGCAACCCCATCAAACACAGTGGGGCGACACGGCCAAGGGAATCATTGTTCGCGACCGGCTTCCCCTACACCAAGGACAGCCTTGAACCCCTGATAAGTCGGTTGGAAGCGATGATTCATCAATGCCGGGATCTACGCCGTATCGGTTCTGCGGCGCTGGACATCTGCTGGGTGGCCTGCGGGCGGTTGGACATCTACTACGAGAACGTCAGCCCATGGGACTTTGCCGCTGCACGGTTGATTGCGCTGGAGGCGGGTGCGACGGCGGGACATTTCAGTGAGGTGCCGGAGGGTTATCCGGCGGACCTGTGGGGGCGGGATATTCTGATATCAGCCCCGGCGGTCTGGGAGTCGGTTCGTGACATCCTGCGCAAGGCATCGGGCTACGATTGAACGCCCCAGACCGCTTCTGAAACCAGGCCCCAGGCCTCTTCAAAGTCGTTGGAGGGTAATCGGGAAAAGGAGGAACGGACATAGCGCTGAACCCGGCCCTCCATAAACACCAGTACAAAGTCCGCGCCTCGAGCTGAACTGGTTCTCGGGCGCAACCCCTGGCGAATCTCGCCTTCTTTGAGTGCCTGGCGTACCTGGGTTTCCAGGCGCTCGAAGAACTGCGACGCTCGCTTGCGCAGGGCTTCGTTCTCCCCCATCAGGGCATCACCGGTCAGCACCGTGCAAAGCCCCGGATTGCGCTCGGCAAACACCAGCACCAGATGCACGAGTTGCTGTAGCCGAACCCGAACATCCTCCTGTTCCTGCAGGATGACCTGGCAACGGGAGAACACCGCTTCCTCGGCAAACTCGATCAGCGCCTCGAACATTTTCCGTTTGCTGGGGAAATGTCGATACAAGGCCGCCTCGGTAACTCCGACGGATTTGGCCAGGCCAGCGGTGGTAATTCGTGCTCCCGGATCTTTCTCCAGAAGCTCCACGAGGGCATGAAGAATCGCTTCACGGCGACTGATTTTTTGTTCTGTCATAACAGGACTACAGCGCTCTGTTTATCTACGGAATTTGGGTGCAGGCGGGCGCATCCATTCGGGACCGTAAAAAACAGGGATGTTTTTTACGAGCCTACAGGGACGTATTCACGGCGTGTCCCGAATGGATGCGCCCGCCTGTACTGGCACCATCAGTTGAAATTCTGGACCTGATCAGAAGAAAGTACCATCAAGGGGCGACGATGCGCTGGCATAAAGCTTCTTCGGCATACGCCCCGCCAGATAGGCATCGCGGCCGGATTCAATGGCCAGGCGCATTGCCTTGGCCATGCGGATCGGATCCCGGGCCTGGGCAATGGCAGTGTTCATCAGCACGCCATCGCAACCCAACTCCATTGCCAGGGTTGCGTCAGAAGCGGTACCTACACCGGCATCCACCAACACCGGTACATTGGCGTTCTCGACGATCAGGCGGATGTTGTAGCGGTTCTGGATACCCAGGCCGGAACCAATGGGTGCGCCCAGCGGCATGATGGCGATACAGCCCATTTCCTCAAGACGCTTGGCCAGCAACGGGTCGTCCGAGCAATACACCATCACCTTGAAGCCATCGCGGATCAGTTCCTCTGCGGCCACCAGGGTTTCGGTCATGTTCGGGTACAGGGTTTTTTCCTCACCCAGCACTTCCAGCTTGACCAGGTCATGGCCATCCAGCAGCTCCCGTGCGAGCTTGCAGGTACGCACGGCATCTTTTGCGGTGTAACAGCCAGCGGTGTTAGGCAGCATGGTGTAGCGCTCAGGGGATACCACGTCCAACAAACTCGGTTCATCCGGGTTCTGGCCCAGATTGGTACGGCGCACGGCAAAGGTGACAATCTCCGCACCGCTGGCTTCAATCGCATGGCCGGTTTCAGCCATGTCCCGATACTTACCGGTGCCTACCAGCAACCGGGACTGGTATACCCGACCGGCGATTTCAAGCGGCTTGTCTTCGGGAAGCGGTCTTTCAGAACTGTCACTCATGCTTTACACCTGAACTCATTAAAAAAATCGTGGAAAAGGAATGGCAAGGCGGTTATCAACCGCCGCCAATAGCGTGAACCACCTCTACCCTGTCGCCATCGCTGAGGCTGAAGGTGGCGTGCTGGCTGCGGGGAACAATATCTTCGTTGACTTCCACAGCGAATCGCTTGCCAACCAATGCCATCCGCTCTATCAATACCGCGACAGTGACTTCTTCGGGAAGCTCCATGGCGTCACCGTTGACCTGTACCTGCATAACGTTACCTGCCTTAAACATCTGTCTCTAACGCCTGAATCCCGCCATCAGAACCAATATCCAGCCCACCATAAAGCCGATTCCTCCAACCGGCGTAACCGGCCCCATCCAGCGAAGGTCCGTTAGCACCAGGAGGTACAGGCTGCCACTGAACAACAGGATTCCAGCAACAAAAAAGCCGGCCGCAATGCCGAGCAAACGCCGCGACAGACCCGCAACCGGGAGTATCGCGACAAGAATTAACGCCAATGAGTGGTATATCTGATATGTGACGGCAGTCTGGAAAACTTCAAGCCCCCGCTCGTCAATTACACCACGCAACCCGTGTGCACCAAAGGCTCCTGCCATCACCGCTAACAGGGCAAACAGCGCGCCCAATACCAGTGCCGGGCGAAGGGGTTCTATCTGTCTAGCAGTCACAGTGGATCTTTTCCCCGGTATCAAGATTCATCAGGGTAAGCTTTCCACCCCAGACACAACCGGTATCCAGCCCGAAATAACGGGTGCTTTCAGTCTGGCCTTCCAGTGCCGCCCAATGTCCGAACACCACACGCACATCATCTTGGCGAGGGAAGCGAAACCAGGGTGCATAGCCATCCGGCGCCGACGCGGCCGACTCTTTGGCGGCGAGTTCCAGGGTGCCATCCTCGGCAATAAACCGCATACGGGTGAAATAGTTGGTAATGACCCGCCACCGATCCATACCACTGAGGTCCGGGTGCCAGCGTTCAGGCCAGTTCCCGTACATATCTGCAAAGTAGCTTTCGGCCTCGGGCCCGCGAATCACCGCTTCCACTTCCCGGCTGTAGCCGACCGCTTCTTCCACAGACCAGATGTGTGGCAGCCCGGCATGGACCATCACCAGATTGCGGTCTTCATCATGAACACAAAGATTCTGCTGTCGGAGCCAATCGAAAAGCCGTTGGTGATCCGGCGCTTCGAGTATATCGGCGAGCGTGTCCTTGCTCCTCAGAGCATGGCCACCCATGGCCACCGCCAGCAGGTGCAGGTCGTGATTGCCCAGCACCACCACTGCAGAGCTACCCAGGCTTTCAACGTAGCGCAGGGTTTCCAGCGAAGACGGGCCGCGGTTGATCAGGTCGCCGGCCACCCAGAGCCGATCCCGCGACGGTGAGAAATCCACCTTGGCGAGCACATCCAGGAGACGTTCATAGCAGCCCTGGATATCGCCGATGGCGTAATCAGTCATGACTTACCTCATCAGCACCGAAATTTTCAGGTTTACTGTCGGCCAACAAATCGGCAATCGCAACATACTCTGCCAGGCCAAGGTTTTCCGGGCGCAGGCCATCGTTGATGCCAACGCTGTTGAGTTGATCCACGGAAACCATGCCGGCCAGCGCCTTTCGGAGGGTTTTTCGCCGGGCACTGAAGGCGGTGCGCACCACCGCCTGCAACAGCTTATAATCCTTTGCCGGATGCAGCAGCGTCTTATGGGGCACCAGCCGAACGATGGCGGAATCCACTTTCGGCGCCGGCCGGAAAGCGCCTGGGCCAACTTCAAACAACGGCTGCACCCGGCAGAAATACTGGGTCATGATCCCCAACCGGCCGTAGTTGTTGTCTCCGGGCACCGCCGCCATCCGTTGAACCACTTCCTTCTGCAGCATGAAATGCATGTCCTGCACCACGCCGGAATGCCCCAGCAAGTGGAAAATCAATGGCGTGGAAATATTGTACGGCAGGTTGCCGATGATCCTCAGGGGCTTGTCGGCAACCAGTTCGCCGAAATCAAACTTCAACGCATCCGCTTCATGAATGCGGAAGTTGGGGTAATTGAAGAATTTGGTCCTGAGCACAGGAATCAGGTCCCGATCCAGCTCCACCACCTGGAGGTTCGAGTTAACGGCAAGCATTTCCTCGGTGAGAGCGCCCAGGCCAGGCCCGATTTCCACAAGGGCATCGTCCGGCTTGGGATGGATAGCGCGAATAATGCGTTCAATCACGCCGGGGTCGTGAAGAAAGTTCTGACCGAAGCGTTTCCGGGCCTGATGGCCGTGTTTGCTACTCACTCGATAGGATCTCTTTTCGCTGAAGTTGCCATTCGTTCGCCCACCCGGATTGCCGTTTCCAGGCTGCCGGCATCTGCCCTGCCCGTGCCGGCCAGATCAAGGGCGGTGCCATGGTCGACGGAGGTCCGCACAATGGGCAGGCCCAGGGTGATATTGACCGCCCGGCCGAAGCCCTGGAATTTGAGAACCGGCAAGCCCTGGTCATGGTACATGGCCAGTACCGCGTCGGCGTTATCGAGCCAATGAGGGGTGAAGAGGGTGTCCGCCGGCAATGGGCCAGTCAGGTCGATGCCTTCCCGGCGCAGCTTGTCCAGGGTCGGCTCGATGACGTCGATTTCTTCCCGCCCCAGATGTCCGCCTTCACCTGCGTGGGGGTTAAGCCCTGCAACCAGGATTCTGGGATGCTGAAGGCCGAAGAACTTGCGCAGGTCATTGTCCAGAATACGGGTGACCTGGGTCAGGCGCTCGGCCGTAATCGCCGCAGAGACGTCCTTCAGGGGCAAATGGGTGGTCACCAGTGCCACTCTTAACTCGTCCGTGGCCAGCATCATCACCACACGCTCAACACCACAGAGCTCCTGCAGGAACTCGGTGTGGCCACTAAAGGCGATGCCGGCGTTGTTGATAACGCCCTTGTGAACCGGTGCCGTCACCATCCCATCGAACGTACCATCAAGGCAGCCCTGGGCGGCTACTCGCAGGGTTTCCAGAACATAGGCGCTATTCGCCGGATCCAGCTGGCCGGCCGTAGTGGACGCCAATCCATCAACGCAAAGCACGGAGAGCCGGCCCGGTTCAGCAGTGGCTGGTGCTCCCGGCGCCCAGTCTTCCAGCTCTACATTCAACCCAAGCAGTCGGGCCCTCGCCTCCAGCAGAGGTTTGCTGGCCACCACCACAATGCCGGGCCCGCGTTTTTTCAGGGCCAGTTGCAAACAAAGCTCCGGGCCAATGCCCGCAGGTTCGCCCGCTGTCAGTGCGAGGATGACCGGCTGTGTCATGATTCGCTGTCAGCTCCGTAACCGCTCTTGAACTCGATAAACGCCTCGTCGCGGATCTCCCGCAGCCAGTTCTGCAGTTCGGTATCAAACTTGCGGCGGTAGATGGCCTGCCGCGCCTCGGATTCCCGTACATCACTGCTGATGTCCTGCTGACGACGGTCCTGCACCTGCAGAATGTGCCAGCCAAACTGGGAGCGGAACGGACCCTTGAGCTCGCCCACATCCGCTTCCATCATCGCCTGCTCGAACTCCGGCACCATCTGTCCGGGGCTGACCCATCCGAGGTTACCACCGTCAGAGCCGGAAACCGGGTCATCAGAGTGCTCCCGGGCGATGACGGCGAAATCGGCGCCATTATCGATTTGCTGATAGAGATCGCGAATGGTTGCTTCCGCCTGGGCTTCCGACACGGTTTCCGAGGTGCGTACCAGGATGTGACGGACTTTCGACTGCTCGATGAACTGTGCTTTATCACCGCCGCGGCGATCCATCACCATCACCAGGTGGAAGCCACTGCTGTTCCTGAGTACCGGGGAGACGGTTCCGGTTTCAAGATCCGGGACCACATCGGCCACCAGTGACGGCAGTTGGTTCTCGGCACGCCATCCCATGTTGCCACCGTCGAGGGCATTGCTGGCATCGGATTCAGCAACGGCAACAGAGCGGAAGTCCCGCCCCTCGGCAATTTCTTCACGCAGTTGCTCCACCTTTTCGCGGGCAGCGCTGACCTCGTCCTCGTCATTGAAATCGTTCACCTCAATGAGAATATGGGCAAGCTCATACTCTGCATTGCTACGGCCCTGGCCCTCCATTGCCGCAAGATAGTTCTCAACTTCCCGATCCGTAACCCGCACGCGATTGCCAACCTGGCGCTGTTGTACCCGGCTGGTAATCATCTCGTTGCGAATCTGCTCACGGGCCTCGCGATAGGTGACACCTTCCTGGACCAGTTGTTGCTCGAACTGGGCCAGCGTCATATTGTTGCGCTGGGCGATGGATGCCAGAGTTTCATTGAGCTCGTTGTCGCTGATGCGCATTCCGGCCCTGTCCGCCATCTGTAACTGGATGGACTCGCTGATCAACTGCTCCAGAACCCGTTCTTCCAGAATATCCCTTGGGGGCAATCCGGTGCCCTGAGCGCGCAGCCGCCCGGTGATGGTGTTGATCCGTGCCTCGAGCTCGGACTGAAGAATAACGTCGTCGTTGACGACTGCCACCACCTGATCAAGCAGTTTACGGTCCGCCTGTACGGTTGCGGATACCATCACAACCATCAGTGCCAGCATCATTTGTGCGCAATGGCGAAGGTTCGCCTTCATAGTCACCTCTAGTATGGAAGAATACTGCCTGTCACCCCGGCATCCCGAGCCTGACTGTCAGGCATCAGCGATCACCGAAACGGCGACGTTCCCTTTCGTCAAAGCCATAGATGGCTTCGGAAATCTGGCTGGACGATCCGCCGCTCCCGCCCAGTCCCTTGAGCTGGATCTGAAACAGCATGCGACTCTCAAGCTGTTCGTCGTCCGTCAGGTAATTCTGGTGCACCAGCTGCACACTCCAGCAACAGTTATTGTATTCCAGCCCGGCCAGTGAACCGACCGTACGATCAAGCTCGGAATCGTATACCCAGCGGCCGATCAGACTAACACGGTCTGTGACAGGAAAAACGCCCCCGATATCCGACTGCTCGAATTCGTCTCGCCGGTAACTGTGCCCCAGGCTGGCCAGATAACGGTAATCATCGGAGTGGAAAATCAGCTGACTGCGACCTTCCTGCGTCTTACTGGTGTCCGGCTCCCACAGGCCGGAGGTTCGAATTTCCAGGCCGTCCACCGGTCGCAAAACCATTTCACCGGCCAGCGGGGAGTCACTGGCGTCAGAGGCCCCCTCCCCATCGAGCGTCACTTCCCGGTCATCGTAATAGTGAACCTGGCCAATGCTGAAGCGGGCACGTTCAGCGCCAGTGAGCAGATCATTGAAGCGGCTGGTTAGTGCCACGGTCAATTGATTGCTATCACCTACCCGATCACCGCCGCTGAAACGATTGCGTTGGAACAACTGGTCGAAGCTGAATGAGCGAATGGCGGTGTCGAAATCCGGAATGAACGATTGGTCCGCATCGGCATCAGCCCAGGCGTAGTAAAGCCGGGGCTCCAGGCTCTGGTTATAGGGAATATCGAACAGGCTGGACTGGCGATCAAAATACAGGCCGGAATCCCACTCCGCGACCGGAACGGTACGATCAAAGCCAGGGTCCCGTGTGGTGTAGTCCTCCAGCTCATAGCGTGTGTAATCGACACTGACGGAAGGTCTGGCATAGCCCCAGAGCGCCCGCATGGGCAATGCCAGCTCGGGTATGGCGCGAAAGCGCTGGCCGTTGGCCCGGTCGAGCCCCGTCAGGTCATCATTATCGCGGTAGAAATACGTGTACTGGCTTTCCAGATTCAGTTCCGCCGGCCCCGCATCCACGGTGGCGCCGTACAATACTTCTGGTAATTGCGAGTAGGGAATGTTCTCGTCGGCAATGAAATCGCTGAGGGTCTGGTAGCCGTTGAGATAGGTTTCGAAATACTGGGAGGAATCCCGATAGCGGATACCACCCCGGCGACGCAGATGGGTTGCGCGATTGATCTCCAGGTTGCGGTTGAGATCACTGAGGTAGTCGTCGTCGCTAACCACGGAATAATCCCCGTAGCCGGTCCAGCCGTATCCGAATCTCGCCTGGGTACTGAAATCAAGCCCCCAGCGTTCACCCCCTTGCGAGGGAAACTCCTCCTCGTACTCGGTGTCGTTGCCCGCGTAGCCTAGCTGAAGCACCGATTCCCCAAGACTGCTGAGGTAACGCCCCTCCGCCTCGGTAAACAATCCACGCCCATGTATGTACTGAGGCGTCAACGTCGCGTCGTAGTGTGGCGCCAGGTTGAGGTAGTAGGGAACCGACAGGAAAGCGCCGCTACCCGTGTTGGAGGTACCAAAAGACGGATAGAGAAAGCCTGTCTTGCGGCGATCGTCAATGGGAAAACTGGCATAGGGCCAGTAGAACACCGGGATATCACTGATCTCAAGGCGTACGTGCTTTGCGGTGCCCACACCTTCGCCCTGGTCCAGGTGGATGTCGGACGCCACGATGGACCAATCGTTGTTGTCCGGGGCGCAGGTGGTCAGTGAGCCGCCACGAATTCGTACCTGGTCTTCCGCCGTGCGGGAAAGCTGAGTAGCGGAACCCCGCATTTCCGGGCCGTGCAGGAGAAAGGTCGCGGTATTGATGTCCACCCGGCCGCTGTTGACGTCATAGTCCGCACGTTCCCCGGTCAGCAGGAAGCCGTCACCGCGGCTGGTCAGCGGCCCCTCTATGGCCACCGCACCGGTTGCCTGGTTGTAGCGGGCCTCGGAGCCCGTCACCTGGAATCCCGGCTGCTGCAGACGAACGTCTCCCCGCAGAAACAGTTCGTTGTCGAGTTCATACCGCGCATTGAGCCCACTGGCCTGTAGGGGCGCCTGGCCATGTTTCGCTGCTGGCTCTCCAGCGCCGCCTTTAACCGTCCCCGGCACTGCGGAAGGCAAATAGCCGCCCTCGCAGAAGTCCGGCAGGGAACGACGGACATCCTCCGGCAAGTCAGACTTCGGCCGCCAGTCAATCTCGGCAGCCGAAGGGGCGGCTTCCTGGGCATAAACCACCGGCATTGGTGCCAACATTGTGCAACCCGTAGCGGACGCGAACAGCAACCCGAGACGGTGCCGCATGCGGGGCGTTGGCATTCGCAGCTTCCTTGTTGGGGCTGGCACGGTGAGCGGGTTCCTGTCCAGAATGGATTCGCGGCTGTCGGAGACACTTAACAGCGGCCTAGTTTACACGGCGCCCTTTGCCTTGTTAACGGAAACCGGCCTTTGTTAACGGAAACCGACCATTGCTGCAAAACCGTTTTACCGCCTCTATACTGATCTGCTAACTTTCGGCCATGAGCCCGCAGGTTCGTTGCGGCCAGGTCACCGATAACTTCTGAGCCAGGATAACAGCCAATTCCATGGATACCCGCCTGACAATGCTCACCCAGTGGGTCAGAGACCTTCCCGGTTTTGACCAGGCGACACCCGAGCCAGTATCCGGCGACGCGAGTTTCCGCCGCTACTTCCGCGTCAGCGGCAACCCACATGGCACCGGGGCCCAGCCGTATATTGTGATGGATGCGCCGCCCGAGCATGAGGACTGCCACCCCTTCGTGGCGATCGCCCATCACTGGCGCAGCCTTGATATCGCTGTGCCGGACATCGTCCACGAAGACCTGACCCGGGGCTTCCTGCTGCTGGAAGACTTCGGTGACGCCCTGATGCTCGGCGCCTTAAACCACACCAACGCCGACCAGCTTTATGGCGCTGCAATGGACGAGCTGGTCCGCATACAGCAGGCCGACGATGCTCCCGACTACCCACTTCCGGCTTACGACATCGCCTTGCTGGACCGGGAAATGGCTCTGTTTCCGGACTGGTTGCTGACACAACAATTGGGACTGACGCTCTCAAACGGAGAACGCGCGCTACTGGACACCACTTTCGCCTTCCTGCGGGAGAGCGCCCTGGCCCAGCCGAATGTGGCGGTGCACCGCGACTACCATTCCCGCAATCTGCTGGTCCGCGCAGGCACCACGAGGCCCGGCGTGATCGACTTTCAGGACGCCGTGCGCGGCCCGGTCACTTACGACCTGGTATCGCTGCTGAAAGATTGCTATATCCGCTGGCCGGAAGAACGCATCGACCAGTGGACAGACCATTTCCGCGTGCTCAGTGCCGAGGCCGGCCTCCACAAGGCTGACAGGGATACCTTCCGCCAGTGGCTGGAGCTCATGGGCATGCAGCGCCATCTGAAAGCCGCGGGCATCTTTGCCCGGCTGGCCATACGTGACGGCAAGACCGGTTTCCTGAAGGATGTTCCCCGCACCGTGGGCTATCTGGTGGAGGCCAGCAGCCGTCAGGCCGCCCTGCGCCACTTCCACGAATGGCTCACAGACACCGTGGTGCCGCCCATTGAGCAGCAGATCGGCCCAGTGGAGACATTCGGCCAGTGAAAGCGATGATTCTCGCAGCCGGCAAAGGCGAGCGCATGCGGCCGCTGACCCTGACCACCCCTAAGCCGCTCCTGCCTGCCGGCGGCAAGCCGCTGATCGTGCACCATCTGGAACGGCTGAAAGCCGCCGGTTTCAGGGAGATCGTGATCAATCACGCCTGGCTGGGCACGCAGATCGAAGCGGAGCTGGGTAATGGCAGTAACGTCGGGCTGGTCATTGAATACTCGCGGGAAAGCGATCCCCTGGAGACCGCTGGCGGGATTATTCAGGCACTGCCCCTGTTGACCAGCAGCGACGACGATTGGTTCGTTGTGATCAACGGCGACATCTGGTGTGATTTTGATCTGTCCCATTTGACGCCACCCGAACATGCCGACGCATTACTGGTCATGACAGGCAACCCTGACCACAACCCGGCGGGCGACTTCTGCCTGCGGGCGGATGGCACGGTGATTGAGAGCGGCCCTGAAACACTGACGTTTACCGGCATCAGCCTGCTAAACCGTCGCCTGTTTTCGGGGCTGACACCGGGTGCCCGAAAACTGGCGCCCATCCTGCGGGATGCTATGACCCGGGGGCGGGTGCAAGGCATTCGCCACAGCGGACACTGGATGGATATCGGTACCCCGGAACGGCTACGGGAGCTGGACCGGATGCTTATGGAAGGCGGGGGCTGAGCCATGACCTCTGAGACCAGAGACAATAACCTGCCCGCACGAATGGAAGCAGAGTTCAGTGAGCTCCTTGGAGAGTTGACCGCCTGCGGCCACCAGGCCACCGAATTGCTGGTCAGAACCCGACTGCCGCGCTGGTGTCGCCGGAGCCTGTTCTTTTTTCTGGGCTACATCGCCAAATCGGAAGGGCGGGTAACGGAGAAAGACATCGGTTTCGCCGAAACCCTGATGAAAGCACTGAAGCTCTCCGGCCGCCAGCGGCGCAAGGCCATTGGCCATTTCCGCAAGGGTAAGACTGCAGAGCGCATCCCTGCCCTGAAAGCGCTGGGCCTGCGCCTGACCCACAGAATCTGGCCCTCTCCCTCATTGCGTGTTGCCATCTGCCTTTGCCACGCAGCGCAGTTGCAGGGACGCCCGGAGAAGCCCCGCCGCTATCGTTGCGAGGACGCCATTGACCAGATGGGGCTGCCGATCAGGGTCAGCGATGACATTCTCGACAGTTACGCCAGTAAGGTCTGGATCACCGAACCGGAGAGCCAGCCCCGACCCTCCACCTTCGAGCAGGCCTGCCAGGTTCTCGGCGTTACCCGCCGTGACAGCCGCGAGGTGATCAAACGGGCCTACCGAAAAAAAGTGTCGGAATGCCACCCGGACAAACTGGCACAACAGAAGCTGAGCCCGGCGGAACTGACCAGGGCAAAGGACCGCCTTTTACGCTACCAGCAAGCCTGGGAACTGATCAGCCAGCGCCTGTCGGTTTGAATCCGGCGTTTTGAGTTCAGCGCCAAGCTTGCTAAACTCCGAGATCAGAACCACACCACAGAAGTGCAAAAGCACAAAAGTGCAAAAGAAAGGCCCACGGACCAGCGGCCTGCAGACCCACTGAAAAGGAGCATTCCCATGGGTAAAAAACTCGTCCTGCTCGGCGACATCGGAACCGATCACCAAGGCTTTCCCCCGACCCCTGTCATTACCGGCAGCGCTACTGTACTGATCGACGGCAAGCCCGTTGCGAGGCTGGGCGACCAGCTTGCCATGCACTCCAAGCCCAAGCATCCACCACATCCCCGCGCCATCGCAGCTGGCAGCCCGACGGTGATGATAGAAGGCAAACCTGCCGCCCTGACCGGCGATGCCGTCAGCTGTGGTGGCGTTGTCATCGGCTCATCCACCGCCGTGGGTGGCTGATGGTTTTCTAGCGTTCGGAGTCAAGCCAGGCTGAAATGCGGTTGGTAAGCGCTTGCGCCTCTCTGGGTTGTGGCTGTTCAGTCATTGCGACAGGTTGTCGGGAGTAGCCTGCAATCCCCGCCCGCCTGAATGCGGCCTCCCGTTGCTTTGGTGACCTTTGAGCCATACCTCCAGCGCCCAATGAACTGCGGGCACTGTGGAGCTCCAGGACTTTGGGCGCACCAGACTCACCAAGCGACTCCGTCAGGGCTTTCGAATCGCTCTGACTAAACGCTGGCGCAATCCAGACCAGCGCCGACACATCCTGCCCCCCGCTGGCAGTGGCCGCGCGGGTGACGTGACCAGCCGCCCGGCCGACACCCACCATGACCACCCGGCTGTAACCACGACCAACCAGGTTGCCAGCCGCCGCGGCCAGGGTCTTCTGAATGCGTGCCTGGTATTGGTTTGCCAATGCCTCGACATCGTCACTGGCCATCACATCGATCATCACCGACTCGCCAGGTTTATCGCCCGTTTCATCGGCGGCGTCCGTATCCGGCGCGCCCGCCTCTTCAGGCGCTTCTAAGCCCCGTTGTCGACGCGCTTCCTGTACCTCGTATGGCGGCATCTCGAGCCCAAGTACCATCACCGCCCAACCGGCACGTGCCATCGGCCGTCGCAGGGCAGCGGCCAATCCGGAAGCGGGTGATTGCCCCTCATCGGCCAGAATCAGCACTGCGCCCTTCGCAGGCGTCTCGGCTTCCGGCTCAAACAGGGCCAGCACCGGTTCTTCTTCCGGTGGCTCCAGCCATACAGACGAGTCCGGCCAGGCCCGGGCGATTGCATCCGAATCGAGCCCCGTTGATATCAACGGCCTTTCAACAGCCGCCCCGGAGGGTTTCCCGGCTTCCTTCCCGGTCGGGTTCTGCGCGCCTTTCTGCGCCTCTTTCGGTGCCTGCGCCAACGCTAACGAGGCCCAGAAAGCAACAAGGCAGGCCAGGATGACCCGACATTGCACAACCGGTTTTTTAATCCATTTGCTCACAGGCTGTCACTCATTCCGTGCGAAAAATCACCATCAAACTGGTAGACTAGCAGCTTTGCGGCCCAGCAGCCTTTGCAGACTCTTGCAGCCTTTTGCAGGCTTTTACAGAGAAAACCGCTGTACGCGCCATCGTCGATATCACTATCAAACCGTTCAAGAGAGCCGTCATGAACCCTTTCCAGATTGCCCCGTCCATCCTGTCAGCCGATTTTGCCCGACTGGGCGAGGAAGTCGATAACGTACTGGCCGCCGGCGCCGACATTGTCCACTTCGATGTCATGGACAACCACTACGTACCCAACCTGACCATCGGGCCCATGGTCTGCGAAGCATTGCGTAAACACGGGGTTACCGCTCCAATTGACGTGCACCTGATGGTATCACCGGTAGACGACCTGATCCGTATGTTCATCGATGCCGGCGCCAGCTACATCACCTTCCACCCGGAAGCCTCCAATCACATTGACCGTTCCCTGCAGTTGATTCGTGAAGGCGGGTGCAAGGCGGGCCTGGTGTTCAATCCAGCCACGCCACTGCACTACATCGATCACGTGATGGATAAGCTGGACATGATCCTGCTGATGTCTGTAAACCCTGGCTTCGGCGGCCAGAAGTTTATTCCAGGCACTCTCGACAAACTGCGCGAAGCCCGCAAGCGCATCGATACCAGCGGTCGCAACATTCGCCTGGAAATCGACGGCGGTGTGAAAACCGACAACATCCGCGAGATCGCCGAAGCCGGCGCCGACACCTTTGTCGCCGGCTCCGCCATCTTCAACACTGACGACTACAAAGCCACCATCGACAAAATGCGGGCAGAGCTGGAACTGGCCAAGCAGAGTTCGAACCGATGAGCCTGGCGGGGTTGTTCAGCCAACGCTGGCCGGGAGTGGCCCTGTTCGACCTGGACGGCACCCTGGTTGACAGCGCCCCCGACCTGGCAGCGGCCATTGACGCTATGCTGGAACAGCTGGGTCGCCGCAAAGCCGGCGCTGACAATGTACGCCAATGGGTGGGCAATGGCGCCAGCGTGCTGGTGCGGCGTGCCCTTGCCGGGCAAGCGGACTGGGAACCGGCAACCCCGAAGGACGACGCACTGTTCAATGACGCCCTGGCGATGTTCTACCATGCCTACGAAAACCTTAACGGCCAGCATGCCGTGCTCTACGACGGCGTGGAGGAATGTCTGACCCGTCTTGCCGACCACGGCTGCCGCATGGGCATCGTTACCAACAAGCCGGAACAGTTTGTGGCACCGTTGCTCGAGCAGATGGGCATTGAACACTGGTTCGATATCAGCATCGGTGGAGACACCCTGCCGGTGCGCAAACCAGACCCGCAACCGTTGATCCATGCCATGACCGAACTCGGCGGCACCCGGGGCACCACGGTGATGGTGGGCGATTCGGTCACCGACATCAGCGCGGCCCTGGCGGCGGGTATTCCTTCGGTGGCGGTTCGCTACGGCTACAATTATGGGGCGCCCGTGGATTCGCTCGGTGCAGATGCCGTTGTTGATTCCCTGGCCCAGCTTTTGTAATCTCACAGGATATTGATTTGAAACCTTCAATTCGGGAGATTCCTGCCGTGCAGGGACTGAGTCTGATAACAGCGCAGGGCATACTGACAACCCGCGCAACACGATGGTGGCGATGGCGCACCGGCTGAATGCCGCCCGAACGTCCTCCATACAGATCAGATTCAGGAACCGTTATCATGACACCCGAGCAATTCGCCGAGCTCGCCAAGGCCGGCTTTAATCGTATCCCCGTATACCGCGAAGTCCTTGCCGATCTGGACACGCCCCTGAGCACCTATTTCAAGCTGGCCAGCGGCCCCTATTCCTACCTGTTTGAATCCGTCCAGGGCGGTGAAAAGTGGGGCCGCTATTCCATTATTGGTCTGCCAAGCCGGGAAGTTCTAAAGGTCCATGATCACACCGTCACCATTACCCGCGACGACGAGGTGATCGAAGAAACCACGGTCGACGATCCACTGGCCTTCGTGGAAGACTATCAGGCCCGCTTCAACGCGCCGGACCTGGAGGAATTGCCCCGCTTCAATGGTGGCCTGGTTGGCTATTTCGGTTATGACACCGTGCGCTACATCGAGAAGCGCCTGCGCAACACCTGCCCGCCGGACAAGATCGGCACACCCGACATCCTGCTGATGGTGTCCGATGACGTGGTGGTGTTCGACAATCTGCGCGGCAAACTGCACCTGATTGTCCATGCCGACCCAAATCAGGAGGGTGCTTACGAACAGGCACTCCAGCGAATTGACGACCTGGAGTCCCGCTTGCACCGGCAGACGGCCAACGCGCCCCGCACACCGGAACATCTGCGCGGTAAAACCGTGGATGAGAGCGACTTCATCTCCGGGTTTAACCAGGAAAAATTCGAAGCGGCCGTCGGCAACATCAAGGAATACGTGCTGGACGGCGACGTGATGCAGACGGTGATCTCGCAACGCATGTCGATTCCATTCGAGGCACCACCGCTGAACCTGTATCGCTCGCTGAGGGTGCTGAACCCGTCCCCCTACATGTATTTCCTGGATATGGGAGACTTCCAGATCGTCGGCTCATCGCCGGAAATCCTGGCGCGGGTGGAAGATGACGAAGTCACCGTGCGCCCGATCGCCGGCACCCGAAAGCGTGGCGCCACCGATGCCGAAGACCGGGCCATGGAAGCGGAACTGCTGGCCGACCCCAAGGAAATCGCCGAGCATCTGATGCTGATCGATCTGGGCCGCAACGACGCTGGCCGGGTGTCTGAAACCGGCACGGTAAAGCTGACGGACAAGATGATTGTGGAGCGCTATTCCCATGTGATGCACATCGTCTCTAACGTCACCGGCCGCCTGAAGGACAACACCAGTTGCCTGGACGTGCTGCGCGCCACCCTACCTGCCGGCACCCTGAGCGGTGCCCCCAAAATTCGCGCCATGGAAATCATCGACGAACTGGAGCCGGTGAAGCGCGGTGTCTATGGCGGCGCCGTGGGTTACCTGTCGTTCAACGGCAACATGGATACCGCCATTGCCATCCGCACGGCGGTAATCAAAGACAACACCCTGCATATTCAGGCAGGGGCCGGCGTGGTGGCCGACTCGGTGCCCCGCCTTGAGTGGAAGGAAACCATGAACAAGGGCCGCGCGATTTTCCGCGCCGTCGCCATGACCTACAACGATTTCGACCACTGAGGCGGAGGATAAGATTATGTTGCTGATGATCGATAACTACGACTCCTTCACCTACAACGTGGTGCAGTACCTGGCCGAGTTGGGCGAAGATGTTCATGTCTACCGCAACGACGAGATCACCGTGGAGGGCATCGAAGCCCTGAAACCGGAGCGCCTCGTTGTCTCTCCCGGCCCCTGCACGCCCAACGAGGCAGGCATTTCCATGGCCACCATTCGCCACTTTGCCGGCAAGTTGCCGATTCTGGGCGTTTGCCTCGGCCACCAGGCCATCGGGCAGGTATACGGCGGAAAGGTGATTCGCGCCGGGCAGGTGATGCACGGCAAGGTATCTGCGGTCTACCATAAGGACCAGGGCATTTTCCGTGGCCTGAGCAACCCGCTGAAGGCGACCCGCTATCACAGCCTGGTGATCGACAAAGACACCCTTCCGGATTGCCTGGAAGTCACTGCATGGACTCGCAATGACGATGGCTCGGTGGAAGAAATCATGGGTGTTCGGCACAAAACACTGCCCATCGAAGGTGTACAGTTCCATCCAGAGTCTATTATGACGGAACAGGGCCATGAGCTGCTGCGCAACTTTCTGAAGACACGATAAGAGGCCACCACATGGACATGAAAGAAGCACTGAACCGCATCGCCTCCAATCTGGACCTGTCCACGGAGGAAATGAAGGACGTTATGCGCATCGTCATGAAGGGCGAAGCCACCGATGCGCAGATTGGGGCCTTTCTCATGGGGTTGCGCATCAAGAGCGAAACCATCGACGAAATCACCGGCGCCACCGAAGTCATGCGGGAACTGGCCACCCGCGTGACGGTCAACGCCGACCCACTGGTGGATATCGTGGGCACCGGCGGTGACGGTGCCAATCTGTTTAACGTATCCACCGCGGCGTCTTTTGTGGTCGCCGCAGCCGGTGGCTTTGTGGCCAAGCATGGCAACCGTGCCGTGTCCTCCAAGAGCGGCAGCGCGGACCTGCTGGAAAAGCTGGGTATCAACCTGCAGATGGCGCCTGAGGAGGTTGCACGCTGCGTGGAGGAGATCGGCGTTGGCTTCATGTTCGCCCCGGCCCATCATGGCGCCATGAAACACGCCATTGGCCCGCGCAAGGAACTGGGTTGCCGTACCATATTCAATATCCTTGGCCCCATGACCAACCCGGCCAGCGTCAAGCGCCAGTTGATCGGAGTGTTCACGAAAGAGCTGTGTCGCCCTATGGCGGAGGTTCTGCACCGCCTGGGCGCCGAACACATTATGGTGGTGCACTCGAAGGATGGCCTGGACGAAATCAGCCTGGCCAGCGCCACCCATGTGGCGGAGCTGAAAAACGGCGAAGTCACTGAGTACGACATCACCCCGGAAGACCTGGGCATCAAGAGCCAGGCGCTGGTTGGTCTCACGGTGGATACCGCCGAGGACTCCCTGAAACTGATCCGTGCCGCGTTCGGTCGTGGTCATGATGAAATGGCTGAGAAAGCGCGGGATCTGATCGCCCTGAACGCCGGCGCAGCAATTTATGTGGCAGGCCTGGCGAAGACGACGGCGGAAGGCGTGGAGATGGCGCTGGACGCCATGGGCTCAGGCTTGGCAGCCGGCAAGATGTCCGAGCTTGCTGACTTTTCGCAGTGTTTCTAATACGAGCCTGACAATGACTGACAGACATCTGGACAAGACGCCTACCATCCTGCGAAAGATCGTTGATCGGAAGCGGGAGGAAATTGATGAGCGTACGCGCAGGGTTTCTATTGGCGATCGGAAGGCCATGGCTGGCGATCAACCGCCAGCGCGGGGCTTTGCGAGCGCCCTTCGCCGACGCATCGAACAGCAAACGCCTGCGGTCATTGCCGAGATCAAAAAAGCCTCCCCCAGCAAAGGCATTCTCCGCGATCCGTTTGTTCCCGAGGCCATCGCCGAAAGCTATGAAAAAGGCGGTGCCGCCTGCCTGTCAGTACTCACTGACAAGGATTTCTTCCAGGGCCATGAAGACTACCTCCAAGCCGCCCGCGCCGCCTGCAGCCTGCCAGTCATCCGCAAGGACTTCATGGTGGCGCCGTATCAGGTCTACGAGAGCCGGGCCATTGGCGCCGACTGCATCCTGCTGATCGCCGCCTGCCTGACCAGGGACCAGATGCAGGAGCTGGAAGGCATCGCCCATGAAATTGGCCTGGACGTGCTGGTCGAGGTTCACGACGGCGAGGAAATGGACGATGCCCTCACCCTGAAAACACCGCTGGTGGGCATCAACAACCGCAACCTGCACACCTTTGAGGTCTCACTGGATACCACCTTCGACCTTCATGAACGGATTTCGGCCGACCGCCTGACGATCACCGAAAGTGGCATCATGACCCGGGCCGATGTGGAGACCATGACCAACCGGGGTATCTACGGCTTCCTGGTGGGCGAGTCCTTCATGCGGGCCGAAGAACCTGGCAAGAAACTGCAGGAGCTGTTTTTTTAGGAGGGCTTACGCAAAGCTCGAACAAGTCAGCGGGCATGGGTTGAGCACGGACTAATCCTCAGCCAACGCCTCCTGCAGCAACGCCAGCAAATGCGCCGGCATCCCTTCGGCCAGCTTCAGCGCGGCTTCATGCCCACGCGGAGACATCTTGCCCCAGGTACGGCGGACAATGCGCAGCCATTTCTCCCGGTCGTAATCGGCTTTTTCCTCATAGAAATCCGCGAAATAGCGTTCCAGGAAGACCATGCAGGCAACGTCTTCCAGCAGCTGTGTGTCTGCGTCCTTGCGCAACTCCCGCTTGGTCAGGATGGTTTCCACCTTCTGGCATTCTTCCTGTGGGTAGCCACATTCCTCCATGATTCCGGCGGCCCGGCGGCCATGCATGCGGCCGCAGGCCTGGCGCCATTCGTAATAGGCCTTGCGACCTTCCGGGAAATCGCTACGGGGGATGGTCCAGCGCTCGATGTGCTGGGCGCGGCAGGCAATCTGCATGCGTTCGGAGGGCTGCGGCTCAAGCTCAAACAGCCAGCGGGTCATGTGCTGGCTGTAGGCGTATTCCTTGGGCAAGGGTATTCCGCCAACCTGCTCGATGTTGGGGTCTGCACGGTTGGCGGTATCGATTCTATCAAGAGCACAGGCCAGTGGGGTCTGTTGGGTCATCGGGTCATACCTGGGCGGAAGGACGTTGCTTGATGCGATCATACCAGGCCTGGAGGTTGGCCTGCTCCGGCTTGATGCGAATATCCACCACACGGGCGAAGGCCACCGTGGTAAAGGCATTAATATCCGCGGCCGTGAACCGGTCGCAACAGATGTATTCCCTGCCATCCAGATGCTTGTTCAGGAAGTGCATGAATTTTTCCACCGAGGTGCGGCACTCTTCACCCCATTCCTTGATCGGGTTCATGCGGTCCTTGAAATAGCCACTGGTGTGCTGAAAACACATACCGGTGGGCAGGAAAAAGGAGAACTCGATCCACCGCAGCCACTGTTCCACCTGCGCTTTCTCCAATGCTGTGTCCCCAAGCAGGGTTGGCGCATCCGGATAGCTTTCCTCGAAGTAGCGGCAAATCGCCATGGTTTCGGCGATGCAGGTGCCGTCGTCCAGTTCCATCACGGGTACTTTCTTCATGGGGTTCCTGGCCGCGTACTCCGGCGTCAGGTTCTCACCCTTCTGCAGATCGATCTCAACAAACTCGGCCTTGTCCAACAGGCCCTTCTCAGACATGAACATCCTTACCCGGCGTGGGTTGGGCGCTGTCTTGGTCTCAAAGATTTTCATTGTTATCGACTCCAATCCAAATAAGTATCTCGGGGTGAATCTGAGGAATTGTGTAGAAGACTGACGCGGAACACCGGTTGCGTCAAGCAACCGTAATCATTTGGGCAGCCAGTTTTTTATCTGCTGGATGACCCATTCAGGGTCGTCCATTGGCAGGTCATGGCCGGCGGACGAATGGACTTTCAGCGTCCATTGCCAACGCTGCTCAAACACCTTGCTGCAGCTCCAATGGACAATACGGTCACCCTTGCTGGCAAGTACAAGTGCGTCCGGCAGAGGGCGTTGAGGCAGGGGTTTGTAGGCCATCGCTGCTTTCATCTGGGCATAGGCGTTGGCATAGCTGACTGGCCGCTGGCGCTGGATGCTGTACCAGTGTTTCATGACATCGAGGTCGACCGGTCGATTGCTCGTCAACCGCAGAATATCCACCTCACGATCGAACAGTTCCCGTCGCGTCAGGAGGCGAACGATACGAGGCCAGGCCCCCGGACGCATCCGTCGCCAGGGCAGGCTGAATCCGGAACTCGTGTTGATCAGCACCAGGTTCTGAATTTCACCCTCGGTGACATGCTGAGCCCAGTCCAGGGCGACCATCCCGCCCATGGACAAAGCGATGAGATTGTATGGCGCTGGAATGTGACCAACACTGCGGCGAACCTTCTCCCGGATCTCCGCGATACGGTCAGGGCTGGAATCCTTGAAGTGCACGCCCGTGCCCGGAATATCAACCAGATGAAACTGATGACCGGGAAAGGCTTCCTCAAGCCTGTGGGGAAAAGAACCCCAGTGTGACTGCTCCCGGGTCAGTCCGCGCAACAGAATCCAGTGCATTGTCAGTGATGATCCCTGTACCAGTGGGCGATGGCGGCCTCCCTTAGCATGGACGCCTCATCCGAGTGCGGCAACCAGTTTTCGTGATGGGCGGCGGCGCTGACCAGGAAATCGATAAAGGTCAGGTGACTTCGCAGTACGCGCCGATGGCGATGGGGTACCAGCGGATTGAAAAAGCCGTCCAGTCGCAGCAACTGTCGTGGGCGCTTCTTGATCCATCGCCAGGAGCCCAGTTCCAGGGTAAGGGGAATAAAGGCGCCCTCACCGCTGCGGTTGATCTTCTTGTAGAAATAGTCCCACAGATCACCGTGGGTCAGGTAATGACGGGACTGGGGCTCGAAGCGATAGTTGTGTTCCGGCCATGCCTGCTCCCAGATCAGCTTCAATGCCATCACCGATTCGATCCGTCGCATGGGGCGACGACGGTAGGCATAGGGGAACCAGATCTGGTCCTGCCAGCCGAAACCGGAATGACAGTCCAGCGCGACACTGAAAGGACGGCCTGGCAGGAGCTCCGAGATCACCGACTCAAGGGCCTGGTTCTCCGCTTCCATACCCTGCTCGGGATCACCAATGAACCACGGCAGGCGCGGAGAGAAGCGCTGCCCGCCCAACAGGAACGCACTGCGGTCCTGGGCGGTGATCGGTGCGTTGCGCATCAGGTCGACCCCGTTGGGATTGCTGCGCTGATTCAGGTACATGCCGCCGGGGTTGAGGATGGGCAGCAGGGTAACCCGCACTTTTTTCAGCAGGGCCTGGAGATGCCCGTCCCAGGACATCCTTGCCAGCAGATTGCGTAACCAGGCCATGACGACTTCGCTGCCGATGCGTTCAAGACCGTGAACGCCACCCACCAGCATCACCACTGGCGCATCGGGTGCCTCGCTGCCGAGGTCAACCCGGTAGATCGGAAGGTCAATGTGTTTCAGCGCAACCCGAGAGAGCGTCTTCACAGTAACCTGTCCCGGCGCTTCCGCCAGCACACGCTCAAGACGAATCATCTCCGGCAGAAAGGTTCTCAGCAGATGGCGTTGGCGGCTATCCCGACGGGCCTGTTCGGCAGGAATAGCAGAATGGGGGGTCAGTTTGCGCAACTCGGTCATGGGGCTCTCCCGTTTCAGACAACCCTTCAAACTACTGCTGAATTGCTTCAGTTCGTTGACACTGGGGCTCAAAACACCGGAAAGCATGTGCATTTTCTGGTGACATTTTACATGAATGGCTTGTAACTCACGCTCAGGGCGTTACTCTAAAGATACGTAGTAACCGAGGTCACAACATTTGTCTTGCCCTCTGAAAACGCAGTATCAATACGGCGTCTTCACCTCTAGAGCGGTCTTCAGAACCGCTCCAGCGGATCTGTTTCCGCGTATTTTCAAAATCCATAAGGAGAACCAATCATGCGAAAGCTAACGCCAGTCGCGCTGCTTTGCGCGATGTCCGTGCCTGCACTTGCTCAGGCCGATTGCGGTGAAGTTTCCATCACCGAAATGGGCTGGGCATCCAACACAGTTGTCACCAGCGTCGCCAAATTCATCATGGAGCAGGGGTACGGCTGTGATGTCACCGTGGTTCCCTCCGACACCGTCCCCGCTGTTACCTCGGTCGCCGAAAATGGTGAACCGGACATCGTTACCGAACTGTGGCTCAACTCCGCAGGTGAGGCCTACCTGGAACTGGAAGAACAGGGCAAGATCGAGCGCCTGACAAAAGTACTGGAGCCCGGTGGCGTTGAAGGCTGGTGGATTCCAACCTACCTGGCCGAGAAGCACCCCGAATTGACCACCATCGAAGGTGTCATGGCTAATCCGGAACTGGTGGACAACCGCTTCAACAATTGCCCAAGTGGCTGGGGTTGTCGTGTGGTCAGTGACAACCTGATCAGGGCGCTCGACCTGGAAAGCTCTGGCATTGAGGTGTTCAACCACGGTTCCGGTGAAACCCTGGCCTCGTCCATGGCCTCCGCCGTGCAGTCTGAAGAGCCCTGGTTTGGCTATTACTGGGGCCCCACTGTCCCGCTCGGCAAGTTCGACATGACCCGCGTCGAACTGGGTGATTACAAGCCGGAGGTTCATACCCGTAATCAGACCCAGGAAGCGGACAACCCTGGCGTGTCTGAATTTCCTGCCGCCACCGTACTGACATCCGTGACCACGGACTTCAAGGATCGTGAGCCGGAAGTCGCGGAAATGCTCAGCAAGCTGACATTCAAGACCGACACCATGAGCGCCCTGTTGGCGTGGATGGATTCCAACAACGCGTCGGCAGAAGAAGCGGCCGTGTATTTCCTGAGCAACAACAGCGACGAGTGGTCAAGCTGGCTGAACGATTCGGCCAAGAAACGCCTGGCTTCGGTGCTGGGAGAGTAATCTCTCCACCTACCCTGACAGGGCCGTCTCCCGGCCCTGTCAAACCGAACAGGCGAACTCACATTACCCATTTTCATCTGAACGCTTCTGGGAACTGACCGCAAATGGCGACCTACGATTTCGTGTTTTCATCACTGGGTCTGGAAGACTGGTGCTCTGACGGCCAAAGTGATGCCCCCATGTCAATGGCGGCGTTGCTGCAAAAAACCAAAGGAACGGACGCCGAAGCAGAGTCACTATGGGACCTGCCTTTTCCATCCATGGACGCGCTTAACGAGTCCTGTGCGGCCTTCCCCAAATCCAGGGAACTGACAAAAGGTCTTGAAGAGGGCTTCCTGTCCATCAAGGACAGTCTGAGTGTTGTTCTGGACCCTTTGACCCAACCACTAAGCTGGTTTCTGGACGGGACACTCTACGGCATGCTGAACACGCCCTGGTGGATCGTGATACCGGCGCTGCTGGCCGTGGTGTTTGTCGTCACCAAATCCTGGAAACTGGTGGGATTTGTGGCGGGCAGCCTGGTTCTGCTGGCCTTTATTGACTACTACCAGTATGCGATGGAGACGCTATCGATCATCTTTGTCTGCGCGTTCCTCTGTGTGCTGCTGGGCGTGCCCATCGGCATTGCCATGTCCCGCAGCGACATGATGCAGCGCCTGACCATTCCCGTGCTCGACATGCTGCAGACACTGCCGCCCTTTGTGTACCTGATTCCGCTGATCTTCCTGTTCAGCGTGACCGAGTCCAAGCTCTACGGCATTGCCATCATCCTGTACGCCATTGTGCCGGTCATCCGTCTCACCAACCTGGGTATCCGCCTGGTGGACAAGGATGTAATCGAAGCCGCTGACGCCTTCGGGATGACCAGCCAGCAGAAACTCTTCAAGGTCCAGATTCCACTGGCGCTGCCCAACATTATGGCGGGTGTAAACCAGACCATTATGATGAGCCTGGCCATGGTGGTTATCGCTTCCCTGGTGTCGGCACCGGGGCTCGGGGTGCTGGTGCTTCAGGGCATTCGCAACCTGGAACTGGGTGTCGGGCTGGTTGCCGGCCTTGGCATCGTGATTCTGGCGGTGATCCTTGACCGGGTAACCAAGGCCTCACTGGCGCGCATCAACGCCTCACAGAAACAGTAAGGGAGCGAATCGTGGACCGGGATATCAAGATTTCCATCCGGAACCTCTACAAGATTTTCGGCCCCATTCCCGATGTCGCCCTGGCGTATGTCCGCCGGGGCATGGGAAAGGCCGAACTGCTGGAAAAGCACAACCACGTACTGGGTCTCCAGGATATCAACGTGGATATGCGAGAAGGCGAGATCACCGTCATCATGGGTCTGTCGGGCTCAGGCAAGTCCACGTTGATACGCCATCTCAACCGGCTGATCGAACCCACTGCCGGTGAGATCAAGGTGGATGGCAAAAACGTACTCGCCTTCGACGAGGACGGATTGCGGAAGCTGCGGCGTGAACAAATGTCGATGGTTTTCCAGAAATTCGCCCTGCTTCCCCACAAGACCGTGCTGGAGAACGCCGGCATGGCGCTGCTGGTAAGAGGCCATACGGTGCGGGACTTCGAGGACGAAGCCAAGAAATGGCTCGCCCGGGTGGGGCTGGAAGGCAACGAAAACCAATACCCGCACCAGCTATCCGGCGGTATGCAGCAGCGCGTGGGCATTGCCCGGGCACTCGCATCCAACTCGCCCGTGATGCTGATGGACGAGGCCTTCTCCGCCCTGGACCCGCTGATTCGCTCCGACATGCAGGACCTGCTGCTGGAGTTGCAGGAGGAACTGAAGAAAACCGTGGTGTTCATCACCCACGATCTGGACGAGGCGCTAAAGCTGGCGGACCACCTGGTTATCCTCAAGGACGGACACATCGTCCAGCAGGGCGAACCCCAGGAAATTCTCATGCATCCCAACGATCCGTACATTACGGATTTCATCAGCGACATCAATCGTGCACGGGTTCTGAGAGTGCGTTCCGTGATGGCAAAAACCACGGAACCTCCCGCTGACAGTGCCGGCGACATTTCCGATCGGGACAACCTGGAGTCGGTGATCGCAAGATCCGACGGCGATACCGACCTTGTCTATCGGGTGGTCAAAAAAGGCAATCAGGTAGGCATTCTCGAGATGAAAGAACTGGTCAAGGCACTGGTGCCGGTCGATGCATCGGAAGGAGACAATCGCAGCCGTTACTGATCGGGGGCCATCCCGGTGGAGGTGGGCTCCTGGATGACAGCAGCGTGACAGACGGGCTATTATAAATAGGTCGCCGTAGCTTCGCGGTGCCCCAGACAACGATCATGCCCAGACTGGCAGTGGCTCTACTAACCGTACTCCTGTTGCACGGCTGCTCACCTCCTCCTGACGAAGAGAGCCCTTCTTCAGACGTCGACACGCAGACGCCAACCAATGAGGCCCTGTCCGCTGCCCTTTCCAATACGACACCCCGGCCCCGGACGATCGTTATCGCATCCGATCCCTGGTGCCCCCATAACTGCGAAGCGGGGAGCGATCGCGAGGGCTACATGGTGGACATTGCCCGCGAGGTCCTTGGCGAAGCCGGCTATACCGTGGAGTACGTCAACGTTAGCTGGGCACGGGCGCTGCAATTAACGCGTGAAGGTCAACTGGACGCAGTGGTCGGTGCCTTCACAACCGATGCCCCGGATTTCGTGTTTCCAGACACCCCCCAGGGGCGCTCAGCCATTGCGCTGTTTACCCACCCTGACAACCGCTGGGTATACGACGGGCTGGCGTCGCTCCATAACCAGAAGCTGCTGGTCATCAATGGGTACTCCTATACCGATGAGCTGGACCAGTACATTGAGGAGCATCAGGCCAACCCGGAACGAATCTGGGTGATCGCGGGGCCGTCACCCCTTGATCGGGCCATCTACCTGCTGGACCAACACCGTACTGACATTTTTGCGGAAGATATCTACGTGATGGCCTGGTGGGAAATGAACAACAACGACACTGTCCCCGCGCCACGGCAAGCAGGGTTGGTCGACGAAATCGATGCCTTCGTCGCGTTTTCCCCGGTACGGGAAGACGCAAAAGAACTTGCGAAACTCTTAACGGAAGGCACCCGACAACTCATGGACAGCGGCCGGGTACAGCAGATCCTGGACCAGTACGGACTCAGTCTGTGGACTGAAATGCCCTGATCAGACGTCCATCTCCGGTCACCAGCAGCAACTCACCGTGCCGGCCAATGTCGAAGCGTCGAACCTCACCCAACAGCAACAGGAATCGGTCTTCCTGGTTCATCAGCGCCGGGGCACAAGCCTTTTTGGTGGACGCCATCCGGGTAAACTCAAGGCCCTCGCCAGTCAGGTTCCATCCGCCGCTGAACTGATTGCAGGACGCACGCCCGGAAACACGCTGGTCCTCCTGAAAGTTCAGTGTGACCCGGGAGCTGTCAACAATGCCGCGACCTCCGATATCCTCAACAACCCATTCAGGCCCCAGAAGCAACTCTTCGGGGTCACCCCCGCAGCCGCTGGTTGCCTCGCCGTTTATGGCAAGACGAACCTGGCGGGGATAAGGCATGCCAGACATGGAGTCGCGACATAACTGGCTGGCCGCTTTGAGCTCAATCCGAATGCCATCGCCCTCAGCGCGAAAAGTCCGCTCGGTGGGGCTTTGCTCAACCATGTCATAACGCAATGCGACCGGCTCCACACCCATTCGCTCCACCTCCAGTTGCCCTGGCTCGACGATCACCCGCCAGAACGGTTCATTCCCCCGGGCAACAAAAGGCTGTTCAATGGGTCCCGGAGCAAAACACGGCGGCAGCGCCTGGCTACAGGCCTTGACCGCTTCCTCCTGACTACCCTCACCAGGGCCAGACGCGCAGCCGGCAATTAGTCCAAGCATGACCAACGTCAGCGGCCACAACGCAGCGATTCCTTTCATTGTCTATTCCTCATTCCCTGTGGTTGTAACAGTTGCAGATTATCCATGATGGCTGCCGATTTTAAAGCAGAGCCGTTACCATTTCCTGTCTTAAAGCATTACGCTTAGGCCATCAAAACACCCGGGAGCATTCCACGTCATGGCGATAAAACTCTACCAGTTTGCTATTTCACACTACTGCGAAAAGGCTCGCTGGGCCCTGGATCACAAAGGTCTGAGCTACGAAGCCATCAGCCTTCTGCCCGGCCAGCACATCAACACCATCCGCAAACTGACGGGCGCTGATTCATCGGTACCGGTACTGGACCATAACGGTCACCGGGTTCAGGGATCGAAAGCCATCATTGACTATCTGGACGACACGTTTCCCGAAAACCCGCTGACGCCGACCGACCCGCAAGCCCGCGAGGCCGCGCTGTCCTGGGAGCAGCGGCTGGACGACGAAGCCGGCCCCAGCGTGCGCTGTTACTCCTACCACCACTTCCTGCAACGCCCCAAGGTGGTCGTTCCCATGCTGGCTGCGGGCACGCCCTTCTACAATCGGATTCTACTGAGACTGGCCTTTAGCCGGGTGGACGAGGTCATGCGCAAATGGATGAAGATCAACGAGAAAACCGCCGCGCAGTCGCGGGAAACCATGGAGCGCTACCTGACCGAACTGGCGAATGCCTACCAGGAGAAGCCCTACCTGGCTGGAGATAGCTTCTCCCGCGCCGACCTCGCCGCGGCATCCTTGTTCGCACCCATGTTCCAGCCCGGCCAATACCCGGTGCCCTGGCCCAAACCGGCGAAAATCCCCAAAGACATCCAGGCCTGGTTGGATCAATGGCAGCCACAGATCCACACGCTGGAAAAGGTCTATGCTGCTAATCGCTGAGCCACTGACGGCGCTCTCGGCCGGGTGAATTGCCGGTCCAGCGGCGGTAGGCCCGGGTAAAAGCACTTTGCTCGGAAAAGCCCAACAGCAGAGCAATGTCGGTCAGCGTCAGTGAGGTGTCGTCCAGGTACTGTCGCGCCAGCTGTTCCCGGTTCCGATCGAGCCACTGCTGCCAGCTCAACTGATACCGAGCCAGGCGTCGCTGCAGCGTTCGCGGTGACATGTGCATGTCATGGGCTGCACGCGCAAGGGTGGGCTCGCCATCAGACAACAGTTTCAGCAGTACCTGCTGTAGCTGGCGATCAATGCCCGAGCCCGCCTGTGACGCCTCCGGCAACGCCCGCAGCAGGGCACGGGCCTGCCGGTCCAGCAACTCGCGAAGTGTCGGGTCTCGCCGGGGCATGGGCAGGCTGAGGTAATGCAGCGGAAACCGGACCCGCACATGGCTGTCGTTCCAGGTCACCGGGCAGCCAAAAAACCGTTCGTATTCCCTGGCCGCCTCAGCACTGACGTCACCCAGAAAACTCACTAGCGAGGGCGGAGGTGGCTGATCAATCTGGCGACGCATAAAGGTCACCAATGCTGCAATTGCAGCGCCGTCCGCCTGCTGGCCAAGCTCATTCTCCGAGGGCGGCCAGCGCATTTCCGCCTGATCGCCGACGACCTCGATTTCCGCCAGGCTGGCACCATAAAACAGGGTTTCGTAGCGCTGGTAGGCCAACATGGCCTCGCCGAGGGTGTCGGACGCCAGCACCAGATAGCCGAGCACACCCACATGGGCAGGACGCACACAGGCCCCCACCTTTAGCTCGGGAGCGGCATACTGAGGCGCCAGAGCCAGTCCCTGCGCCAGCAGGTCACGCCACACTGGCACCGGTACGTTGTCTTCCGACGCCCAGCGCGCCAGCGCTATCCTGACCGGGGCATTCTCCAGTCCCTCCTGTTCAAGCCAGTCCGATAGCAGTCCCGTCCAGGCTCCGGTTACCCGCATTACCTTGGCCATCGTTCACGGTCCTCCACGCGCTGCGTCATTCATTGTTGGCACTAATCATCAATTTTGTGGCGTTTATTGTCAATTTATGGCATCGCCATCGGCGCAGAATACAGTCACACCTACAATCACAATACGGTTTCACCATGGCATTGATGGACATGATGAGGGCGGTTCTTGAGGAGAGCGGGTTGCTGCCCCTCTGGAACACCCTCGCCCCCTGGCTGGCACTGGACGAACGCCAACTGATATTCGTTGTCGCTACGCCGGTGTTTATTGCCGTCACCCTGTGGGAGTACCTGCGGATTCGCCACGACCCCACGCGCATGGACGTACCGGAAGCCCTGCGGAATTTTGCCCTGGGTGCCGGCTACCAACTGACGGAGTTGCTGTTCGCGGGCCTGATCGCCTTTCCCGTACACGCATTCCTCTACCATCACCGCCTGCTGGATCTGGAACTGAACTGGGCAACGGGTCTTCTGACGTTTCTTGGAGTGGATTTCTGTTTCTACTGGATGCACCGTTCCAGCCACCGCATACGCTGGTTCTGGGCCGCCCATGTGGTCCACCATTCCTCCGAGCGTATGAATTTCTCCACCGCCATGCGCCAGAATGCCACCAATATCTTTAACGGCATGTGGCTGTTCTATGTGCCCCTGGCGTTGATCGGCTTCAATCCTGTGTGGATCGGCGTGGCTTATGCCCTCTCACTGGTGTACCAGTTTTTCATTCACACCACGCTGGTTGGCAAACTGCCAGGCTGGGTGGAAACCGTGTTCAACACCCCCAGCCATCACCGGGTTCACCATGGCCGCAACCCCGGCTATATCGACCGCAACTACGGTGGCACCCTGATCGTCTGGGACCGACTGTTCGGCACCTTTGTCGCCGAAGACGAACAGGCACCACCGGACTACGGCATTACCCGACCAATACACTCCAGGAACCTGCTGGTGCTGTGGACCCACGAGTACGTGGACCTGTTCCGGGCCATGGCCCGACCAGGCGGCCTGCAAGCCCGCCTGAAGCACCTGTGGAAGCCACCCGAATGGGATCGGGACGCGGACTAGCGCCACAAAAGCCGGATTTTCCGGCTCCGTCTCACATTAAGGTCCGATTTCCGGCTAGACTCCCGTTTACGCCAACAACCCGCCCGGAATCGACCAACATGGACCTGCAGGAAAGTTTCATCAACAGCCCCGATCACCATCGAATTCCGTTGCTGTCGTGGGCGGCGGAGGCCCCGTCGGCCGTGCTGGTGATTGCCCACGGCATGGCGGAGCATGCAGCCCGCTACCAGCCGCTGGCGCTCTGGCTGAACCAGCAGGGGGTATCGGTGATTGCGATCCAGCATCGAGGCCACGGACCGCATTGCCCCGAAACTGACCTTGGCCATTACGCCGACCACAAGGGCTGGCAGAAAGTAGTGGACGACCTGCAGCAAGTCGTTGTCCATGCCAGAAAGCAACACCCCGACCTCCCGCTAACGCTGTTCGGCCACAGCATGGGTTCGTTCATCGCCCAGGCCTTCAGCCAGCAGTATGGTGACCAGATCGACAGACTGATCCTCTGCGCGACCAATCGTATCGACAAGCCGAAGTTGCGGGCCTCCCTGGCACTGGTCCGCTCTATCCGGGCACTGCGCGGGAAGCGGCACCACAGCCGCCTGATCGACAATATGACCTTCGGTGCCTTCAACAAGGCGTTCTCCCCCAATCGCACCAGCCATGACTGGCTCAGCCGCGACCCGCAACAGGTGGACCGCTACCTGAGAGACCCACTCTGCGGCTTTCCCTGCACGGCAGGCCTATGGTCCGACTTCATTGGTGGCATGCTGACCATCAATCCAAAAACATGGCGCAAGGACCTTCCGATACACCTGCTGGCCGGTGACAGCGACCCGGTTGGCGAGATGGGACACGGTTTCAACCGGCATGTTGCCAACCTTCGTGGCGCCGGCCTGCTCGTTGCCTCCGACCGTCTGTTTCCCGGCGCCCGTCACGAACTGGTCAATGAAACCAATGCTGACGCGGTCTGGCACCACATCCTCGACTGCCTGCGTACCGGGACAGACTCCGGCGCGTAAAAACATGACGCCGACCGGCCCGGGGCGCTAAGATCAATGCCACCCAACTAATCGGAGTAAGCCCATGTTTACCAACAGAGTCGTGTGGATCACCGGCGCCTCGTCCGGCATTGGTGAGGCCCTGGCAGCCAGGTTTGCGCGCGAAAATGCAAGAGTTGTTCTTTCGGCGCGACGCCAGCCAGAGCTGGAGAGGGTCCGCCAGCACTGCATTGATGCCGGCGCCGCCCCGGAAAACATGCTGGTATTGCCTCTTGACGTTACCGACCTGCCCTCACTTCCGGTAGCTGCCGACCACGTCATCAGTCACTTCGGCCAGATCGACCTGCTGATCAACAACGCCGGCCTTTCCCAACGCTCTCTGTGCAAGGATACCGATCTGTCGGTGTACCAGAAGCTACTGGATGTGGATGTGATGGGGCAGATTGCGCTGACCAAGGCCGTGCTCCCCCATATGCTGGAGCGCCAATCCGGACACCTGGCGGTGACCGCCAGCGTGGCCGGTAAAGTCGGCGTCCCCCTGCGCACCGGCTACTGTGCCGCCAAGCACGCGGTGATGGGCTTCTTCGACGCCCTGCGGGCCGAGGTGGAAGACGATGGCATTCTGGTCTCCACCATCACCCCCGGATTTATCCGCACGGACATTTCCCGCAATGCCCTGGCGGCCGATGGCTCTGCCTTCGGCGAGGAAGACGAGAACATTGCCGGTGGCATGGACGTCGGCGAGTGCGCGGATGTCATCGTCAGTGCGCTGGCCAAGGGAAAACGCGAGATTCCCGTCGGCAAGGGCAAGGAAATGGCAGCGCTTTGGGTCAAGCGTGTCGCTCCCGAGATGATGTTTAAGTTGGCGCGCAAGCAGAACTGAATCTGGAGTCACTGAAAACGGTTATGTACCAATCCACGTCAGCGGATCATCTACCAAGAGTCTGTCTCTTACGCATTGCCACGCTGCTGTTTTTTTCAATAGCCAGCCTCCCGGTCATGGCCGGTGAAGTCAGCCTCGGCGTTGCTGCTAATTTCACCGACACCACCCGCGAACTGGCCAAACAGTTTGAAGCCAAGACCGGCCACACGGTTTCAGCCAGCTTCGGGTCCACCGGCAAGCTGTACGCCCAAATCCGGAACGGTGCGCCCTTCGACGTGTTCATGGCCGCCGATGCACGCAGGCCGGCGCTTATTGAGAAGGCGCGGGCCGGCGCCCCCAATACCCGCTTCACCTATGCCCGGGGCAAGCTGGTGCTTTGGAGCCCGACCCCGGACGCTTTCGGGGACGCTGAGAGCTACCTGGCCCAGCAAACGTTCGCAAGGCTGGCCATGGCAAACCCGAAGACCGCGCCCTACGGCCTTGCAGCACAACAGGTTCTGGAACATTTAGGCCATTGGCAGGCACTGCAGGCGAAGCTGGTTCGTGGCGATTCCATCGCCCAGACCTTTCAGTTTGTGGTCAGCCGCAACGCCCAGGCCGGCTTTGTAGCCCTGTCTCAGGTAACATCCTGGGACGACAAGGAAGGCTCCCTTTGGAACGTGCCCCAGGACTATTACCAACCCATTGACCAACAGGCTATCCTTTTGAACCGGGGAACCAACAATGAGGCAGCCTTGGCCTGGATGGATTTCCTGAAATCGAACACTGCCATCGCCACGATCCGGGGCTATGGCTATGACCCCGCTTACGACACGGCTGACTGATGCTTGGAACCTACTGGGACCCGGTCTGGCTGACACTCAGGCTGGCCACGACCACCACATTGTTGCTGCTGCTCATTGGCACGCCCATCGCCTGGTGGCTGGCCCGCTCCCGGCGCTGGCTGCGCCAGCCGGTTGCAGCGATCGTCGCCCTGCCCCTGGTGCTGCCACCCACAGTGCTCGGTTTCTACCTGTTGCTGGTCATGGGGCCTGACGGCTGGGTTGGCCAGATAACACAGTCCCTCGGGATCGGCCTGTTGCCATTTACCTTTGAGGGCCTGGTGGTGGCGTCGGTCATATACTCCCTGCCATTCACCGTTCAACCTCTGCAGAATGCCTTTGAAGCCGTAGGCGAGGGGTTCATGGAAGCCGCCGCAACCCTTCGTGCCGCCCCGTGGGAGCGGTTCCTGTTTATCGCCGTGCCCCTGGCAAGAAACGGATTCCTGACCGCCTCCGTGCTCACCTTCGCCCACACCATCGGTGAGTTCGGCGTGATCCTGATGATCGGTGGCAACATCCCGGGTGAAACCAAGGTGTTGTCGGTGGCCATCTACGACCACGTGGAATCCCTTGAGTACGCCCAGGCCCACTGGCTGTCCGCCGGCATGGTGGTGTTCTCCTTTGTGGTTCTGGTGACCCTCTACGCGCTTAACGGCAAAGCCCGCGCGGGAGCTCTCAGATGACCGCCACTATCCATGCCCGCTTCCGGTGTGCCTTTCCGGGGTTCGACCTGGACGTTGACCTGACCCTCCCGGGTACCGGCATTACCGCCCTGTTCGGGCACTCCGGTTGCGGCAAGACCACGCTGCTTCGGTGCATGGCAGGCCTTCAGAACGCGCCCGGAACCATGACCGTTCTGGGCGAACCCTGGCAGACGGAAGAGTTCGTCCGGCCGGTACACAAGCGCGCCCTGGCGTACGTGTTCCAGGAAACCCAGCTTTTTCCCCACCTGAACGTCCGCAGGAACCTGGAGTTCGGTTACCGCCGTATTCCCGCCGGCGAACGACAGATCAGATTCGATGACGCCGTTCGCTGGCTTGGCCTGGAATCCCTCCTGGAGCGCATGCCGGCCGGACTTTCCGGCGGTGAGCGCCAGCGGGTCGCGATTGCGCGGGCACTGCTGACCAGTCCAAGGCTGTTACTGATGGATGAGCCGCTGTCTGCTCTGGACCGAGCCAGTAAACAGGACATCCTGCCCTACCTCGAGAGGCTCCGGGACACCCTCGCGATTCCCATCATCTACGTGTCCCACTCCACGCCAGAGGTCGCCCGCCTGGCCGACCACATCGTGATGATGGAGGATGGCCGGGTGGTGGCCCAGGGCCCGCTGCAGGAAACGCTCGCCCGCACCAACAACCCCTTTCGACTGGAAGACGATGCCGGGGTTCTGCTGGAAGGACGGATCGACCATCTGGACCCACGCTGGCATCTGGCCCTGTTCAGGTTCGACGGGGGCCAACTGTGGTTGCGCCAGGACGACCGGCTGACACCGGGAGACAGGGTTCGTGTGCAGGTCCTGGCGCGGGATATCAGCCTCGCGCTGGCTGAGCATTCCGACCAGAGCATCCAGAACCTGGTTCCGGCCATCATCGATCAGGTCGATCCGGATGTGGCGCCGGGCGTTAGCCTTGTCCGGCTTCTGGCGGGGCCAACCCCGCTGTTATCAAGGCTGACCACCCGCTCCGTAGACCAGCTCGGCCTTGAACCCGGCAAGACCGTGTGGATGCAAATAAAGTCCGTAGCTCTCGTGGACTGACACCTTTGGCCCGGTGTTTGGCCCGCCCTGCTATCCGGCGTCGGCGCCAGGATGGTTACCCTGACCTGACTCTCAAACACAGGGCAGGTATTGATTGTGGGCAATCATCAAACACACTGGGTGCACAGCGGCGGGCTCACTATCCATGCCGTTACCGAAGGCCATCCGGACTCGACGCCGCTGGTGTTGGTTCATGGCTACCCGGACAATCTTCAGGTCTGGGACAAGGTCAGCGCCGCCTTGAGCCAGGAGTATCTGGTGATCCGTTACGATGTCCGTGGTGCCGGCAAGTCCGGCAAGCCCCGAAAAACCCGGGATTATCGCCTGGCCCTGCTGGCCGACGACCTCCAAGCGGTGGTAGACACCCTGATCCCCGGACGCGAGTTCCACCTGATCGCGCATGACTGGGGGGCGATCCAGAGTTGGGAGTCCGTCACCGGAGAGCCCTTGCAGAATCGCATTCGCTCCTACACCTCCATTTCCGGCCCCTGTCTGGACCACATCGGCTTCTGGCTCCGGAAACAGCTGGCAACACCCGGGCTGGCAGGGGCAGCGAAGGTACTCCAGCAACTCACAAGCTCCTGGTACGTGTTCCTGTTCCAAGTGCCTGTGATCCCGGAAATGATCTGGAAAGCCGGCCTCGACAGGCTCTGGCCAGGGTACCTGAAGCATCATGAGCAGGTTGCCGATGCCAGGTTCAGCGCCTCCCAGAAGTCCGACGGGCTGTATGGGGTCAAGCTTTACCGGGCGAACTTCCTGACCCGGTTGCTGCGGCCACGAACCCGGGTGGCGCGCTGTCCGGTCCAGGTAATCATCCCGACCAGGGACGCATATGTGCGCCCTCAACTGAACGAGCATCTGGTTCGCTGGACCGGAAAATTAACCCTGCAAACGCTGGATACAACCCATTGGGCGCCACTGACGGAACCCAAAGCCGTATCTCGTGCCGTCCGCACATTCGTGGCTGCACACCCCTGAGCTGCCCCATACATCGAGTAGGAGGGGGAGTTACCTCCCCCGTCCTCTCACACCACCGGGCATACGGTTC
>NZ_JBQKUK010000025.1:0-47233 GCF_054968585.1 Marinobacter sp. G5_S1_61_S3 | reverse complement strand
TTCAGGAACCGGAGTGTATGTCCTACCGGATTATCGCGTTTCTTGTTTTTCTGGTGACTCTGGCCTTCTCATGGATGTTGGGTGGCTGGTATGGCTACCGGCAGGTTGAACAGGAGAGCGTGGAAGAGTCGTTTCGCTATCGCCAACTTGTGGCCAATGAGCTTAACCGGTATGTGCCCATCCCCGAGTTGATGGCCGAGCATCCGTTGTTGGCAGAAGCCCTGGCATCACCGGGTGACCCAGGTACACTTCTGCGGGCTAACGACCAGATGCAGCGAATGGCGACCATCGTCGGCAGTTCGGATGTCTATCTTATGGATGCCTCCGGAACCACTATTGCGGCTAACAACTATCTGCGCAGGGACAGCTTTGTGGGCCGCAACTTTGATTTCAGGCCCTATTTCCAGGACGCCATGGCGAGCGGGGATTCCGCCATCTATTTTGCCCTGGGCGTCACCTCCGATGTCCGCGGGCTGTATTTCTCCCATCCTGTCCGTGATGACAGCGGCGAGATTCTGGGTGTTATCGCCATGAAAGTGCTGGTGCATGAACTGGAATCACAGTGGCGTCGCCCCGCCTCATTGAGGGATTCGGAAATGGTCGTGTTGGACGACGCTGGCATCAGTTTCCTGTCCAGCAAGAGCGAGTGGCTGTACCGGAACTTTACCGGTGACAGCGGCGGCGCTCCCAGTGAGCAGTCTCGCCAGCGTTACCCTGACCGTGAGCTTTCGCCGATTGATTTCGACAGCCTGGGATCACCCTGGGGGCTTTCCGACAGGGCAGGGACCATGCGTATCCACAATGATGGAGAAAGCCGCGAATACCTCAGGGTGCTTACACCCCTGCCACGCCTGGACTGGACGCTTCAGGTGATGGTCAGTACCCGCACTGTGCTGTGGAGTCGGCTCGGGTTTGCGGCGGTGGGCGTGGCGATCTTCGTGGTCGGCTTGCTCGCCTCACTGTATTTGCGGGAACGCTATCGGCGGGAGGCTGAACTGGCACACAGGGGAGAGCAGCTTGAGCTCAGCGTCGCCAGCAGAACGGTGGAGCTGGAGCGTTCCAACCAGCAACTTCTGGATGAAATCCGCGAGCGGGAGAAAACCCGCGATGAGCTCCGGGAAACCCAGCATGAGTTGATCCAGGCAGCCAAGCTTGCCGTGCTTGGTCAGATGTCTGCGGGCCTGAACCATGAAATTAACCAGCCGCTCACGGCGATTCAGACCTATGCCCGCAACAGTCGTCGGTTCCTTGAGAAAGGGGCGACGGAGACGGTGGATGCCAACCTTTCAGAGATCATCACCCTGTGTGACAAAATGGCGGAGCTTACCCGCCAGTTCAAGGTGTTTGCCCGCAAATCGGAAGGGCCACCGGCACTGGTTGATTTGCGGCAATCGGTCGACGGTGCCCTAAAGATAATGGCGGCGCAGGAGAGCCGATCCGATATCTCCATTCAATGGAACCGTCCGGAACAACCGGTACAGTGCCATGGAGATCTGATCCGGATCGAACAGGTTATGGTGAACCTGGTGGCGAACGCCATTCAGGCAGTCGAAAGCAGCGAACGGCCGGAGATCACCATTGATGTGGAAGAAGATGACGGGCATTGGTATTGCCTTGTGCGGGATAATGGTTCCGGCCTGCCGGGCAGTACGGAGCGGATCTTCGAGCCTTTTTTCACCACCAAATCGGTGAAGCAGGGGCTCGGGCTGGGCCTTTCGATATCCCGGCAGATCGTGGACGCGCTGGGCGGCAGCCTGACGGGGCGTAACCGGAGCGGCGGACCGGGCGCGGAGTTCGTATTGACACTCAGAAAGCGGGAGGCCACCGAATGACAGACGCATCGGTAATTTTTGTGGACGATGACCCGCACATCCGCCAGGCCATCGCGCAAACCCTTACCCTGGAAGACCTTTCCATTGCGTGTTTCGAGGATGCGCGGTCTGGTCTTGAGAGCATCTCACAGGACTATGAGGGCGTCGTGCTATGTGACTACAACATGCCGGGAATGGATGGCCTGGAAATGCTCGACAGGATTCGCGCCATGGATGAAACCATCCCGGTGATCATCCTGACCGGGCAGGGCGATATCAGCACGGCCGTCACCGCGATGCAGCAGGGCGCCTATGATTTCATCGAAAAACCCTTTGATCACGACGAGCTCCTGGAGCTGCTTCGCCATGCATTGGAAAAGCGCCACCTCGCGCTGGAAAACCGGCGGCTGAAGGCTCAGCTGAAGCATCTGGCCCGGCCAGGCCCCCGAATCCTGGGGGATTCAGCCGGTATGCAGAAAGTGATGGCGACCATCGACCCGGTACTGGATATCTCCGCCAATATCCTGTTGCACGGTGAGACCGGTTCGGGGAAGGATGCCTTGGCCCGCTATATCCACGAGAACAGCCCCCGAAGCGCTCACAACTTCGTTGCTATCAACTGTGGTGCTGTGCCCGAGAATCTGATCGAGAGCGAGCTTTTCGGTCACGAAGCCGGTGCCTTTACCGGTGCGGAAAAGCGCCGCATCGGAAAAATCGAGTACGCGCACAAGGGCACTCTGTTCCTGGATGAGCTGGAAAGCATGCCCATGGCCCTGCAGGTAAAGCTGCTGAGGGTGCTCGAAGAACAGCGTGTGGAGCGCCTGGGCAGCAATCAGGTGCAGAATGTGGATGTTCGCATTATCGCCGCCACCAAGGCTGACTTGAAGCAGCTCAGCGACGAAGGCGAGTTCCGTGCTGACCTGTACTACCGGCTGAACGTGGTGAAGCTGGATATTCCGCCACTGCGCGAACGCAAGGACGACATCCCCGTTCTGTTTCACCATTTTGTGCTGATTGCGGCAGCCCGTTACGACCGGGAAAGCATCCCGCTGGATGCCAGCCAGGCCGCGCGTCTGATGCAGCATAGCTGGCCGGGGAATGTGCGGGAGTTAAGGAACCTGGCCGAGCGCTACGTTCTGCTGGGGCCAGCGGCGTTGGACGAAAACGATTCCTCCGTCACCGCCAATGTGTCCGGGCGCCAGACTCTGTCCGAGATGATGGACGACTTTGAACGTTCCGCCGTCGTCAGTGCGCTCAATGCCTGCCATGGCAGCATTAAGGACACCATGGTCCAGCTAGGCATTGCCCGCAAGACGCTGTACGACAAAATGAAGAAGTACGGGCTGGACAAGTCTCAGTTCCGGGATTGACCCTAAAGGCAGGGGTTCAGACGCGATACCGCCGTTCCGGTCGACCGACGCTGCCGTAGGTAACTTCCGCGGTTAACTCCCCCCGGCCAACGAGGAATTCCAGGTAGCGTCGCGCCGTCGTTCGTGACGCGCCCATGGCCTGGCCGACTTCCTCGGCACTCCACTGGCCGGATGAAACCACCTCGCGAATTTTATCCAATGTGATGCTATCGATGCCCTTGGGCAGTCTGTCTGTGGGTGCGGGCTGACTGGCTTCGCTTGACCCTCTGGGCAGCAGGGCATCGACTTCTTTCTGGGCGATTTGCACCAGGCCAGACAGTTGCCGCAAGTGGTCGCGGTAACGGTTGACGGCTTCCTCAAGGCGTTCGAAAACCAGGGGCTTGAGGATGTAGTCGAAGACGCCGCCGCGCAGGGCGCTCTTGAGCGATTCCACTTCCTTGGCGGCGGTAATAAGAATAACGTCACTGCTGCTATCCCGCGCCCGGAGTTCCCGCAGCAGATCCAGACCATTGCCGTCGGGAAAATAGATATCCAGCAGGATCAGGTGTGGGGCCATAACGTCGATAAGGTCGCGTGCATCCCCCAGGCTGTGGGCAATGCCGCAAAGCTCCACATCCTCGAGTCGTTCAACAAACCGGCGCTGGATTTCGGCGATCTGCCGGTCGTCCTCAACAATCAGGATCCGAAGGGTATTCAATGACTGTCACTCCCCTGACTGGTTTTCGGAAGGTAAAGGGTAAATCGCGAGCCCACGCCCAGTAGGTTCTCCACCGTGATGGACCCGCCCCAACGATTCAGGAACTGACGCACCAGATGCAGGCCATAACCGTGTTCTTCAGCGCCCGGCTTGGTGGTTACGCCTTTCTCGAAGATCTTCTGTTGAGATTCTTCCGGGATACCGGGCCCCTGATCTTCCACTTCAAAGATCAGTTCATGCCCCAAGTCTGTCATGGATAGCTGAACCCGTCCTCCTTCGCCCGTTTGATGAAGGGTGGCCTCGAGGGCGTTGTCGATGAGGTTGCCGAGGACACTCACCAACTGATCCCGCGGCATGTCGGCGGGTATGTCCACCATGCGGCTTTCGGCATCGATCTGTAAGCCCAGCCCCATCTCCCGGGCGCGATTGTACTTGCCCATAAGGCAACCGGCGATAACCGGATCGGGGACGGCTTCCAGAAGCAGGTGAATCAGTGCCTGATGGTCGCTGACTTCGCTGCCGATCAGATTCAACGCGTCGTCATAGGCTTCAATCTGGATCAGGCCCGCGATGGTGTGGAGCTTATTCGAGTATTCGTGAGTCTGGCTTCGCAAGGTATCTGCGTATTGTTGTATGCGAGTCAGTTGCCGGCTGACCTGATCCACCTCGTCCTTCAGCCTGAAACTGGCCACAACACCGGTAATCTCAGCGCCCTGGCGAACAGGTAACCGGTTGACGATCATCTGTCGGTTTCTCAGCCAGACCTCGCGGTCGAAGTCCGGCGTGCCGGATTCTAGTACTGACAGCAGGTCACTTTCGGGCAGAACATCGAGAATGGGACGGCCTGACAGCGGAGTGTCGGGGTCGATACCCAGGGTTTCCAGGGCGGTGCGGTTGAAGGTCGTGATCACACCGTCGCGGTTGATGGCGATGATGCCCTCCCGAACGGACTGCAAGGTGGCGTCCCGCTCCTGGAACAGGCGTGCGATTTCTTCAGGTTCCAGGCCGAAAATGGCGCGCTTGAAGCGCCCGGCGATCACCATCGCGATGAGTATGCTGACCAGCAGGGTAAGGCCAACCACGGTATACAGTACGAAGCTGTAGCGTTTGATGGTGGCATCCACCTGGTCAACTCCGTATCCCACGGAGACAATGCCGATGATCTCGCCAGTTTCTGGCTCGATCACCGGGGCCTTGCCACGCATGGATTCGCCGAGGCTGCCCGTGGCCCTTGCCACATAGGCCTTGCCATCAACCAGGGCACGCCGGCCCAGGTCACCGTCATCGTCGGCCATGGAGTGGCCAATGCGATCAGGGGAGGGGTGTGCCAGGCGTATGCCCTGGTGGTCACCAATGACGATGAACAAAGCTTCGTTGGTGCGGGTTAGTCGATTTGCCAGCCGGTTCAGCCCTTCAATATCACGCTCGCGTACACCCTCGATCACCGAGGGGGCTGCCGCGACGGTCTTCGACACCATGAGAGCCCGTTGTCCGATTTCATCAAACAGGGAGTCGCTGAGGTAATAGCCGGCGAACACGCCTATGAGGATCGTCTGCGCTGCGCTGACGAATCCGAGCGTGAGGATCATTCGGGTTTTCAGTTTGGTTTTTCGGAACACGTTGTCAGCAGTGATTGGTTTGTTGTCGTTATGGGGTCAGGTTAAAACACCCGCTTTACGATTGCCCGTAAATTTTATGAACGAAACGCCCTTTAGTTTCTTTAAAGGCATTACGCGCACAAACTTCTGGCCTCAGTGGTGAATCTTTAACCTCAGTCAGGTAGCGCTTCACGTTGGCCCTGAACGCGGGCCCGTACCCTGGAAGCGATCACAAAAACAAGACAGAGGTGACAATCATGACTCTCAAACGAAGCTTGTCGTTTATCGCGGCAGCGGCTTTCAGCCTTAATGCCATGGCATGGCAACCCTCCGGAAAAGTGGAATGCATCGCCCCGTCCGACCCGGGTGGCGGCTGGGACTTTACCTGTCGCAGCGCTGGTAATGTAATGAGGGACCTTGGCCTGGTTGATGGCACCGTACAGACCATCAATATGGCCGGTGCTGGCGGCGGCGTTGCCTATGCTCACACGGTCAGCAAACGAGCGGAAGATGACAAGCTGATCGTCGCCGCATCAACGGCAACCACTACCCGTCTCGCCCAGAAACAGTTCCCCGGGCTGGATGCCGATATGGTGACCTGGATTGGCGCACTGGGCGCGGATTACGGCGTCATTGCCGTAGGCAAGGACTCACAGTATGAGAACCTGAATCAACTGCTCGATGCCATCAAGCAGAATCCGAAATCCGTCAAGTTCGCGGGCGGCAGTGCCCGGGGTGGCTGGGATCATCTGAAGGTGCTGATCACCGCGAAGGCCGCCGGCGCTGATCGACTGCCCGCCATTCCGTACCTTTCCTACAATAACGGTGGTGAGGCCATGACCCAGGTGGTCGGTGGCCAGGTCGACGCCTTCACCGGTGATATCTCCGAAGTCACCGGTTTCCTGTCGTCGGGCGACCTTCGTGTTCTGGCCGTGCTGGCCGACGAGCGCCTGCCGGGTGAATTTTCCGATATTCCGACCGCAAAAGAGCAGGGCGTTGACGCCGTTGGCCCGAACTGGCGCGGTTTTTACATGCCCAAGGGTGCTTCCAGTGAGTCCAAGGCGTTTTGGGTCGAGACCGTCGATACCCTGTATGCCAGTGAGGAGTGGAAAAAGGTGATGAAGGCCAATGGTCTCATCCCGTTCCATCCGCCTGCAGATGAGTTCGACAGCTTTGTCGAGCAACAGGTACAGGACATCGAGAACCTGTCCCGCGAAATAGGACTGCTGAAATGACAGGCCTGGGTGATCGGCTTCTTGGCCTGGGCCTGATGGTTCTGGCGGTGGCTTACGGCTGGGTTGCACAGCAGTGGCCCGAGCCGTTTGGCGGCGCCGAAACCGTTGGGCCGGAAACCTTTCCAACCATCCTTGCGGTGGTTCTGGTTGCCGGCAGCATCTATCTGATGGTCAAGCCGGACCCCGACGCCCAGTGGCCGCTGGGCCGGTCCGCAGTTGAGCTGGTGGTGTCGCTGGTTGTGCTGGTGGTCTACGCGATGCTGCTTGAACCCCTGGGGTTTGTCATCTCGACAACCCTGGCGGTTGGCACCCTTAGCTGGCGCATGGGCGCGCCCGCCAGGAATGCCTTTTTAACGGGCCTGATCAGCGCCGTGGTGGTGTTCGTCCTGTTCAACTATGGCCTGGCGTTGAGCTTGCCTGCTGGCATCCTGGAGGTGAACTGATGGAAACGCTCGGTTTTCTGATGGAGGGGTTTGCGGTTGCCCTGACACCGTACAACCTGATGTTTGCGCTCTTCGGCGCTTTCGTGGGCACCCTGATTGGTTGTTTGCCTGGCCTGGGGCCGGCAAACGGTGTGGCGATCCTCATCCCGTTGGCGTTTACCCTTGGCTTGCCGCCGGAAACTGCCATGATCCTGCTGACATCGGTTTACGCCGGCGCGATGTATGGCGGCCGTATTTCCTCCATCCTGCTCAACATTCCCGGTGACGAACCGGCGATGATGACCTGCCTGGATGGCTACCCCATGGCCCAAAAGGGGCGGGCGGCCGATGCGCTGGCGATCTCTGCTATTGCGTCCTTTGCCGGTGGGCTGATCGGCACTATAGGGTTGATCATGCTTGCCCCGGTGCTGGCGAGGTTTGCCTTGAGTTTCGGCCCGGCGGAGTATTTCGCGCTGTTCCTGCTGGCCTTCGCCACCCTGGGTGGTATTACCGGCAAGAACCCGATGAAGACGGTGATTGCCGCGACCCTGGGGATCATGATCTCCACCGTGGGCATCGATATCTCCACCGGCACCCAGCGCTACACCTTCGGTGTGCTGGAACTGTACGAGGGTATTGATTTCATCCTGGCGATTGTTGGCCTTTTCGCCATTTCGGAGTTGTTGTTCTTCGTCGAGTCGCGCATGGGCGGTGGGCGTAAGAAAATGAACGTGGGCAAGCTGACCCTTACCTTCAAGGAGTTGGTCTCCACGGTTCCCACCCAGCTTCGTGGCGGCGTGCTTGGATTCATTTCCGGCGTGCTGCCGGGTGCCGGTGCGTCCCTGGGCAGTTTTATCAGCTACACCCTCGAAAAGAGCGTGATAGGCAAGAAGGGCACGTTCGGCGAGGGCGATATCCGGGGTGTGGTGGCGCCTGAGGCGGGCAACAACGGTGCCTCATCAGGCGCGCTCGTTCCCATGTTGACCCTGGGCGTGCCAGGTAGCGGTACCACCGCGGTGCTGTTGGCGATGCTGATTTCGTTGAACATCACGCCGGGCCCGCTGATGTTTACCCAGAACGCCGATATTGTCTGGGGCGTCATTGCCGCCCTGCTGATTGGCAATGTGCTGCTGCTGGTGCTTAACATCCCGTTGGTTGGCTTCTTTGTGCGCCTGCTGTCGGTGCCGCCCATGTACTTGCTGCCGATTGTGACCATGGTTGCCTTCGTGGGCATCTATTCCATCAGCAACAGCGCCTTCGACCTGTATTTCATGGTGGCGTTTGGCGTGGCGGGTTATTTCCTGCGCAAACTGGAAATTCCGGTGGTGCCGATTATTCTCGGGCTATTGCTCGGACCGGAGATGGAGAAGAACCTGGGGCATGCGCTGGTGTTGTCAGACGGTGACTGGAGCATTCTGTGGGAAAGCACCCTGGCCAAGAGCTTCTGGCTGGTTGCCGCTCTGAGCCTGGTGTTGCCTTATGTGGTGGGTCCGGTGCTGCGTCGCCGCATGAACGCGGCCATGAAGGAAAGCCCGGCCAGCGACTGATTCGGTTCCCGGTCGCTAACCTCCGCTTTGCCGCACCGGATGACCGGTGCGGCTTTTTTGTGCGCGCTGGTTAGAGATTCGCTTCGGCGTACTCCGCCAGAACTGAGCGCGGGACGCCCTGCAGGTGGATGTGTCCGCCATGGCGGAAACTCTTGAAGCGCTCGGTCATGTAGGTCAGGCCTGAGCTCAGGGCGCTCAGATAGGGGGTGTCGATCTGAGCCAGGTTACCCAGGCAGATTACTTTGGAGCCGTTGCCGGCACGGGTGATGATGGTCTTGATCTGATGCGGCGTCAGGTTCTGGGATTCGTCGATGATGATCAGGCTGTGTTGGAAGCTGCGGCCACGAATGTAGTTCATCGACTTGAAGTGCAGTGGCACCTTGCTGAGGATGTAGTCCACGCTGGCGGTCATATTTTCATCGTCTTCGTGGAGAGCTTCGAGGTTGTCCACGATGGCCCCCAGCCAGGGCTCCATTTTCTCCGCCTCGGTGCCGGGGAGGAAGCCAATGTCCTCGTCCAGACCCTGGGTGCTACGGGTGGCGATGATGCGTTTGTACAGCTTGCTGGCAACCGTCATTTCGATACAGGCCGCGAGGGCGAGGATGGTTTTACCGGAGCCGGCGGAACCGGTCAGGTTTACCAGGTGGATATCCGGGTCCAGCAGCAGGTTCAGGGCAATGGCCTGGTATATATCCCGCGGTACCAGGCCCCAGACTTCCTCGTGCATCAGGTCGTGCTGGTGCAGATCCCGAATGACAATCTGGTCTTCGCCCACATCAGACACCTTGCCAACGAATCCCTGTTCATCAATCACGAACTCGTTGATGGTCAGCTTGGCCAGGTCGCCCTCACGACGAAGGATGTGTTCGGTAATACCCTCCCGCTGGATGGTTTCGACCTTCTCGATGGTGTCCCAGAACGAGTTCGGGAATTCTTTGTACCCTTTCGGCAGCAGGTCAATATCGTCCAGCAGCATGTCGTTGTGATAGTCCTGGGCCTCCACGCCGAAGCCCCGGGCTTTCAATCGCATGTTGATGTCCTTGCTGACAAGGATGATGTCACGCGATGTGTGGCGGGCTTGCAGGGCCGCCAGGGTATTGATGATCTTGTTGTCGTTCAGGTGCTCGGGCAGGCCATGGTTGCCCTGGTAGTCCGTGCTCATCAGTATCGATAACGCGCCGAGCGGTTCTGCTTTCTTGCCGCGCACTATGGGTACGCCTTTCTCGATTTCTCCTGGGCTGGCGTCACCCAGCAACTTGTCGATGTTGCGGATGGCCTGTCGGCAATCGGCAGCAACGGCCTGTTTGCCGGATTTGAGACTGTCGAGTTCTTCGAGGACCGTCATCGGAATGATGACGTCGTGTTCTTCAAAGTTCAGGAGGGCGTTCGGGTCGTGGATGAGGACGTTGGTGTCGAGGACATACATCTTTCTGCGAGCCTGCGATGCTCTTGGCATAGGGTGTGATACCTCTCTGGTCAGCCGTTCCCGGCACAGCGGTTGGTGAGCTCCTGGTCGGAGATCAGTTTGAGCATGTCATACGTGGTCACAATACCGGTGATCTTTTCGTCTTTGGTGATGAAAATCCGGTGCAGGTGTTCACGCATCATAATATCGGCAATGTCGCGCACAGGCGTTTGCTCGTCAACCGATAAAACGATAGGGGTCATGATGTCACGCACTTCCACCGGCACCTTGCCCATCTCCTCAAAAATGGCCATGCGCAGGCGCCGGGCTTCGTGTTCTTCTTCCGGGGTCATGCGCGCATCGGACTCGGAACGGCTGGCGTTCCAGCGGAATTCGGTGATGTCCTTCAGGGTGGCAATGCCGACAATCTCGCCCGTTTCGTCGGTAACCGGGCTGCCGGTGATTTCGTTGTCAGTGAGGAACCTGGCCAGACGGTCCATCGTCCAGGATTGGGGTACGGCCTTGATGCTCGGGGTCATGATCTCGTAAGCGAGAACGGTCATTGACGAATCGGCTCCGTTAGCAGGTCCTTTGTAAAAGAGCTTAGCTGTTACTGATGTTCTAGTCATCCCCTGATTCAGCTTTGGGGGCTACATCTTTCAGTTGGCCCTGCGAGTCATAGATCAGTTCGTAGTTCTGGTAACGGTCCCACTGGGCAACCCGTTCCAACTGCTCCATGGAACGGATAGGAATGTCCACCAGCAGGGTGTTGACCAGCCAGCCGGGTATCGAACCGTTTGGCTCGGTGTGTTGAACCCAGATCATCCGGGTCTGGCCGTCTTCGGGAATAAAGCGGTAAAGGGTGTCGGACTTGTCGACACGGATGTAGTCATCTTCCTCGGCCCGTTGATCGGGAATGGCGCTGAGGTCCATCACGATTTCGCCGTCGACCTGTTGGCCCCGGGTGCGAATTCGTAGTACGTAATCCCGGTCGGTGACCGGCCAGGGCATATCGTTGACTGAGTAGGCGTAGCGCTCATCAAAGTCACCCGAGCCGAAGGCATAGGATTCCGAGCAGTTATGAACCCACTGAACACAGGATTTGGGATTGATCATAACCGCCATCAGATTCTCGATCGGCACATCCAGCACAGCCACAGCCTTGAAGGCCTGGAAGCTGGAGTCCGGCTGATCAGTGGTATAGACCCGGATACGATCGGTTTCCTTGCGAAGGCTCCAGTTTTCTGAGTCTTCGGCTGGCAGCCCGGCGAAGGTCAAACCTGAGGCCTGCAGGAAAACCGTGGTGGCTGCAAGACAGATGACGCGTCGATTGGCCGGGCGTTGGTTGCCACGGGCTCTCAGGTTTTGCATGAGGTACACTTCCTTGAACATGGTCGGGCGAGTCTAGCACGACTGATCTGGTGCCAACCTGCTACGATCGGGGGTTTGTGAACTGGGTAACTGACTGAATTCCTGACGTTAACATTTGGCCCGAATTGACGATGAAAAAACCGAACAAGCGACTGATCGATGACCGGGGGCGGATTCCCTACGGCGTATTGGACACACCGGTGGATGTCATCAACTACCGGGACTTTGACCTCCGTACGGTGATGGATAAACCGCGCTCGGCCCTGGCCCGTAAAGCCCGTTTTAACCAGTTCCAGTTCGTCAGTGCGATGGCGCCGGGTTGGGTGTTCGGGCTGGCGGTAGTGGATCTGAAACTGGTCAGTACGGCGTTTTTCTATCTTTACGATTTCAAGACCGGGCAGATGCTGGAGCAGTCCCTGACGCAGCCATTGGCGAAGGGAACTCACATTGAGCCAAGGCCTGAAACCGGCGTGACGGAGTTTCGTAAAGGGAAAACATGCGTTCGTATTACGTCGGACGGCCACTCGCGTGGTGTGTTGGTTTCCGGCCCCGGTGACCTCCGGATAGCCCTGAATATAGAAGGGGACACCCGCCCTCTGCGACTGGTGTGCCCAGCCGGTTACAGCGGTTGGGTGTTTACCCGTAAATCAGCGGGTCTGCCGGTGTCCGGAGACATTCGGTGGCAGGGACAGAGCTGGCAATGCGACTCGCTGTCACGCGCAGCCGTTGATTGGAGTTGCGGCTTTATGAGGCGCGAAACCGCCTGGAACTGGGCGAGTGTGGCAGGGGTGCTGCCAGATGGTCGTGCCGTTGGTCTCAATCTGGCGGCGGGCGTGAATGAAACCGGTATGACGGAAAATGCGCTCTGGCTGGAAGGGCGCTGTATCAAGCTCGGGCAGGCCCGTTTCGTGTTTGATCGCTACGATGAAACCGCACCCTGGCAGGTCACCACGGACGATGGCAGGATCGATCTCTGGTTTGAGCCATCGGGGGTTCGGCGGGAGCGACTCAATGCATGGCTGATTGCCTCCAATTTCCGCCAGTACATTGGTACCTTTTCCGGCACAGTGCGCGATGAGGCGGGCAACTCAGTCCCCGTAGACGGGCTACGGGGACTGATGGAGGATCACTTCGCACGCTGGTAGTGGCGCGGTCAGTGTTCCGGCAGGGTAACGTTCAGTTCCAGTACCGAACAGCTGTCGTTGCGGTCAACTTCCACCTGGACCTGGTCATCGCTGATCTGAACGTACTTGCGGATGACCGCAAGCAGCTCTTTCTGCAATTCTGGCAGGTAGTCAGGTTGGTCGCGCTGGCCCCGTTCGTGGGCAACAATGATCTGTAGGCGTTCCTTGGCAACGCTGGCGGACCGGTTGTTTTTCTTGCTCTTGAAATAATCCAGGAAACTCATCCGTCAGCCCCCCTTGAACATCCGTGAGAAGAAACCTTTTTTCTGGGACGTCATGAAGCGATGTTCTCGCTCCTCACCCAGAAGGCGGGCCACGGCATCATCATAGGCCTGTCCGGCATCGCTGTCTTCCTCAAGAATGACCGGAACGCCCTGGTTGGAGGCATTCAGTACCACCTGGGACTCCGGAATCACGCCCAGCAGGGGGATGGCGAGAATTTCCTCCACATCGGCCACGGAAAGCATTTCGCCCTTTTCCACCCGATCCGGGTTGTAGCGGGATAGCAGCAGGTGTTCCTTTACGGGGTCCTGCCCCATCTCGGCTCTCCGCGACTTGCTCTGCAGGATGCCGAGAATACGGTCTGAATCCCGCACCGAGGACACTTCCGGGTTGGTAACAACCACCGCCTCATCGGCATAGTAGAGCGCCATCAGGGCGCCATGCTCAATGCCGGCGGGAGAATCACAGACAATGTAGTCAAACCGCTCGGACAGCTCGTTGATCACCTTCTCAACGCCATCTTTGGTCAGGGCTTCCTTTTCCCGGGTCTGGGAGGCCGGCAGGATATACAGGGTGTCGACCCGTTTGTCCCGGATCAGAGCCTGGTTGAGAGTGGCTTCGCCCTGGATCACATTCACGAAGTCGTACACCACCCTGCGTTCGCAGTTCATGATGAGATCCAGGTTGCGCAGGCCCACGTCGAAATCGATCACCACGGTTTTGTGGCCTCGCTTCGCCAGGCCGGTGCTGATAGAGGCGCTGGTTGTGGTTTTACCTACGCCACCTTTTCCTGAGGTAACGACAATGATTCTAGCCAAGGTTGCATTCCTGTTTTGCGGTGGATTCGTCGTTTTTCCCGCCCGTGCGGGTAGTTACGTTCTTTTCAGGCCTTCTCCAGTGGCGTTACCACCAGCAGGTCATCCCTGAGCTGGATCTGTACGGCGGTTTTCCAGCCGTTGTCCTGAAGATCTTCGGAGATTTTATAGTGTCCGGCGATGGACACAAGCTCTGCTTCAAGAGACTGGCAGAATACCCGTGCATGTTCCGCGCCGTGAATACCCGCGAGGGCCCGCCCGCGCAATGGTCCGTACACATGAACGTTGCCGGCCGCAAGCACTTCGGCGCCGGCTTGAACCGGCGCAAGGATGATCAGGTCGCCCTCGGGTGCGTAAACCTGCTGGCCCGAACGGACTGGCTGGTTGATGATTTTCGCGGGCGCTGGCTCACCCGGATTCTCGACCCTGGCGGGAGTCGGGTTTTCGGTCGGTTCAGTGGCGGCCGATTCCGTGGCCGGCGCGGTATCAATGTCCCGGTCGCGCTGGTTGCCACCGGGAAGCAGCGCCAGTGACGCACCGCGGGCCAGGCGGCGCTGATCATCGTTGCCACCGCGTACGCCGATGACATGGATATTGTGGCGGCGGCAGGCGCCGATGATCTTGAAAAAATCCAGTTCGCTGCTCAGCCCCTCATACTTTTCCAGGCTGATGATCAGGGGGATGTCCTTGAAGAATCCGGGTGCCTGGCTGATTTTGTCTCTGAGCGTGCTTTCGAAGTCGTCATTGTCAAAAAAATACAGCTCCAGTGCGGTCATGGAAACGTTCGCACTCTTCAGTTGGAAGCACTGCTTTACCCCGGATACGGCGGTCTCGCTCATGGATGGGTCTCTTCCGTGGTGTCGTCCTGAGTGGTGCCCGGGCGTTTGCGAAGCGCCGGGCCGTCAAAGCGGATACCGGACCAGCCGGTGCCCATGAACTGGCGGATATTGCCATGGCTTTCACCTGCCGGTTCGTCCAGCACTTGCTGGTAGTGCTGGGCAAACAGACGCAAAGTGTCGGATTCGGTCAGGTTGCAGTATTGGGCCAGGGAAAATACCCGGCATGAACCGGCGTTCTCGCCGGTGCCATTGTACAGCGGTCCGTTGTGAAACCCGGTGGGCTGATAGTCGAAGAATCGGTCAATCAGCGCCAGGGTATCGTCAAAGTCGCCATGGCCGGCCTCAACCGATGCCAGGTGGATACGAACCGCGTCATTGACGTTCATGCCTTGTGGTCCTGTTTGGGCCCTTGCTGATAGCGGGCTTTCCACTCTTCATAAGGCATGCCATAGATGATCTTCCGGGCGTCCGGGTCAGACAGCTCGAAGCCTCTCTCGGCGGCTTCGGCGCGATACCATTTGGAGAGGCAATTGCGACAGAACCCTGCCAGGTTCATAAGGTCAATATTCTGGACCTCGGTGTGCTCGCGCAGATGGTTGACCAGCTTTCGAAACGCGGCGGCTTCGATTTCCGTCTGCGATTGTTCTGGGATCGGGTTTGTCATGATTGCTCACACCTGTCTCTGTCGTCGTTGGGAGTTGCTACTCGGAGCTCCTGACATTCTCAGCATGTTACCGTAAGATACAAGGCTGTACATATGTACAGATAATTTACTTGATTGAAGAGTCATGGCCCAGCGCAAGATTATCCATGTAGATTGCGACTGCTTCTACGCCGCCGTGGAAATGCGGGACGATCCCTCATTAAGGGAAGTTCCGCTGGCCGTGGGTGGCGAAGGTGGCCGCGGAGTGGTTACCACCTGCAACTATAAAGCGAGGGCTTTTGGCGTGCGGTCCGCCATGCCTGGCGGCGAAGCCCGGCGCTTGTGCCCCGGCCTGGTGACCGTGCCGCCGGACATGGCCCGCTACCGGGCGGTGTCGAAACAGGTGATGGCCATCCTGAGGGAGTTGACCGATCTGGTGGAGCCGCTGTCGCTGGACGAAGCCTTCCTGGATGTCAGCGAGGTAACCGAGCATAAGGGCAGTGCCACGCTGATGGCGCAGTACTTGCGAAAGCGAGTGAAAGATGAGGTGGGTATCACTATTTCCGCCGGTGTGGCCCCCAACAAGTTCCTGGCGAAGATTGCCAGTGACTGGAAAAAACCTGACGGCCTGTTCGTGATCCGCCCTGAGGACGTCAAGGGTTTCGTTCAGGACCTGAAGGTCGAAAAGCTTTTTGGCGTGGGGCAAGTGACCGCTGGCAAACTTCACACGATGGGCGTTGCCACCTGTGGCGACATTCAGGCGCTACCCGCTGAAGCCCTGCCGGAGAAGTTTGGCAAGCAGGGGCACCGGCTGCGGGAAATGGCGTTCGGCCGTGATGACCGGGATGTGGTGGTGTCGCGCATTGCCAAGTCCGTCAGCGTGGAACGGACCTTTTCCCAGGACCTGCCGGACAAGCGCGCCTGCGAGTCGGTGATGGCCTCGCTGGTGGCCGATCTGAACCTCCGGCTCAGCCGCAAGGCCGGCCGAAAACCCATTCACAAGCTGTTTATCAAGATTCGTTACAGCGACTTTTCCACCCATACCCTGGAGCGTGTGCGCGACCGGATTCAGGAGCCCGAGCTGGAAGACTATCAGCCGCTGCTGGATGAACTGGTGACTGATACGGGCCGCCCGGTGCGCCTGTTGGGGCTGGGCGTGCGCTTTCGCAGTGATGAGTCGCCGGTTATGCAACTGCGGCTATTTGAATAAACCGGTCGTACAGGCCGTTAACCGAAGCCAGGCCCAGGCAACCGCCGATCAAGGCGCCTGCTGCTACATCGCTGGGGTAATGAAGGCCGAGCACGACCCGGGAGGCGGCAACACTCAGGGTGAACGGCAACAACAGCCAGGCCACCTCAGGCGCTGTCATGGCCAGCACCGTATTGAAGCAGACGGCATGTAGGGTGTGGCCGGACGGAAAGCTGTAACGGTCCAGGGGCGGTGTGCCGCAGTTTATCGACGGAAACGATATAAACGGGCGCTCGCGGATCAGCCAGCGCTTCAGCAGCTTGTAGGTAATGGTGCAGGTCAGGCCGGTAGCCACCATCAGCAGCGCGATGGCGAGCCCGGCCTGAGGCATAAGCACTGGCATCGACAGGATGACCAGATACCATAGCCAACCATCACCCAGCCGGCTGACAACCTTGAAGTACCCCTGCACCGGGCGAAACCGCAGAGAGCGATTGATGGACTGGCAGAGGGCAAATTCCCTCTGATCCACCACGTTAAAGAAGCGAGATGCCTTGCTTGTGGAGGGCATTGTAGCTGTTCCTCAGTGGCTGGTTCAGTATCAGGTGTTCGAACTGCTCAACCTGTGCGGCCCAATTCAGGTCCAGTGCGTCCAGGCGTGCCTGTGCCCGTACCCTGTTCATCAGGGTTGGCTGGTCGGCCAGGCGCAGGGCATGGTCGACAAAACCTTCGTCGTTGCTGAGCTGAGCCTTCATGCCGTTATCTTCATGGCGGATATGTTCGCTGGCGGCGGCATCGTCAAAAGCAACCACCGCCAGGCCGCTGGCCATGGCTTCAGTAACCACGTTGCCGAAGGTGTCGGTTTTGCTGGGGAACAGGAAGATGTCACCGGAGGCATAGTGCCGGGCCAGATCTTCGCCACGGCGGGTTCCTGCAAAAATGTAATCCGGATGGCGTTCGGCAAGGCGCTTGCGCATCGGCCCATCACCTACGAGTATGAATTTCGCGCAGGGGTGCAGCCCGCGGATACGCTCAAAGCATGACACCGCCATCTGAAGGTTTTTTTCCGGAGCGAGGCGACCAACATAGAGTACCGCGCGGTCGTTGGCTTGCAGCCCCCATTGTTGCCGGAGCACCGTGTCCCGTTTGTGGGGCGAAAAACGGGTGCAGTCAACGCCGCGACTCCAGACCGATGTCGGTTGAATGCCCATGTCATGGGTGGTTTGTGCGATTTTCCGGGTGGGGACCAGTGTTATGGCCGTCCTGTTATGAAACCAACGGCCGTAGCTGCACAACAGTTTTTCCAGGAACCCGGCACCGTAGTAGCGACTGTAGGCATGGAAGTTGGTGTGAAAGCCGGAACTGACCGGGATGCCGGCCCGTCTGGCGGCCGCAACGGCCGCTACGCCGAGGGGGCCTTGAGTGGCAACGTAAATGGCATCCGGGCGTTGATGCTTCCAGAGTGAGGCCAGGAAGCCCGGCCGGGTCATTCCGAACCTCAGATCACTGTAACCCGGTAGCGGCAGGCCGGTCACAACTTGCTCGTCGGAAAACAGGCATTCCCCGGCACCTTCGAATCGTCCTTTCGATTCATGGCGCTGGCGTGGACGGATGACCGTTACCTTGTGGCCACGTTGCATCAGGCCCAGGCATAGGTGCCTGAGGGTGTTCGCCACGCCATTGATTTCCGGAGGAAAGGTCTCCGAAACAATGGTAATGTGGTGCTTGCGCCCTGAAGCCTGGGTGACTCTCATCGCGGTGTTACCTGTGGTTTCCTCTTTCATGCCTCCACTATGGAAACCTGGCATGACAGTTCCGGGACAATCCCGTGACAATCCCTTTACCTTTTTCACCAATCAGATTCGGGAGTACGCATGAAAACCCGCAAGCTCGGCAGGACCGACATTGATGTAAGCGAGATTTGCCTGGGCACCATGACCTGGGGCGAGCAAAATACCGAACAGCAAGCGTTTGAGCAGCTGGACCTGGCCACCTCCGAGGGCATTAATTTCATCGATGCCGCGGAGATGTACCCGGTGCCCCCGCGGGCTGAAACCCAGGGCCTCACGGAAAGCTATCTGGGCAACTGGCTGGCGAAGCGGGGCCGTCGCGACGATCTGGTGATTGCTTCCAAAGTGGCGGGGCCGGGTAATGGACTGGGTTACCTCCGGGATGGCCCGCGCCTGACCCGGGACCATATTCGTCAGGCCTGTGAAGACAGCCTGCGCCGGCTCAAGACCGATTATATCGACCTCTATCAGGTGCACTGGCCGGATCGTAACGCCAATTTCTTTGGCAAGCTGGGGTACCGGCACAGTGTGGACGAGCAGGCGACCCCCATTGAAGAGACACTGGGCACACTGGCGGAGCTGGTCAAGGAAGGCAAAGTCCGCCACGTAGGAATCTCCAACGAAACCCCATGGGGAACGAACGAATACCTCAGGCTGGCCCGGGAGCATGACTGGCCCAGGGTGGTCAGCGTCCAGAACCCCTATAACCTGCTCAACCGCACGTTTGAGGTGGGAATGGCGGAAATTGCCTGCCGTGAACAGGTTGGTCTGCTCGCGTACTCCCCGCTGGCCTTCGGCATGCTCTCTGGCAAGTATCTTGATGGCAAGCGCCCGGAAGGCGCCAGGATGACCTTGTTTGAGCGCTTCACCCGTTACACCAGCGGTCGTGGTGCCGAGGCGACCCGAGCCTACGTAGACCTGGCGGCCAGCCACGGGCTGTCACCGGTACAGATGGCGCTGGCGTACGTGACCAGCCGTGATTTCGTTACCAGCAACATTATTGGGGCCACGACGCTTGAGCAGCTTCGTGAAAACCTGGGGTCAGCGTCGGTGTCCCTGAGCGAAGAGGTGCTTGGGGAGATAGAGAACCTTAACCAGGTGTACACCTACCCCTGCCCTTAATCCTGCAAGCGTTACGGTTTTTTAACAACTCCCATCGTGAAGCAGCCACTCTGACCGTTACAGGCGGCAGAGTGGGGTGCTTACAGTTTGCAACAAAGATTGCTGTTTTCTTGACAAAAATGCGGTGATCCCGTGACAAAAAAGCGGCGCTTTTGTGTGCAAAATCACATCTTTCTGACCTTTAATCATTAGACTTAAGCATTACATGACAGTAGAATTCCGCTTCGATTACAGGTCGCCAGAATTATTATGATTATCCGTATCTTCGTCGCACTACTTGCACTCAACATGATCGCCTTCGTCGTTCGCGCCGAAGCGAGCGAACGTGTGTTTGCAGACGAAGTTCCGGCCGAGAACGTGTATCAGCTTCAGGAAGAGATGTCGGGTGACTTCGAGCGTGAAGAATCCGACATGTATGCGACCATTGGTTCTCGCCTGCTGAGCCTCAGTCTCAGCGGCTCAGATTCTGGAAAGAAGTCCTACGCGTCTGATCGTGCCAAGCCGGACCACGGTATTGCATTGCTTGAAGAGGGCGCCTGCCTCAACCTTCGCTGGAATTTCTGAACTCCCGCCGACGTTTTCTCCTTCTGAACCCTGACTGACCTCCCACGAATCCTCGCCACCGCTTATCTGTCTCAGTGCATTGCCTGTCGCAATGGCACATGTGATTATCCATATCGGTAAGCATTCTGACGGCAACTAAGGGAGTAACACTATGGCCGCGATGGTGGAGGAACAACCGGTAACGCTCGCAGACAGCAGCGCCTGTGTAGACGAGCTGATTCGCCGGGTGGGTAAGCGCATCACACTCGGCCTGCCACTGGGGCTTGGTAAACCCATACGTTTTGCCAATGCTCTCTACCAGCGTGCCAAGGACGATCCGTCCATAGAGCTTCACATTGTCACGGCGCTATCCCTGACCGCGCCCGGTGGCAGTTCATCGCTGGAAAAGCGTTTCATGGGCCCGTTCGCCGAGCGCCTGTACGGGCGGATTCCGGAACTTGATTACGCACGGGACGTGATTGGTCAGCGTTTGCCCGAGAACGTGCGGGTATCCGAGTTTTTCTTCAAGGCCGGGTCCTTCCTGAATAACAAGGACCAACAGCGCAACTATGTCTGCACCAACTACACCCATGCAGTGCGCGACCTTATGGCGCTCGGTGTCAATGTCGTCGGCCAGATGGTGGCTCCGGCGACCGAGCCGGATCAGGAAGGCTACGTTAGCCTGAGCTGCAACCCGGATCTGAGTCTGGACCTGCTGCCCCTGTTACGGGCGCGGGAAGCGGCCGGAACCCCCGTGGCGTTGGTGGCAGAGACCAACAGCCATTTGCCCTTTCTCGGCAATGACGCCGCCGTCGAGACGGGCCAGTTTGATATCGTCCTGGAGCATGCCGTCTCCGACTACCCCCTGTTTTCGGCACCGCAAATGTCGGTCAGCCCGGAGGATCACCTTATCGGGTTCTACGCCAGTGCGTTGCTCCGGGATGGAGGGACCCTGCAGGTGGGGATTGGCTCGCTGGGCGCGGCGTTGGTTCACAGCGCGATTCTGCGGCATCGTCACAACGAGCATTGGAAGCAGGTGTTTGATCACCTGAAGGTGGCAGACCGCTTCCCGGTGGTTTCCGAGTACGGTGGCACGGATGTCTTCGAGGAGGGACTCTACGGCTGCAGTGAAATGATGGTGGATGGTTTTATTTACCTCATGGAGGCGGGTGTCCTGACCCGCGAGGTGTTTGATCATGCCGGACTGCAAACATTGATAAACCGGGGCGAACTTACCCACAGTGTTTCTCTCGACACCCTTGATGTCCTGCGGCGGGAACAGTTGATCGACTCGCCGTTACGGGCCAGGGACGTGCAGTGGCTGTGTCGTTACGGCATCCTGAATCCGGAGGTCGAGTTCAAAGGCGGGCGGTTGCGTGTGGGCGAGCAATCCCTGGATCCGGATCTCGACAGTGAGGAGGCGAGAAGCGCCATTGAGTCGTTGGCCCTGGGAAAGTCACTGACCGGAGGGATTGTGGTGCATGGTGGCTTCTTCGTCGGCCCCGAAGCCTTCTATCAGCGGTTGCGGGACCTGGCGCCGCGCGACCGCCAACGCATCTGCATGACCAGCGTCAACTACATCAACCACTTGTATGACCACGCGTTCGGCAACCAGCGTCTGAAAGCTGCACAGAGGGTGCATGGCCGGTTTATCAACTCGGCGATGATGCATACGCTAAGCGGTGCGGCCGTGTCCGACGGGCTGGAAGACGGCCGTGTGGTTAGCGGTGTTGGCGGCCAGTACAATTTTGTCGCCATGGCCCACGAGCTGCCGGGCGCGCGGTCTATCCTGACCCTGCGCAGCACCCGTAAGTCCGGTGAGGAAACACTGTCCAACATTGTCTTCAGTTACGGGCATTGCACCATTCCCCGTCATCTTCGCGACATAGTCATCACTGAGTACGGTATTGCGGATCTGAGGGGCCAGTCCGACGAGCAGGTATACCTGCAACTGATCCGCATTGCAGATTCCCGTTTCCAGGCCGATTTGCTGAAGCAGGCCCAGAAAGCGGGAAAAGTGGATGCTTCGTTTCGTCTGCCTGAGCACTGGTGCAATAACACGCCGGAGGCGGTTGGAGAGGCTGTAAAGATCGCCGGAGACACGGATATGTTTCCAGCATTCCCGTTCGGGCGGGACTTTACCGATGAAGAACTCCGGCTGGGCAAGGCTTTACAAACTCTGAAGGCCGCAACGGCGACTCGTCGTGGTAAACTGTTGACTTTGTGGCGCGCCGTTAAGGCAAACGACGACGACAATCGCTACCAGCCGTTGCTGGAGCGCATGAGCCTGGATAAACCCCGGAGCCTGAAGGCGAGACTGGACCGGCGCCTGGTTATCCATGGCCTGAACCTGACTGATACACCCCCGAATACAGGAAACACAAACGCCTGATGCAAAAACCTGCTGTATTAACCGTCCACTATGTCCTCAAGAACAAGCTCGGTGAGCTGGTTGACACCTCCGAGGGCAGCGAGCCGCTTCATTTCCTGGAAGGCAGCCCGGAAATCATCGAAGGCATCCAGAAAGCGGTGAAAGACCGTAATGTCGGTGATTGCCTGGAAGTGACCGTACCTCCGGCCATGGCGTATGGAGAACATAATCCGGAGCTGATCCGCAAAGTACCCCGTTCCATGTTCGAGAACGTGGAGAACCTGCAGGTAGGGATGAAGTTTCAAACCAATACCGGCGACACGGCCCAGGTGGTACAGGTGGTAAGCATTGATGGCAATCTGGTGCGGGTGGATGCCAACCATCCTCTGGCGGGTTTTACCCTGTACTTTGATCTGGAGATCATCGGTAAGCGTGAAGCCACGGAAGAGGAAATCAACGCCGGCCATCCGCTGAGCTGAATTACAGCTCCGGGCCGGCAACCGCTGTCGGCCCGTCTGATGCCTGGTCTGAAAGGCGTCCCGCCTGAATCTGCCGCAACCCATCGTGTACTGTCTGCCGCAAATCCCGCGTTACATCTGTCAGGTCCGTGCTGTCGTCGATAGTCACCACCGGATGGGCGATAACGCCGACCTCGACCGCCGGCTGGCGCAGCATGCGCATTAAATGATGCTGAAACTCATCGTCGCCAATGAACGGCGCCAAATGGTCGGGATGGCCGTTTCTCAAATAACCGATGCTCAGAGGTTGTATGTCCACGCCTGCATCCGCCGCGGCGTGAAGCAGCCGGCTATGGAAGGGCAGGACGGTCACTCCGGCTGTGGTGGTGCCTTCGGGAAACACCAGCACCGACTGCCCGTTCAGAAGGGTGCGGGCAATTTCGTCGCGGGCCTGGCCGGCTTTGCCACTGCCGCGCTGAATGAACAGCGTGCCCGCCTGCGTGGCCAGCCAACCGATCACCGGCCAGCGGCCTACTTCCGCTTTGGACAGGAAGCGCAGGGGCACCTGTCCGCCAAGTACAGGAATGTCCGACCAGGAGATGTGGTTGCTGACATAGAGCACGGGCCTGTTGCTGAAGGTGCCCTGCGTGGACATGCGAAAGCCAAGACAGCGACTGGCTCCGTTAAAGCAGATGCGGGCGAAGGGCGCGCGGTCGATTTGGCAGCGGAACAGGGTCTCAACCAGTAACAGGGTGCCGGCAAGCGTTGCCGTCAGGCCCATGAAGCCGGTAAAGAGTACCAGTCTTGCGGTCAGGCGTATCAGTTCCATAACCAATCCTCGGGTTGCCAGGGTAGTCCCGGTTGTCTACTGGGCCTGTTTACGCATGAAATGGCGGCTGTAGCGACTGGCCAGGTTGGTGACGTCCAGCACCACCAACAGGTCTGCGCAACGGAAGTCCGGGTCCCAGCAGGGCTCGCCGCAGACGCGGGCGCCGAGGCGCATGTAGGCCTTGATCAGCGCGGGAACGTCCACCGGGCGATCCTCGCTGACAGTGTGAGTCAGGTGCGGCAGTGCCCGTAACGGGGTTACCCGGTACTCCTCGCCGGCCAGGAATTCCCGCTGCAGGTATCGGGCTATGCGCCAGGCTTTCAGGCCGCCATCTGACATACCGATACTGGCGCAGCCAATCAGGTAATCCACGTTTCGCGATACCAGGTATTCCGCAACGGATGCCCACAACAGGCTGATGGTCGCACCATTGCGATAGTCCGGGTGCACGCAGGTTCTCCCAAGCTCGGCGACAGTCCCGGGGAGTTGGTAAAGGGAAGAGAGTTCGAACTCACCCTCGGAATAGAAGCCTCCGGCTTCCATGGCCTGGCTGTGGTGAAGCACTCGTGTTGTAGCGACCAGTTCACCGGTGTTCTCATCGGTGACAATCAGATGATCGCAGAATCGGTCAAACTCGTCCGCATCAATGCCAGGGACGGTAGCCCCCAGGTCAGAACCATACTCTTCCGAGAAAACCTGATAGCGCAATTTCTGAGCGGATTCAACGAGATCCGGCTGTTGGGTAATGACGGTTTTGAGCTGTCGGGCCGAGCGTGACAGGCGGGCGGTCTGGGCGTTCATGGCAATGCCTCTTTGTTTCCACTTTTCGACAAGGCTATGAATCCGGTGTGACATCGGAATGAACGGGGGATGACGACTTTGTGACAAGTCCCGTTATCGGTGTGGAGGTGTGAGCTTTGTCACGGGCTGTAACGAACAGGCGGTTCCATGTATATTTCTGAATAGCATGTATAATTGCTGTTACAGGAGGTAGCCTGTATTGTCAGTTGGTAGCTGATCTTCTGACAGGCAGCTCTGTTCCGGCCATGTGGGGTGATGACGTTGGCCGGACGTTTCAGAAACCGGAAAAACAAAATCAGAGATGGATGGCGTGGAACAGACGAACGAAAGTTGGCGGATTCTTATAGTCGAAGATGATGAGAGGCTGGCAGAGCTGACCAGGGAGTACCTGGAGAGTAACGGGTTGACTGTCACCCTCGAAACTCACGGTGGGAACGCGGTGGAGCGCATTCGCAAGGAGCAGCCGGATCTGGTCGTGCTTGACCTGATGTTACCGGGTGAGGATGGACTGTCTATCTGCAGGCGCGCGCGGCCTTTCTATCCGGGCCCGATTATCATGCTTACTGCTCGCACGGACGATCTGGACCAGGTGCTCGGCCTGGAAATGGGGGCCGACGATTACATCGGCAAGCCGGTTCAGCCAAGGGTGCTGCTGGCAAGAATCCGCGCCTTGCTGAGGCGGGTTACCGAGAATGGTACGGTGGCTGCGGAAGAGGGTAGCGGTGAAGAACCGGTCAGACTGCAGTTCAACAACCTGGTGGTGGACAGGTCAATGCGCGAAGCATGGTTGAACGACGACAGTATCGACCTCACCAGTGCGGAATTCGACCTGCTCTGGCTATTGGCAAGCAACGCTGGCCGAGTGCTCAGTCGGGAGGAAATCTTCACCGCCCTGAGAGGGATCGAGTACGATGGCCAGGACCGTTCGATCGATGTCCGGGTTTCGAGGATACGTCCCAAGATTGGCGACGATCCCATCCACCCGAGGCGCATTAAAACCGTACGCAGCAAAGGCTACCTGTTCGTAAAGGAAGCCTGACTGTTCAGTCTCTGGCGCTGGCCCGGCGGGGCCGGCGTTCATTGCCAGGGTTATCGCAATGCCCCTCAAGTTTTTTCTCAAGCTTTACGCCCGGCTGATTGGTCTTACCTTTCTGATTCTCCTGTTTTGTGCCGCATTGTTCCTGGGTGTGAATTCCGTCAGGGAGCAGTACTGGCAGGAGCGTTTTTCAGAGCCCCTGTTGCGTTGGCTTGTCGCGACTCCTCATCCTCAGCAACAGTATCCCTGGCTCAAGTCTTTCTACGATTTCCGGGTGACGCCGCCGGGTAACCTGTCGGTGTCCGATGTCATCATGGAGCGCCTTTCCTATGGCCAGGTAGTGGCGATGGACACCAGTATCGGCCAGCAGGTGATGGTCCGGAACGATAGCGGTGGGATCATCGACCTGCGATTTCGGGATATCTACAGCGATGTTGCCGAGGCAACCGCTCTCATCGCTCGCCTGCATCTTGATGACATGTCTTCGGATGGCAGGGAAGGTGCCATGTCGCAGCTATCCGATACGCTCGGGGTAGAGCTGATGGCGGTTCGGGATCAGGCCGCACTCCCGGATTCCGAGGTTCTCGAACGCGTCTCCGAGCGGGGTATCTCGCTATACCATCATCCCTCCCGGGATCGTGCCCAGGTGTTGATCCGTCTGGAAGATGGCACTCTCGTGGACATGGCTATGCCTGCGCCCTTCAGTCCCTGGGCATGGCCGGTAATGCTGCTATTGCTTGTAGTGGCGGGAAGCGTTCTCGCACTGGCTCTCTATCTGGCGTTAAGGGATGTAGACAGCAACCTCCGGGCCGTGGAGTCGGTGGCAATCCGCATAGCCCGCGGCGAGATGGGGGCGCGGGTGGATGCCGGCGACAGTCGCCTTGTGTCCCGGTTGGCCGCAGCCTTCAACGGTATGGCGGAGCATATCCAGCGGCTGGTAGGGGTTCAGCGGGAAATGATCCACGCGGTTTCCCATGAGCTGAGAACACCAGTTGCCCGTATTCGATTCGGTGTCCAGATGATCGAAAGCGCCAATTCTCCGGAGGCGCTCCAGAAGCAGCTTGATGGCATTGACGGCGACATCCAGGAGCTTGATGAGCTGATCGATGAAATCCTGACCTACGCCCGGTTGGAGCAGGGTGGTCCCGTATTTGCGCTTCAGGAGCGGTCGGTCAGTGATATCGTTCGCCAGGTGGTGAGCGAGCAGCAGATGGTCCGCCCGGACCACACCATCGAGGCAGACATTGACGATGAATCCGAGCGTTGGTCACTGTCTGATGTGGAGCCTCGGTATCTGCACCGGGCGGTTCAGAATCTGGTAGGAAACGCTGCACGCTACGCGGCCGGCCGCGTGAAAGTCCACTGCCAGTTTGATGAGGATAATTGCCGCATTGATGTGGAGGATGACGGCCCTGGTATTCCCGAAGAGGATTGGGAAAAAGTGTTTACTGCATTTGCTCGCCTCGATGACAGCCGTACCCGAACCTCGGGCGGTTATGGCCTTGGCCTCTCCATTGTCAGGAGAATCCTCTACTGGCATGGCGGGCAGGCGTTTGTCAGTCGCAGCGACGAGTTGGGCGGAGCCCGCTTCAGTCTGGTCTGGCCTCGCAAGAAGCCGGTGGAGCACACCCTCTAAGCCGTTTTGTGATGCGCCTCTCAGCCCCTAACCTGATGTAACAAAGGCGCAACACAACCTCAACTGAAGGCTGGGCAATCCGAGCCGATACTAAATGTGTAAGGGATGACTTTTGAGGTTGTAGTTCTTACGAACTTTCCTTGTTTCATTCGTCATTTGAGGGCCGGTTTTCCGGCCCTTTTTTTATGCCCGACTTTCCCATAGCGTTCTTAGCAATCCTTTGAGAAGATTGCAGCATTGACCAGAACAATGCTGAAGCACCTGAAAGGACGCCCCATGACCCAGCACCTGCTCGCCATCGATCAGGGGACCACCAGTTCCCGCGCGATCATTTTCAATGCCTCCGGCCAAGCCATCGCCACGGCGCAACAGGAATTTCACCAGTACTTTCCGAAAGATGGCCAGGTGGAACATGAGGCCGGCGAAATCTGGCAAAGTACATTGGCGGTGTGCAGGGAGGTTCTCGAGTCGTCAGGGCTGGATGCCTCAACCCTGGCAGGTATCGGCATCACCAATCAGCGGGAAACCACGGTGATCTGGGATCGGAAAACCGGAGAGCCAATTCACCGCGCGATTGTCTGGCAGGATCGACGCACAGCGTCTGTTTGCACCAAACTCAAATCCGATGGCCATGAAGGTAGGGTGGTGGAACGCACCGGCCTCTTGATTGACCCGTATTTCTCCGCCACCAAGATTGCCTGGATACTCGACCATGTGGACGGTGCCCGTCAGAGGGCGGAAGCTGGCGAGCTTGCCTTCGGTACTGTGGACTGCTGGCTGCTCTGGAATCTGACTGGTGGGCGCTCCCACAAGACCGATGCCACCAACGCCTCGCGCACGGCGTTGTTCAATATCCATAGTCAGCAATGGGACGACGAGTTGTTGACCCTCTTCCGGGTTCCCCGGGCGCTGTTGCCGGAAGTGCTCGATTCTGCCGCGGATTTTGGCACCACTGACAGGCAGTGGCTGGGGGCATCGGTGCAGGTCGCAGGCATCGCAGGCGACCAGCACGCAGCATTGATTGGGCAGGCCTGTTTCGAGCCCGGTATGGCGAAAAGCACCTATGGCACCGGTTGTTTCCTGATGCTGAATACCGGCGAAAAGGCGCTACGCTCCGAAAACCGGTTGCTGACAACCATGGCTTATCGTTTGAATGGCAAACCGTGCTACGCCATGGAAGGCAGCATCTTTGTTGCCGGCGCCGCCATGCAATGGCTCAGGGACGGGTTGAAGCTTATCAGTCACGCCAGCGAATCCTCTGATTACGCCTCGAAAGTGGGGGCGGAAAACCCTGTTTATCTGGTTCCGGCCTTTACCGGTCTGGGTGCGCCACATTGGGATCCTCACGCCCGCGGGGCGATTCTTGGCCTTACCCGGGACACCGGAATCGGCGAGATCGTCACCGCCGGCCTGCAATCCGTGTGCTATCAGACCAAGGACCTGATCCGCGCCATCCAGAACGATGGTGCGTCCCTACAGGCATTGCGGGTGGATGGTGGCATGGTGGTCAACGACTGGGTGATGCAATTTCTGGCGGATATCCTCAACGTGCCAGTGGACCGCCCCCGCGTGACAGAGACCACGGCTCTGGGGGCGGCCTATCTGGCCGGGCTGCAGACCGGTGTATACCAGGGGCTGGACGAGATAGCACGACTCTGGGAGCGGGAACATCGCTTCGAGGCGGCTATGAAGCCGGCATTGCGGGAGACCCTGTACGCCGGCTGGCTGGATTCCGTGGAGCGGGTTTGTAATAACTGAGGCTCGGGCTCTCAGGTTCTCTCGAAGGCGATCAGATGGTCTGCCTCCACCCGGACTGGCACGTGTTCGCCCAGGTGAAAGTCCAGATGGCTCCGGAACAGGGCCTCGAACTCGGTGTCTTCCGAGCAGCGAAAGCGATAGAGCGTCGACGTCCCGGCAAAGGTCTTTTCCACCACTTTTGGCTTAAGTTCGGAGTTGGCATCGTAGACGATGTCGTCTGGCCGGATCAGCACGTCGACCAGCGTGCCGGGTTGCCAGGTGTAGGCGCGGTTGCCGCGGATGACCCCCAGCTCGGACTCAATCGTGTCCGGCCCCAACGCTTTTCCTGGAACGAAGCCTCCCTGGCCCACGAAACCTGCAACAAAACGGTTGGCGGGTTCGTGGTATAGGTTGTAGGGCACGTCCCATTGCTGTATTCCGCCGTCTTTCAGAACCGCCACCTGATCACACATGGCGAAGGCTTCCTGTTGATCGTGAGTGACCAGGATGGCACTGATGCCCAGTGTCTTGAGGATTTCCCGCACATCCAGGCTGAGTCGGCGGCGCAGATCTGCGTCGAGGTTAGAGAACGGCTCGTCCAGCAGTATCAACGTGGGTTCCGGTGCCAGGGCACGGGCAAGCGCCACCCTTTGTTGCTGCCCACCCGACAGTTCATGGGGGTAGTTGTCGGCAAGATCCTGCAGATGAACCACCTTAAGCAACTCGGTGACTTTCTGATGTTTTTCCTCGCGATCCTCTCTGCGCAAGCCGAAGCCGACGTTTTCGGCAATTGTCAGGTGTGGGAACAGGGCGTAGTCCTGAAACACCATGCCGATTCGGCGCTTCTCAGGGGCGAGAGTGCGACCGGGCAGGCTGATGGAACTGGACTGCAGGCAAATCTCACCGGTATTGATGGGAAGAAATCCTGCCAATGCCCTGAGGATGGTGCTTTTTCCGCAACCGCTGGGGCCCAGCAGGCAGCCGATATCGCCGTGACTGAGGGCAAAGTTGACGTTCCTGACCACTGAGCCATCGCCATACCCGCAGGACAGGTTGTTTACTTCCAGCAGCCAGTCAGCAGGCTGAGCCAGGCTATCGGTCATTCGGTCAGTCCAGTCGATTGAGGATCAGGAATTCCAGCAGCGCTTTTTGGGCGTGCAAGCGGTTTTCGGCTTCTTCCCAGACCACCGAACGCGGGTGTTCCATCATGTCCGCGGATATCTCCTCGCCACGGTGCGCCGGCAGGCAGTGCATGAACAGGGCGTCCTTGTCCGCCAATTTCATCAGCGAGGGATTGATCTGGTAGTTCTGGAAGACTCTCTGACGGGCTTTCTGTTCATCTTCCTGCCCCATGGAGGCCCAGACATCCGTGACCAGGAGATCAGCACCTCTGGCGGCTTCAGCCGGATCATGAACCACAGACACCCGATCCTGATGGGTTTTCAGCAATTCACTGTCAGGTTCGTAACCCTCCGGGCAGGCAACGCGCAGGTTAAAGCCGAACTGCGTTGCTGCATTGATGTAGGACTGGCACATGTTGTTGCCATCGCCAACCCAGGCAACCGTACCGCCACGAATGCTGCCGCGATGTTCCCGGTACGTCTGCATGTCGGCCAGCAGCTGGCAAGGATGGAAATCATCTGTCAGAGCGTTGATGACGGGCACTCTGGAGGCCGCCGCGAATGCGTCGACGGTATCGTGGGAAAACGTCCGGATCATGACAGCGTCCACCATGCTGGAAATCACGATGGCGGAGTCTTCAATGGGTTCTCCTCGTCCGAGCTGGGTATCACGGGGAGAGAGGAACAGAGCAGCGCCACCGAGCTGGGTCATGCCCGCCTCGAAGGATACCCGCGTACGGGTTGACGACTTCTCGAAGATCATTGCCAGGACACGATTCTTCAGGGTTTCGCGCACGACGCCCTGGCGCCAATCGTTGCGGAGTTTAGTGCCGTGGTCGACCAGACTTTCAAGCTCGTCGGAGCTTAAGTCATTGAGTGTGAGAAAATGTCTTGCTGCCATGGAGTGGCCCTTAATTAATCGATAACCCTATCCAAGAAATCCGGATCTATTCGTGGTTACAACCGGCCCGCGGTGGTCATTGTCCTGAAACGGCAATACGCCAGCACGCGGTGAGAGCCGCACTGGCGGGAAATACGGAAACGGAGGTTGCCTGAAAGGCAGGGGCTCAAGTCTAGCCCGTCAGGGGGCTGAAGACAACGCCAGGGCATATGCAGGTGTCAGGCGGTGTTTGGTGAGCGTCACGGGACGTGTACAATAGTGTCAGGCATGTCGCAACCGGGCGACCCCGTTTCCAATGAGAGGTGAGAGTTCATGGACATCAACGAAACCATCAAGAGCCAGCTTGAGGAAAACGCCATTATCCTCTATATGAAAGGCACTCCACAGGCTCCGCAGTGCGGTTTCTCAGCGAAGACCGTCCAGGCGCTGATGGCATGCGGCGAGCGGTTCGCCTTTGTAAATATTCTTGATAACCAGGAATTGCGTGAAGGCCTCAAGGTCTATTCAAGCTGGCCCACCTACCCGCAGCTCTATATCAATGGTGAGCTGGTAGGCGGCTGCGACATTATTCTCGAAATGTCGGAAAGTGGTGAGCTGGCCGAGCAGGTCAAAGCCGCTGCGAAACAGGCAGAAGCCTGAGTTAACCGCGTTTAAAGGCGTTCCGGGGCGAAAATGAGTTCGACCCGGAATTGCTTCCTTCCTGAGTATTCTTCCGGTGGTTTTGGATAAGGACTGGCTAGCAGGGCAGCCTGATAAATCGCTCGGTCTATGTCGTTGAACCCCGTCGATTTGGTGACTTTGGCACCAGTAAGTGCTCCGCTTGGGAGTAGTTTCAGCTCAAGCTGACTGCTCACCGGCTCGGTGACACTGCGGCTGGAAGGAACCGGTCGTTTGCCGAGTTCCTTACCAATGTGTACGGCCAGGCTTGCCGTATAGGGATCCACATCTCGTGGCGACGATGTTATCTGAGTGACCTTTTTCGGCGTGTCCTCCACCGGTTGCTCCGGGTTGCCTGCGGCAGTAGCGGCCGAGTCCTGCGAGGGCGTTGTCCGTGCTGGAGATTGGGGCTCCACCACGGGGGGTTGTGGTGATGGCGCCGAACGCGCAGTTGGTTCTTTGTGCCGGGGATGACTGGTGTCGACTTGCGGCGATTCCACAGCAACGGGGTCACGCTGGTCGCTGGTGGACGTTGGTTCAGTTGTGATCGTGTTGCGGTCCGGAGCTGTCGTGCGAGTCGGCGATGTCGCGCTGGCGGCGGATTCCGGCAAGGGAATACTGCCAGGACTGACCAGTTCCACTTTCACCGTCTGGCGATGGCTTTCCGCGCTTGGAGCCGTATAGGGAAGGGTGGCCATTATCAGGGTATGAAGCAGTAAGGCAACCGATATCGCCAGGGTGATCCGGTATTTGTCCGGGAGGCCGGTAACACTGCCATACTCCAGCATTGTTGCTCAGACGCTCCCAGTGCTTTTAACCTGCCTTGCTCCGCAAGCTGCCCACGACCGCGTCCAGCGCCCGGTCAATCAGCGCTCCCTGCTCAAGGACGGTCAGACGGCCGCGCCGCATCTCATGCGCCAGGTCGGTGCGGGTTTTCTCGATCACCTTGAGCCCCATGCGATTTACGAAAACAAAGCAGTCTGCTTCCTCAATGATGGCGGACAGTTTGCAGCGGAAGCTGGCCCCGTTGACCAGGTTGAACTCCACCCAATTGCCGATTTCAATAGCATCGATCTGTGCCACATATTCGGCGATGGCGGCGTCCTCAAGCTCCTGTTGGCGCTCGATGGCAGTCTGATGAGCCGTGGGGATGTCTTCTTCGGGTTCCGGCTCGGGAGAGTCCTCCATGGCCTCGGCCAGCGCGTTGGCCCGAAAAGCTTCCGTTAACTCGTGCTTGAGGTCCGCCATCATCTCATCCAGCTTGGATGAGTTGTAGGAAACCTCTTCAAGCCCGGCCCGGAGTGACTTCAGCAAGCCGGGAACCACGCGAACCCACTGATCCCGCTCTTCATCTTCCTGATGCGGATGCAGGCACCAAATGAGGTCATCCACCACGCGGACAGTCTGTAGCCAGCGGTGTTCCACGTCGTCCCTCAGGTAAGCCAGGAACATCACTCGGCTCCAGCCGTTGATCAGGATGTTCCGCACTGGCTCCTGAAGCTTGTATCGCGCCAGTTTTTTCTGCAGCAACTGATCGACGGTTTCCTGAGCTTTCTGCGATTTGATACGTCCGCGCTCGGATTCCCGGGTGCGCTGCTCCACCAGGGAGGACTTGCGGTTTTCCCTTGCCAGGAACTGTTCGAACTCCTCGCCCAGGGTTTCAAAGAGTGTTACGTCACCATCGAATTCGTTCAGTATGCGAACGACAATGGCGTGGATCTGCTCGTACAGCTTGTCGCGGGTTTTCTCGTCACTCTCGCTCCAGCCAATGCCGGCCCGTGCCAGGGAGTTCAGCAGGCGGCGGGCTGGGTGAGTTGCTTTACTGAAGAATGACTTGTCCTTGATCACCACCTTGAGGATGGGGATCTGTAATCGGCTGATCAGGACCTGCACGGGGGCCGAGAGGTTGTAATCGTCGAGAATGAATTCAAACAACATGGACACGAGGTTGATCAGGTCCTCGTCCATTTCCGCCAACGCCGGCTTTTTGCCATCGCTGGTCGTTCCGGCCTGTGCCAGCAACTGTTGGACAACCTGATGGAGGTCAACCATCACCGGCTCGCCGGCACTCAGGTTGCCGCTAATCTGTTCGCCAGGGGGGTGTTGGGGAAGTGAGCCGAGCAGACTTGCCAGTTCCGCTCCCCCAACGACATGAATATTGGGGTCGGATGCCCGCGGCGGAATGCCTGCGTTGGCGCGCTGGAGCGCCAGCATCTGCCGGATCTGGTCGAACATGGCGCCTTCATGGTGCCCTTGCTGACTTTCCGCAGCAGCGGGTTCCGTCATCGCGCTGGCGTTCCCACCTGTTTCGTCAGCGTGAGTGCCGGATGCTGTCTTGCTCTGCTGTTTACCAGCCTTGCCGTGGTAGCGGAAATTCGGAATCACGCCGGCCTGGATGAGGATTCGGTTGGCTTCGTCCAGCAACATGCCAAGGTTGGAAACAACGTAACGATCAAATTGCTTGAGCAGAATCAGGCGTTCGCGTATCTGGATTTCCAGCGCCTGGATGGCTTCCACAAAGGCGCTGCAGAGATGTTCTGGCGCCATGGGGTTAACCGGCGCTTCGTCACTGGCGCCCGGATAAACCACGCTGAAGCGTGTCTGCAGTTGTAACAGGGGACCCTGAAAGTGGACCTTGGACTTGGTGATCATGGCATTGAGGGCAACCTGTTCTTCCAGGTCGTCGTCGCCTACCAGCGACAGGCTGTCTGAGCTGGTCTGGCTGGCTAGACTTTCGTCGGCTGCCACGCTGCCGCTTTGAGGCGGATTGGCGAACAGTTGTGCTACCGCATTCTGGAAGTGACGCTCTACACCCTTCCGCTTGATACGGATTTCGCGCATGGCCTCGAAATAGCGGTTCTGCTCGTTGTTGCTTCTGGCGTTGTTTGCCAGCTCGAACAGCGAGTCATCAACTGCATCAAATGCACCCTGCAACAAATCCCCCAGTCCAGCAACGACAGTGTCGCGGATGCGAACCACCTGCGCAGGTACGGGATTTGAGCTCCCTGCCTCCCGGTGCTCGCGGAGATAATGTATGCCGGACTGCTTATTCATGGCCGACTCCTGTGTACGCCTCAACCGGATACATGACCGAGCTTACAGCTGTATTTTTTCTTTATACGTTAAATCTACCGCATTTTAACACACGGTAACATGACCAAACGCTAACAAAACCCACTAATGTTCCAAAGCACCCTAAGGAACGGCGGATCATATGCCTTACGGCATGTTGTTATTATTTTTTGCGTGACTCCAGTCTTGGGTGGAACCGCATTTCGGTCAAGAAAAATATTAAAATTTGATCTTTCTAAATAGTCAGGTGTTATAGCCAGATGATCTAGCCCATAGCGCGCTTTTTCTTCTTTTTGGGGTGAACGATCGCAGCCTTGACCACATTGTCCTTGATTTGGAGCACCTCAACGCGGTGCCCGCCCACCTTCAGGCACACGTTGGTGTCCGGGATGTTTTCCAGGGTTTCGGTGATGAGGCCGTTGAGTGTTTTGGGGCCATCAATAGGTAGCTTCCAGCCAAGGGTTTTGTTGATGGTTCGCACAGCGGACGTACCATCGATGATGTATGTGCCGTCGTCCTGGGGAATGATGTCGGGGCTGGTGGCGGCGTAATCGGTGGTGAATTCGCCAACGATCTCCTCAAGAATGTCTTCCAGTGTCGCTAGGCCGAGTACTTCTCCGTACTCGTCAACAACGATGCCGAAGCGTCGTTTCTCCTTCTGAAAGTTGATCAGTTGGGTGTTGAGGGGTGTGCTTTCCGGAATGAAATAGGGCTCACGGCACAGCTGCATCAGCATGGCCTTGTTGATTTCATCGTGAAGCAGGAGTTTTGAGGCGTTGCGCAGGTGAAGCACGCCCTGAATGTTGTTGATGTCCCCCTTGAACACCGGCAAGCGAGTGTGCTGACTGCTTCTTAGTTGGCGCAGGATGGTGTCCAGGTCATCATCCAGATCGATGCCGACCACCTCGTTGCGTGGCACCATGATGTCGTTCACGGTCACTTTCTCAAGGTCGAGGATGCTAACCAGCATGTCCTTGTGTTTGGCTGGGATCAGTGCGCCCGCCTCATTTACAAGGGTTCTCAGTTCTTCGCGGCTGAGGTGCTCGTTGGCGGCATCGTCGGCGGACACGCCGATGATCTTCAGGATGGCGCCTGTAAACAGATTAACCGCCCAAACCACGGGATAGAGTAATTTGAGCAGCGGTCCCAGTACGTGGCTGGCTGGAAAGGCAATCTTTTCGGGAAACAGTGCAGCAAGGGTTTTGGGGGTGACTTCCGCAAAAATCAGGATAACGATGGTCAGCAGAACGGTGGCAATGGCAATCCCGGCGTCGCCCCAAATGCGGATGGCGATCACCGTGGCGATGGCTGAGGCAAAGATGTTGACGAAGTTGTTGCCGATCAGGATGACGCCGATCAGCTGGTCGGTGCGATTGAGGAGAGACTGGGCTCTGCGGGCGCCTCTATGGCCGGTCTTGGCCATGTGCTTCAGCCGGTACCGGTTCAGTGACATCATCCCGGTTTCAGAGCTGGAGAAGAAGGCGGAAAGCAGGATGAGTCCTGCCAGGATGATGAACAGCGCAGTAAGCGATGTTTCGTTCAAGACTGAGTGTCCTTATGTTGCCGACAAGTTGGGAAAATAGGTGGTTGAAAGTCGGGGTGTCAAGTTGGTGTCTGTCCGGGGAAATTCATGGTAGCGTCAGCCGCCCCGGTGAAAGATCAGTTCCAGCACGAACTTGCTTCCATAGAAGGCGAGCATTAACAGGGCGCACCCTGCCAGTGTCCAGCGGCTGGCGGTAATGCCGCGCCAGCCCTTCGTGTAGCGTCCGATCAGCAATGCGATGAAGACGATGAGTGACAACAGCGAGAACAGCGTTTTGTGGGCCAGATCCTGAGCGAACAGGTCGTCAATGAACAGTGCGCCGGTCACGATGGCCAGAATCAGCATGACCACGCCTGCCCACACCAGCTCGAACAGCAATGACTCCATGGTCTGCAGCGGCGGCAGGTTGCGTATCAGGACGCTGTTATAGTTCTGTTTGAGCTGGCGATTCTGCAGGTAAAGCAGCACCGCCTGTATGGCGGCCAGCGTAAACAGGCTGTAGGCTGTCACCGACAGTGCGATATGGGAGAGCATGCCGTAGTGGTCTTCCGGCACCAATCGGGAAGGGGAGTGAGTAATCAGACCCATAATGATGGTCAGCGCTGCCAGCGGGTAAACGCCAAGGAAAAGGCTTTGTACCGGTTTGCGAAGGTTGAGGGCTAGCAGCAAAAAAGCGATCAGCCAGGAAATAAGGACAGAGCTCTGGAAGAAGCCGAAATCGAAACCGCCTTCACGATGAACGGTCTGGGCAATCAACAGTCCATGTGCTGTCAGGGCCAGCAGGCCGATAAGGGTGGTGATGGCAATGCTGGTGTGTACCCGTCCCCGGAAGCTGAGAGCCTGCAGGGCGGTACCTACGCTGTAAAGCAATAACGAAGTGACCGCGAGGATCAACGTTCCCATGACGTCCTTTTTATAACCACTTTCTGACTCGAGATCGGCGGGGTTCCACGCCGATTTGACCGGGCTGGTCGTTTCAGGGCGATAGTCTGGTTATAATGTCGCGATTATGCAACAGGAATCAAGGAACCTGATCGGGTTCCGGTGTTTCATGCAACCAATTTATCCGGGTACGGAAGAGCAACATGTTTGAAAACCTCCAGGACCGACTTTCCGGCAGTCTGCGCAAGATATCTGGGCAGGCGCGGCTGACCGACGACAATATAAAGGAAACGCTGCGTGAAGTGCGCATGGCGCTGTTGGAGGCGGACGTTGCACTGCCTGTGGTCAAGGCATTCATTGAGGGCGTGCGTCAGCGGGCAATCGGGCAGGAAGTTCAGCGTAGTCTGAGTCCGGGCCAGGTATTCGTGAAGGTTGTCCAGCAGGAGCTGGAACGCGTGATGGGGGATGGCAACGAATCCCTCAACCTGGCAGTACAGCCACCGGCAGTGATTATGATGGCCGGCTTGCAGGGTGCCGGTAAGACCACCACGGTGGCCAAGCTTGCCCGCTTCCTTAAAGAAAGGCAGAAAAAGTCCGTTCTGGTGGTGAGCGCCGACGTGTATCGCCCGGCGGCCATTCGTCAGCTGGAAACGCTGGCCGGTGAAGTGGGTGTGGAGTTCTTTCCCAGTTCTGAGGACCAGGACCCTGTTGATATCGCCAATGGCGCCATGGATGCAGCCCGCAGGAAACATGTTGATGTTGTGATTCTGGATACCGCCGGCCGCCTGCACGTCGATGAGCAGATGATGGGCGAGATTGGTCGTCTTCATAAAGCCGTCAACCCGGTTGAAACCCTGTTTGTGGTCGACGCCATGACGGGCCAGGATGCTGCCAACACGGCCAAGGCCTTTAATGATGCGCTGCCACTGACGGGCGTTGTCCTGACCAAGACCGATGGCGATGCCCGTGGCGGTGCCGCGCTGTCGGTGCGTCACATTACTGGTAAACCGATCAAGTTCCTGGGTGTGGGCGAGAAGTCCGATGCCCTGGAGCCATTCCACCCTGACAGGGTGGCGTCCCGGATTCTGGGTATGGGGGATGTGCTCTCCCTTATAGAGGAAGCCGAGCGCAAGATTGATCAGAAGAAAGCCCAGAAACTGACAAAGAAGATCAAGAAGGGTAAGAGCTTTGATCTTGAAGACTTCCGTGACCAGCTTCAGCAGATGAAAAGCATGGGCGGCATCGGCGGTCTGATGGATAAGCTGCCCGGTATGGGCCAGATGGCACAGATGGCCCAGCAACAGGTCAATGACAAGTCCATGGGGCAGATGGAGGCCATTATCTGCTCGATGACGGCAAAGGAGCGCCGCTACCCGGATGTGATCAATAACTCTCGCAAGCGCCGCATTGCGACGGGGTCCGGTACGCAAATCCAGGATGTGAATCGTCTGCTAAAGCAGCACAAGCAAATGCAGAAAATGATGAAGAAATTCGGCAAGAAGGGCGGAATGGCTAACATGATGCGCGGTCTTGGCGGTATGATGCCGCCGGGTGGCGCAGGCGGTGGTATGCCTCCGCGTGGGCGTATGTAGAAACCGGGATGTTTTCCCTGTTTTCTTTGGCGTTCATTTAGCATAGAATAGCGCCCCTTTCGAGTATGGGTCTTCGCGCCAGCCAGTGATTTCTGAAGCTTGGCGGGTGTGAATCGTACAAAGTTCGTACAACAGAACAGGATATTGGTCGAAATGGTAATAATCCGTTTGGCTCGTGGCGGCTCCAAGAAGCGCCCGTTCTACCATCTGACAGTGACAGATAGCCGCAAATCCCGCGACGGTCGTTTTATCGAGCGTGTTGGTTTCTTCAACCCGGTTGCCCGTGGCCAGGAAGAGCGTCTGCGTATTGATCGTGATCGCATCGATCATTGGCTGGGTCAAGGCGCCCAGACCAGCGAGCGCGTTGCACAGCTGCTGAAAGGCGCTGCTGCAGAGTAATTGAAAGAACGTTTCACCACCGGGGTTAGGGTATGGCTCAACATTCGCAGGAAACTGTGATTGGTCAGATTACCTCGGTGTTTGGGGTTAAGGGGTGGCTCAAGGTCTACTCCTATACTGACCCCAAGGACGGAATACTGAACTACCGGGACTGGACCTTGGTTCACAACGGCAAGCGTATCCCGGCCAGGCTTGAGGAAGGTCGCCGGCAAGGCCAGGGGATCGTCGTCAGGCTGAAAGGTATCGATGATCGTGAAGTGGCCCGCAGTTACTGTGGTGCCGACGTTGTTGTGTCTACCGAGGAATTGCCGCAGCTCCCCGAAGGGGAATACTACTGGCATCAACTGGAAGGCCTTGACGTTTTCACGACAGAGGATGAGTACCTGGGTAAGGTGCATCATCTGATAGAAACAGGCTCCAACGACGTCCTGGTGGTGCGGGCAACCGACGCCTCCATTGACCAGCGTGAGCGGCTGATTCCCTATCTTCCGGACCAAGTGGTCCGGAGTGTGGATCTGGCCGGCTCGCGTTTGGTGGCCGACTGGGATCCGGAGTTCTGACGGGTGTGGATTGGCGCAGTCAGTCTGTTCCCGGAGATGTACGCTGCGGTGACGGATTACGGGATTACCGGAAGGGCCGTTCGTGATGGTCTGTTGACGTTCACGGCCTGGAATCCTCGGGAATTCACTCATGATCGTCACCGAACGGTAGACGACCGGCCTTACGGTGGAGGCCCCGGTATGCTGATGAAAATTCAGCCACTGCGGGATGCCATCCATGCGGCAAGGGAGTCTGCACCCGGACGCGCCTGCGTGGTTTATCTGTCTCCCCAGGGGGAGGCGATGAATCAGGGCGTGGTTGAATCGCTGGCAGCGGAAGAGAGTCTTATTCTCGTCGCTGGGCGATATGAGGGTGTTGATGAGCGCCTGATATCGGCGGAAGTCGATCGGGAGGTGTCACTGGGAGATTTCGTGCTTTCCGGTGGCGAGTTGGCGGCCATGGCTGTCATTGATGCGGTTACACGCCTCATCCCCGGAGCGCTGGGTCATGCGCAGTCGGCAGAGCAGGATTCCTTTGCTGACGGTTTGCTGGATTGTCCGCACTACACCCGGCCGGAGGTTTACGAAGGTCAGGCTGTGCCGGATGTTTTGTTAGGCGGTCACCATGATCAGATCCGGCGTTGGCGGCTGAAACAGTCGTTGAGGCGAACCCGGGAGCGACGCCCCGACCTGCTGGATAAGCGGGTGTTTACGGACGAAGAGCGTGAGCTGCTGGAAGAGATTTTGAACGAACCGGGTGCCTCTGAATCATCAGGGCATTAAAAGATTGGGTATCAGGAGCACATACGATGAGCGGCAAGAACAACATCATCAGTCAAATTGAATCAGAGCAGATGACCAAGGAAATCCCTGCCTTTGCGCCGGGTGATACCGTGGTGATCCAGGTTCGCGTTACCGAGGGCAACCGTGAGCGTCTGCAGGCGTTCGAAGGCGTTGTGATCGGCAAGCGCAACCGTGGCATGAACTCTTCCTTCACTGTACGGAAAGTGTCCTACGGTGTGGGTGTTGAGCGTACCTTCCAGACCTTCTCCAAGCTGATCGACAGCATCAGTGTGAAGCGTCGTGGTGACGTTCGCCAGGCTAAGCTTTACTACCTGCGCGACCTGTCTGGCAAGGCAGCTCGTATCAAGGAAAAGCTGGGCTGATCAGCAGAAGTTGCTGGTACAGTTCGTCAGGAAAAGGCAGCCCAAGGCTGCCTTTTTCGTATCCGGTTGCCGGAACTTTTCGTTCCCGTTTCGTTTCGAGTAGGCCGCCATGCCCCGGAAACCCACCTCCAGAGTTGAGCTTAGATCGCAGGATGAAGCGGTCATTGTGCGCTTCACCGATGCCATCTGGCTTGAAGATGGCTTGGGGGAAAAAACCCGTCAGGCGTACCGGAGTGATCTTGAGCGGTTGGCGGCCTGGCTGCAGGAGCAGCCGGGAACGCCCCTGCTGACCGAGGTGCGCCGGACCGACTTGCTGGGCTGGATATCCCGTGGGTTGTCTGATGGTTTCAAAACCTCCACGGCTGCCCGTCGTCTCTCCGGTCTTCGTCGTTTTTTCCGCTACCTTTTGCGAGAAGGCGTGATCGCTGAAGACCCTACACTGCGAATAGATAGCCCCCGCCTTCCTCGACGGTTGCCGGACTCGTTGTCGGAAGACGACGTGGAAAGCCTGTTGTCGGAACCCGATCCTGAAGTGCCTATTGAGCTTCGTGACAAGGCGATGATGGAAATTCTGTACGGCTGCGGTTTGCGGGTTTCGGAGCTTGTGGCTTTAACGGTGGATGAGGTGAACCTGCGCCAGGGGGTGATCAGGATTGTTGGCAAGGGCAACAAGGAGCGCCTGGTTCCGCTTGGTGAAGAGGCAGTTGATTGGCTGGTACGTTACATGAGGGAGGGGCGAGGTGAGCTTCTCAAGGGGCGGGCCAGCAACGCACTGTTTCCGGGTAACCGTCCCGCTGCGATGACGCGGCAGACCTTCTGGCATCGGATCAAACATTACGCACTCCGTGCTGGAATTCACAAGCATTTGTCACCCCATACCCTTCGCCATGCCTTTGCGACGCATCTGTTGAATCATGGTGCCGACTTACGGGTGGTCCAGATGTTACTTGGGCATTCGGACTTGTCGACAACCCAGATATACACCCATGTTGCACGTCAGCGATTACAATCGCTGCATCAGGCTCACCATCCGCGCGGTTAGTTAGAGTGTCGTAACATCCCGGGTTAGTCGGCGGGCATGGCGCTTGGTACACTGAACTTTTTGCGGGCAGCGGTGTCGCACAAACTCGGCGGAATTCGCCGTCTCACAGGCTATATACCTTCGTGATTCTGGAAAACTGGAAACCAATATGCTGATCAAGAACTTGTTTAAACCCATGCTGCCACTGGTGCTCGCGGCTCTGGCGGCTGGCGCTCACACTGCTCATGCGGGCGAGGTCGAGGATGCGATTGCCGACAAACTCACCGCAGCGATTCCGGGGCTGAAGATATCCGATGTCCGCAAGTCGGAGGCTGAGGGTTTGTACGAGGTGTACAGTAATAACGGCGATACCATTTTCACAACGGCCGATGGTCAGTATCTCCTGACCGGCGACCTGCTGAAAGTGACCGCGAACGGTATTGCCAATATCTCTGAACAGGGCAGGGCGTCCCAACGCGCTCAAACCATGGACGAGTTCGGTGATGAGGGGCTGATCAGTTTTCCGGCCAAGGGCACCGAAAAGGCTTCTATTGCTGTGTTCACCGATATTGATTGCCCATACTGCCGCAAGCTGCATGACGAGGTTCCGCGACTGAACGAATTGGGTATTACTGTCAATTACTATGGCTTTCCCCGTTCCGGCCCCAATACGCCCTCTTTTCGCAAGTATATTTCCGTCTGGTGTGCCGATGATCCGCAGGCTGCCATGAATGCCGCCAAGCAGGGTCGATCCGTGGATGATCAGAGCTGCGAGAACCCGGTCAGGGAGCAGTTCGAGCTGGGTAGTCGCGTCGGTGTGACGGGTACCCCGGCGATCGTATTGGAAGACGGTAATATGGTGCGTGGTTACGTGCCGTCTGAAAAACTGGCTGAAGGCCTGGGGCTGCTCTGATAGGCTACGGAATGCCTTGTTTGCCTGTTCATCAGGCGGGGCTTATTCGGGCGCCCGTTAACCGTTATACTATCGCTCCCCACAGCAACCCATCGGGAACAGAGGTGAAAGCTTGAAAGACGTCAATGTCGGAATCTGCGGACTGGGAACAGTCGGTGGTGGTACGTTCAACGTACTGACCCGTAATGCCAGCCTGATCACAGGCCGGACAGGTTTCAATCTCCGTATTGCCCGGGTGGCGACACGCACCCCGCGCAATGATATTGATCTGGGGGATATCCCGTTCAGTACCGACATTTTTGACGTGGTGAACGACCCGTCTGTGGATGTTGTGGTCGAATTGATTGGTGGTTACGAAACTGCTCGGGAGCTGGTGCTGGCTGCCATCCGAAATGGCAAGCACGTAGTCACCGCCAACAAGGCGTTGATTGCGGTCCATGGCAACGAGATTTTCGAGGCAGCGGCGAAGCAGAATGTGATCGTTTCCTACGAGGCTGGCGTTGCTGGCGGTATCCCCGTCATCAAGGCTGTTCGCGAAGGCATGGCCGCCAACCGCGTTGACTGGATCGCCGGCATCATCAACGGCACCGGTAACTATATTCTCACCGAGATGCGCGCCGGTCGCGAGTTCGCTGAAGTGCTGAAAGAAGCCCAGGAACTGGGGTATGCCGAAGCGGACCCGACCTTCGATGTGGAAGGCATTGACGCTGCACACAAATTGACGATCCTGGCCTCTGCAGGCTTTGGTGTGCCGCTGCAATTTGAAAAAGCCTACACCGAGGGGATTTCGGAAATCACCCCTTACGACATCGCTCACGCGGAAATTCTTGGTTATCGCATCAAGCACCTGGGGATCGCACGTCGCCGCGATGAGGGCATCGAGTTGCGGGTGCATCCCACGCTGGTTCCGCGCAGCCATCTCATTGCACAGGTGGATGGTGTGTTGAACGCAGTTCTGGTGGACGGTGATGCCGTTGGCCAGACCATGTATTACGGCCCCGGCGCCGGCGATGAGGCCACGGCATCAGCGGTTATCGCCGATATCATCGACGCGGCCCGTTCCGTGGCTGCCAAGAGCAACCAGCGGGTTCCCTACCTTGGCTTCGAGCCTGCGGCAATGGAAGATCTGCCGGTGCTGCCGATGGAGGATGTTCAGTCCGCCTATTACCTGCGCATACAGGCGCTGGACCGTCCCGGCGTGCTGGCGAAAGTCGCTTCCATTCTCAGTGAGCACGGCATCAACATCGAGTCTATTATGCAGAAGGAATCGGAGCTGAAAGATGGCCGCATCCCGGTAATTATCCTGACCCACACGGTCCAGGAGCGACAGATCAACCGCGCTATTGAAGAGCTGGAAGCCCTGAGCGATATCGACGAAAAAGTCGTCCGTATCCGCGCCGAAAACTTTAACTGACAGGAACGCAAGGTGAGATACATCAGTACACGGGGCGAAGCTCCCGCCCTGGGCTTTGAAGACGTCCTGCTGACAGGCCTGGCCACCGACGGTGGCCTGTATGTCCCGGAATCATTGCCTCATTTCAGCCTGGAAGAAATTCGCAGCTGGCGTGGGCTTTCCTACAGCGAGCTCGCTTTCAAGGTAATGCACCCGTTTGTCGACGATGCGATTCCTGCGGAGGATTTCCGCAGGATGCTGGACGAGACCTACGGTGACGTATTTGCCCATAAAGCGGTGGCCCCGCTGGTTCAGTTGGACACCAATGAGTGGGTCATGGAGCTTTTCCGTGGCCCAACCCTGGCGTTCAAGGATTTTGCCCTGCAACTGCTGGGGCGCCTGTTGGACTACGTGTTGGAGAAACGCAAGCAGCACGTGGTGATCATGGGGGCAACGTCCGGTGATACCGGCTCCGCCGCCATTGAGGGGTGCCGCCGGTGCGAACACGTCGACATTTTCATCCTGCATCCCCATGAACGGGTGTCCGAGGTGCAGCGTCGCCAGATGACCACCGTGAAGGGTGACAATATCCATAACATCGCGGTGCGCGGCAACTTTGATGACTGCCAGCGCATGGTGAAGGCGAGCTTTGGTGACCAGTCGTTCCTCGGTGGTCAAACCCAGCTTGCGGCGGTGAATTCCATTAACTGGGCCCGTATCATGGCTCAGATCGTCTACTACTTTCATGCTTCCCTGGCGCTCGGCGGTCCGGATCGGAGTATGGCTTTCTCGGTGCCCACGGGTAACTTCGGCGATATCTTCGCGGGTTATCTGGCCAAGAAAATGGGTTTGCCGATCTCCCAGTTGGTGATCGCCACCAACCGTAACGACATCCTGCATCGCTTTATGAGTGGCAATCGCTACGAGCAGCTCCAGCTTGAGCATACCTTGTCACCAAGCATGGATATCATGGTGTCCAGCAATTTCGAGCGCCTGTTGTTCGACCTGCACGGCCGCGACGGGGCTGCGGTAAAGGACCTGTTGGAGAATGCCACCAAGGGCCCAGTCAGCATTGAAGATTACCGCTGGAAGCACGCTCGCAAACTGTTTGACAGTGACGCGGTGGGTGATGAGGGCACCACAGACACCATCCGTGAGGTGTTTGACCAGAACGAGTACTTGCTCGACCCCCATACCGCCATCGGCGTGCGTGCGGCCCGAAACTGTCGTCGCGACCCGGCGGTACCGATGATTACCCTGGGTACTGCGCATCCGGCCAAGTTCCCGGATGCCGTGTTGCGCTCAGGTGTTAAAGCCGAGCCGTCCCTGCCGGTGCATATGTCGGATCTGTTCGAACGGGAGGAGCGATACACCGTTTTGGATAATGACCTGTCCGCCGTGCAGGACTTTATCGCCAAACACTGGAAAAATACCTGAGTGGTATGACGCCCAAAAAAATCCTTCGTCGCCCCAGCCCGGACACCACTCCGGACTGGGGCCAGAATCTGCCCCCACTGCTTCGCCGTCTATACGCCGCCCGTGGCGTGACTTCCGATGACCAACTCACCTACACACTGAAACACCTGGCATCGCCCATGGATCTAAGAGGTGTCGACCGTGCCGTTGCGCTCCTGGCGGAAGCCATCACCAGTCAGCAGCGAGTGCTGGTGCTTGGGGACTTCGACGCCGACGGCGCCACCAGCACGGCAGTTGCCATGCTGGGATTGGGGATGCTGGGGCTGAACGATATTGACTTCCGCGTGCCCAGCCGGTTTTCCGACGGTTATGGATTGACGCCGGGCATTATCCACCGGTTGAGAGATGAGGGTGCGCTGCCGGACCTACTGGTGACCGTGGACAACGGTATTTCCGCCGTGGAAGGTGTTCGCGCAGCCCGGGAACTGGGCATCCGGGTGGTTGTGACCGATCATCACCTGGCCGGTGAAACCCTGCCTGAGGCGGACGCCATCGTGAACCCCAACCAGCCCGGCTGCCCCTTCTTGAGCAAGAACGCGGCGGGCGTGGGTGTGATGTTCTATGTGCTGACGGCTCTTCGAAAGCATCTGCGTGAGCAGGGCCTGTTGCCAGAGGCGCAACCTAATCTCGGCAATCTGTTGGATCTTGTGGCGCTTGGCACTGTAGCGGACGTTGTTCCCCTGGACCATAACAACCGCATCTTTGTGGAACAGGGCCTGCGCCGCATCCGCCAGGGGGAGGCCCGCCCCGGTATTCTGGCGCTGCTGGAAGTGGCAGGCCGCGACCACAGCGAAATCAGCTCCACGGATCTCGGGTTTGTGGTTGGCCCAAGGCTGAATGCTGCCGGTCGCCTGGACGATATGAGCGTGGGCATTGCCTGCCTGCTGGCGGACAGCCGTGACGAAGCCCAGCGCCTGGCTCGAGAACTGGATACCTTCAATCGTGAACGTCGCACCATCGAAAAAGATATGAAAACCCAGGCTCAGGACCTGCTGGCGTCCATGTCGCTGGACATCGAGGGCCTGCCATGGGGCCTGGCCCTGTTTGACACCGACTGGCACCAGGGTGTGATCGGCATACTGGCGGCCCGTATCCGCGAGCAGACTCACCGCCCGACGATTGCGTTTGCGCCGGACGACAACGGCGAGGACATCAAGGGTTCGGCCCGTTCCATCCCGGGCCTGCATATCCGCGACGTGCTCGCCGTGGTTGATGCCAGGCACCCGGGGATGATGAAAAAATTCGGCGGCCATGCCATGGCGGCAGGCATGACCCTGTCCCGCGGTGATCTGGATGCGTTCAGTGATGCGTTCGACCGGGCGGTCCGCGATACCCTGCGGGCGGAAGACCTTGAGGCGGCCATTACCACCGATGGCCCCCTGAGCCCGGACGAGCTTCACCTGGAAACCGCCACCCTGTTAAAGCGTGCCGGTCCCTGGGGGCAGCATTTCCCGGAGCCCCTGTTTGACGGCAACTTCCGTGTGGTCAGCCAGCGCATCGTTGGCGAGAACCACCTGAAGCTGGTGCTCCAGCCGGAAGAGGGCGGCGCCATCATCGATGGCATCGCCTTCAACACCGGGCCGGAAGTGCCCGACTACACCAGGACTGGTGCGCGGGTGGTTTACAAACCTGATGCCAATACCTTTCGTGGGCGTACTAACCTGCAGCTTTTGGTGGATTATCTGGAGCCTCTGGCCTGAAGGTTGGGAGTCTGGCATTTGGGGACTTGGCCTTGGCGGGCTGGGCCCGGGGTGGGGGTATCTTTTCTTTAGAAAAAGAACTCGCTTCGCTCAGACACCTTTTTCTGGCAGAAAAGATACCCCCACCCCGAGCCCGATCACACCTTGTATGAATGCCACACCCAACTTTGGGCGCCAGGCAGGGCCG
>NZ_JBQKUK010000024.1:0-59767 GCF_054968585.1 Marinobacter sp. G5_S1_61_S3 | reverse complement strand
CTTGGGTGCCAGGGATCAATCGCCGGGTAACCGGCCATTAACAAGGCGCATCAGTACGCGGCCGTTGGCCGCCGGACGCCACTGTGCTCAGCGTTAGGCAGTGAAAGATATGGAATCATTGGTGCAAATAGTTGAAGTGGTAGTTTGGCCAGCCACGATAGTCGTCGTGGTAGGGCTGCTGCGTGCACCTCTGTCAAAACTGGTACCGACTCTCAAGAGGCTCAAGTACAAAGACTTGGAACTTGAGTTCGAACGGGAGGCGAGCAAGATTCTCGCTGAGGTAGAGCGTGATCTGCCCGAGCCTGAACGCTCGGATGGTGTGGCAGAACGTGGTTCTGACATTCCAATGTTTCGTCTCGTAACTCCTGAACCCACTGACCTAGTCATGCGCTCGTGGATCGAACTTGAGAGCGCTATCCGCGATCTCGTTGGTAAAAGTGCTTACGAGAAAGTAAGTGTGCGCTCATTAGTGGATCTTCTTGCAAAAGCCGGCAAAGTTCGCGAAGAAACGATCAGAGCCATTTTGGACCTGGCTGCTTTACGAAATCGTGTTGCTCATGCGGAATCAGAAGTAATTTCGGCCGATATGGCCCAGTCGTATGCTAGTTCAGTACAGAGAGTTAAAGCAGTGCTGGGTGGTATCGATGCCTAACCAGTGCAGGCACGGCGACGCCCATTACATTGCGCCTTCGGCTCCATTCCAAGGGCGCGCGTGCTGCAAGCGTTAGGTGACTGAATGAGTAACGAAGCTAAAGCTCTCGAAGGTATCAGAAAGGCATCTGGTACAGAGCGGGGTGAGTACAGTATTGATGAGTTTGTTTCGCATCATATAGATGAACTTCCTGGAACATACTGGGAAAAGCATTTGAGCACTGAAATTCCATCGAGTGAGCAAGTCATAGGTCTATTAGTTTTACGCTCGAAATGGGAAAACGAAGAGGTCTATGACTTTACGCTACCCGACGACGTTACAGACTATGTAGTAAGTGTGTCTTTCGATGAAGATGGAAAGATCGAAGACATTGAAATGGAGAGCTAGCGAATGCACCTAACAAGGCCAGGCACAATCGCCCCTTCGGGGCTGGACCTCCGCACTGCGTGCTCCGGCCTTTGCTGGCGGCGTTATGCGTAAGGGTAATGACGTGCTTCAGCAATATGATGTCGTGCGAATCACAGCGCTCAACGACCAATTCAGTAGTTCGAGTGTCTGGCTTGGATCTAATGCGCCAACTGTGGGTGATGAAGCCACAGTAATCGAGGTGTATGAACAGCCCTCGCTTGCATACGATTTGGAGTGCGTGGCATCCGATGGAAGCACTAGATGGGCGGCAACCTTCAAGCCTGGAGATGTTGACCTTGAGTTGGTCAGACAAGACACATAACAAGGCGCTTAAGTCTGTTCCCGGCCTGTCGGCCGTCCACCGGACGCCACTGTCGTGGCGCCGCTTAGCTCAGCGTTATGAGTCACGTAGGAAATAAAGAAGTAGTATGGAAATAGATGCAACAGATAAAGAGTTATCACCGATAGAAGCCGATGTATGGCGACCTAAATGGTTTGTCATCCTTGCTCATCTGTATTTTTGGCCAAAACTTATCGACTATCTGGTTTTGTGCCTAGCATTAGTGCTTGAGGATGACTATACAACACTACTAAGGGTTCAGATCAATATCCCGGTATATCTTGCGATCGGTCTATATCTGTTCAGCGGAAAATTATTTTCGCAGTGGGTTTGGAAGCTCGTCTTTTTTGTCGCATTTGGTGATGAGATATTGAGTGCCATTACCGATTCTGTGAGCATTGCAGAGTTCTTCGATATTTTCCCCTATTATTTACTACCTCTGTATTTTCTTTGTTTCTGGTACGCATTCTGTGCAAAGGAGATATGGCGTGAGGCCCACCAGAACTCATAACAAATTTAGACAGGCGGACCGGCATACTGCCGGCCGCTGCTAAAAGCGTTATGTGCAAGGAAAGCTCGCAAAATCATGAAGGCTTTAAAGGTTATCGGAGTAATTGTCGTTGCTCTAATCGGGGCGTGGTACCTATTCGAGGATTCTTGGTATAGAAAGGCTATTCCCAAGAATATAGGTCTCAGTTACCGCATTTCTATCACCTCGGATTCCGGGCTCAGGGAAGGATGTGGTACGGCCGTCTACAAATTGGGCGGTAAAACAGCAGAAGCCATCAAAGAACAAGGTGTTAAGTTTTTTGAGGAATCAGGCCAGGCTCGAGGTCATTCTGGCCGGTATTATACATATGGCGAGTGGATGGAAACTCCCAGGGATGACTGGACCAGGTCGGAAAATTGGTCATATGAACTGCTTTGCGGCGGGAGTATCGGTGACTCTTTGTACGACGACGTAGTAGAGAGCGGACGAACCGCTGGTTCGTACTATTCGTTCAAAGGTGAGGCCGTCCTGATGGTGATACCCGACAAGAAACTGGTGGTTTTCAGTCACAATGGTTAAAGCACATATCCAGTGCAGGCACGGCGACGCCCACTACATTGCGCCTTCGGCTCCATTCCGTGGGCGCGCTTGCTGCAAGCGTTATATCTTATGAGTGGATACTACTCTGTGTGCCCCAAGTGCGGGTCGACAATGCCTTCTCCCACGAATAGAGGGTATGTGTGCGCGCAATGCCATGAGATCGTAAGCATTTCGATTGGATACTTTGAAACCAATGTTGAGACTCTTAAACCATACGTAAAAAGCCGTGTAGGCCTTCTCCTAGCGGGGTTTCTTCTCCTAGCGGTATGTTTTACGAGCGTCTTGTTCTTGGGAGTGGATCTGGAAAAAGAGTATTTTGCTGCTGTGGTTGTTCCTCCCTTATTGGGAGGAGAGGTCTACTTGATGTCAAAGCATAAGGTATTGGTTCAGTACAAGGTCATCTATAAAGATGTTGACCCGAAACTTTTTGAATTTTATAGGGTTGTGTACATAGGAGTTATTGCACTGATTCTTGCGGTGTTTACGTTCCCGCATGCTCTGGATTTATTGACCGGCTGGTAGCGTAGTGCCTTACGAGAGTGAGGTCTGATATAACCAGTAGCGCAAGCGGACCGGTTTTCCGGCGCGGGTGCGCCTCCAAATCGGCCGCTTCGCATGGCGTTAGGCTAGACTTTTTCCTCTACTGGATCGGTGAGAGTGCTCTATTGTGGAGCCCGGTATTTCTGCATCGGAGGCGGGTGTTGTTGTCCAAAGGGATTCTTTTATTTGTCCGTACGGTGATTATTTTAATCATCGTTATTGTCTTGCCTCAGGGCCTCATTTCCGTGGCCGCGGAACTGGGCGCAGAATTTGACCGAGGCAAAGCCATGAATATTCTGCTGGGAGTTTTGGTCTCCATTTTCCTCCTGATCCATTATGTACTCAGCCGAACGTGCCGTAGGGTGAGAGATAATCTTGTTCGTTCTGGCTACTTTGTTGATGCTCGTGGTTTCATTGATCGGTTTCGAGATTTTTTTCTCGTCACTCTTAAAGGGGACTCACATCAGACTCTTTTACCCGCTGACAATGACGTACCCCGAATTACAGTATCCGATGCTGGTTATCTGATACTCACTTTCGATGACTTCCCATCTGAGAATCTGCTCCTTATTCGGAAGCAAGACCCAGATGATTTTACAGAGGAGGAATTCAGTGCCCTCAGTCAAAGCGATATCCTCCGCGTGTTCTACAAGGTCTATCCCAAGGAAAACGACGACAAGGTCGAGAGCTTCGCCTATTCGGCTGCCTGTGTTAATTACTTTGCCAAGCTTGAGTCCAAATCAGGCATTCTCAAGATCGTGACCGAGCGACACGGTGAGTATGATATGACGGAGTACGCCCAAGATCTTCATGAAGTCGTCAGCAGCTTGTCTGACCTGGTCTTTATGTTCAAATCGGAGGCGTACTCAAATCTTTCTCCATACGGTATTCACTAACGGGGAATTGGGTTGCTGCTAAATGGCCTAACCAATGCAGGCACGGCGACGCCCATTACATTGCCCCTTCGGCTCCATTCCGCGGGCGCGCATGCTGCAAGCGTTGAGTTTCATTGTTGCGTGGTGCGCAACATGCTAGCATTCTATTATGATTAAATCATTCCGTCACAAAGGACTGAAGCGGTTCTACTCGACCGGCCACACGTCTGGCATACAACCCGACCATGCCAAGAGGCTGCGTATGCAGCTGGCTGCTCTGGATACGGCGACTTCAATGGAAGACATGGATATCCCTGGTTTTCGGCTTCATCCATTGAAGAGCAAAGACAAAGGCCGCTGGTCGATTAGGGTTAACGGAAATTGGCGCATGACGTTCGAATTTCAGGACGGCAACGCCTACATTCTTGATTATGAGGATTATCACTGATGACTATGCATAATCCGCCGCATCCTGGTGAATTCATACGGGAGGTGTATCTGGAGCCTTTCGGTATCAGTTCCCGTCAGCTTGCGTCCAGCCTGGGGGTCTCGCCCTCCACATTGTCTCGACTGCTAAAAGGGGATAGTGGTATTAGCCCGGAAATGTCGCTTCGGCTATCCAAGGTTCTCGGGCGTACTCCTGAGAGCTGGTTGGCGATGCAAGATATGTATGACCTATGGGTGGCTCGCGGCACAGTCAATCTGGATGGTATTCATCGCTTGGACTTCGAAGCAGCTTAGCCAGGGGCTGTTGTCGAACGCACCTATGCTGGTGCTCCGGTACGCCGCAAAGCCAAGGCGTTATATTTCTTCAACCTCAATCAAGGAAGATCATGAGAGTATCGACTTTGCCCCTAATCATTCTCTGTCTGTTCATGGGTTTTACCTTTTGGGTAATGGCCGGAGCAGAGCAGTCGCTTTTAGCTTTTGGCGTTCAGCTCATGTCCAGCCCGGACACAGCCCAGGTTGTTATTGATCTCTACATTCTTGCTGCTTTGGCCTGTGTCTGGATGTACCGGGATGGCAAAAGTCGCGGAAAAGGGTTGGGCTATCTCATCCCGTTTTTTATTCTGACAGCAGTGTTTGTGTCTGCCGGCCCGCTGCTATATTTGGTGTTGCGCGGTGGGCGTGAGCCTGAAGCCGAAGCCAGCAAAATATAATCAACCGCATCAGTACGCGGCCGATGGACGGCACCCGCATTTCTGCGTCGATATTGGCCACAGGATTCGAGGAGCACGTCATGGTGAACGATGGAGGGATACAGCACCTGCGTCGGTGTATAGAACTTGCAACTGAGGCTCTAGAGCTGGGTGACGAGCCATTTGGCTCTGTGCTTGTGGCGGCAGACGGGGAAGTTCTTTTTGAAGATCACAACCACGTTGCCTCAGGTGATCGAACCCGCCATCCGGAGTTTGAGATTGCACGGTGGGCTGCGGCGAATATGACCCCGGAGGCCAGAGCAGAAGCAACGGTCTATACGTCTGGTGAACATTGTCCGATGTGTGCCGCCGCCCATGGCTGGGTGGGGCTGGGACGTATCGTGTACGTGAGCTCCTCCGAGCAATTGGCGGCATGGCTTACCGATCTTGGAGTTCCAGCACCTCCCGTACGAGCGTTACCAATCCGAGAAGTCGTTCCAAACGTGGCAGTTGAAGGTCCGGTTCCCGCTCTTGCCGAACAGGTGCGTGATCTGCACCGTCGTTTTCATAGTTCAACATAGTTGGCAGCAGCATTCTTCTGTCAGCGATGCCAACAGTCGTCACGCAGCTTCGCTCACCTAAGTAACCAGAGCCGATTCCGTACGTTTGGTCATGTGAGCAATCTTCTCGAGCAACGCTTCGGGCGGGGCAGGCCTCGCCAACAGATACCCTTGCAGGGTATTGCAGCCAAGCTGGGTCAGCAGTGCCTGTTGTTCGGCTGTTTCAACACCTTCTGCGACAATCCTCATATCCAGCGTTTTGCCCAGAGCGATGATCGCCTGGATGATTGCTTCATCATCGTTATCCTGGGCCAGTTCGGTAATGAAGCCGCGGTCTATTTTCAGTTCGTTGGCTGGCAAACGTTTGAGGTAGAGCAGGCTTGAGTAGCCGGTGCCAAAGTCATCGATGGAAATGGACACGCCGAGATCCGATAGTTTGTTCAATACGGTGAGGCTTGTCTCTGCGTTGCACATGGCCGTTGTTTCGGTGATTTCAAGCACCAGGTGTGAGGGATCCAGGGAGTGCTTTCTCAATGCCTCGCGAACCACGTCAACCAAGCTATGATGCTCCAGCTGAACCGCTGAAAGGTTTACCGCTACACTCCACTCCTGATGCCCCTGATCGTACCAGACCTTCATTTGCCGGCAGGCTTCCTCGATGACCCAGTTGCCAATGGGCACGATCAGCCCGGAGCTCTCTGCCAGCGGGAGAAAACGATCGGGTGACAGGAATCCGTGATCGGGGCTTTGCCATCGCAGTAGGGCTTCGAGGCCAGTCATGGGGCCGTCAGGTGCAACAAACTTGGGCTGATAATGCAGTACCAGCTCGTTGCGGCTGACGGCCTGCCGCAGATTTTGCTGCATTTGCATCTGCAGGTGCACATTGGCGTTCATGCCGTGTTCGAAAAAGCAGTAGCCGTTGCGGCCCTGTTTCTTGGCGTGATACATGGCGGCGTCAGCATTCACCATCAGCTCATGTTCGGTTTTACCGTCCTGGGGGTAAATCGCGATGCCGACACTGGTGGAAATGTGAAGGGGGATATTCGAAGTCTCGTAGGGCTGCTCAATGGCATCAATTAACCGTTGCGCAAATACGGCGGAAGTTTCCGGTGAGCAGGGTTCTAATAATAGTACAAATTCATCCCCTCCAAGCCTCGCGGCTGTGTCTCCCTCTCGTTTGTTTGAAAGCAGGCGATTCGCTACCTCTTTGAGCAACTGATCTCCGACATGGTGCCCGTGCATGTCGTTGATCGCCTTGAAGCCGTCCAGGTCCAAAAACAGTACGGCAAACTCACCGTTGTTTCTCTCGGCTCGGTGTATCGCTTGCTCCAGCCGATCTCCTAATAGAACACGATTTGGTATGCGGGTCAGGTTGTCCTGCAGGGCGAGCTTTATGAGTTCGTTATTGGCGTCATCGAGTGAGTTGGACAGTTGGCTGGTGCGTACATCAAGCATTGACACAATTAGAGCAATGGCGAACACCGCAAGGCTGACAATGATGACCAGCACAGCCAGCCACTTTGTATCGATCCCGCTGTTGGCCGCGCCGCAAAAGCTGTCGATCGGGAATTTGGAGGCCGCCATTCCGGTATAGTGCATGCCGATAATGGCGCACCCCATAACCAGGGACGCGCCAATGCGGCCGAAGGTCGCGCGCTTGCTCTCCTCTCGCAGTCGAAACGCCAGCCAAAGGGCGGCTGTGGACGCGACAATGGCGATAACAATGGATAGCCCAACCAGCCAGGGTACATAGAAAATGTACGGATGCATGAGCAGTGCCTCCATACCGATGTAGTGCATGCTGGCTACACCCAGGCCCATCAGTAAACCACCCGATAGCAGCCGGCCCCAGGGCAGCGTGTCCTGACACACCAGATAAAGGGCGAATGCAGAACACGCTATGGCGATGACTAATGACAGCAGGGTGAGGGGGACGTCGTAGCCTAGTTCGATGGGAAGGCTAAAGGCGAGCATGCCAATAAAGTGCATGGACCAGATGCCAAAGCCCATGGCGATGGAACCGCCAATCAGCCATAGAACCGCAGAGCGGCCCGATGCGCTGGAGACACGGCTGGCCATATTCAGGGCCGTATAGGATGCAAGAACGGCAATGATAATAGAACAGGCGACCAAAACCTCGTTGTAACTGCTTTCCAGCATCAAATATTCCCTTATGTAATCGCTGTTAAAAGTGAATTACAGCCGCCTGATGTTGAACGCTGCCTGTTGGTTGCTGATCTAAATATCCATTTTATTTCAGAAAGTTAGTTTCTAAATAGTGCCAAATTGTTATGTTTTATGTCGTGATGAAAATGCTTTTAGTCCCATTGGGCCAATATTAAGTAGGCAGTAGAGGAGGTAGTTCTCTCCAATTCAGTCATTTCCTTTACATTTTTCAATAACGCTATTACCTATCATTTTTTAGGACCAATTGTTCTAGGGGTATTCATTGAAATGACAGAGTGTCACGTCTAGTTTCGATTCAGGGGTGAGCTCAATGATTGACTACGCCCCAATAACAACAATCAAGGAGGGATGCCTGTGAAAACGAGCATCAAGAACCAACTGCTAGTTGTTCTTATTCTACTGGGCGTAACAGGCCCGGCGATGGCTGAGCTGGGTGACTATGGTTTCTGGCGAACACTCGGGAATCTGGTTAATCCACCGGCAGCGGATAACCCGGTTACTGCAGCTCAGCGTCAGGGTGACTACCCCTTACTTGCCAACCCGCCGGGGTTCAACGATGGTTTTTCGCCAGGCAACTACTACGCCTGGCAAACCATTCCCCTGGCACCCGAAACCGGCGCTGTCTGTGGTAACGGCTCTGAGTACAAGTTCTTTGTGAACCGCGTGCCGAACACCAGTAATACGATTATCTACCTGGAAGGGGGCGGCGCTTGCTGGGATTACGAGAGCTGCTCTGGCCAGACGGGCATTCGGGGAGCCCGCAACCCGGACGGTATTCCCGATGACTACATGAACCTGACAAACCCCAGTGCCAGCCTGGTCAGTCCATTTGTGGTGCGCCTGAATCCACTGACATCGGTCAAGACCCAGAACTGGAACATGGTTTATATCCCGTACTGCACGGGAGACGTCTACTCCGGTGACAAGGTGGCCGTGTACGAAGATCCGGAAGGGGAAGCGGAGCCTTTGATCTGGCATCACAATGGCCTTCGCAACACCCGCGCCGCGATTTCGTGGGTGAAGGATAATCTGCAGCGGCCGAAGCAATTGCTGACGACCGGATGCAGTGCCGGCGGCCTGGGCAGTTTGACCAATTATCACCCGACTCGCCGAGATATGGAGCCCAACCGGGGGTACATGATCAACGACTCTGGACCTGCCTTCAGTGCGCCTTCCGGAGCGGATCCAGAAGCTTATCCTTCGGTGTTGTTGCAGTCGTTTATCCGTGATGCCTGGGGGTTGGATCAGCCCAATGGTCCGCTGGAATACCTCAGTGACGGGCTTCCACTGATGAACCTGAACGATCTCGGCTCACTGTATACGGCCCTTTCTGCGGAGCTACCGAATGATCGGATGGGGCATACGCATTTCTGGCAGGATCTGAATTACTCCTCCTATTCTTACGAGCGTTTCTATCCGGAAATCGAGAATGCGCCGGATCAGGCTACCAAAGAGGCGTTGATCCACGAACGCTGGTATACGGATACAGAGCGCCTGAAGGGTACCCTGTCCAACCTGAATAATTTTGGGTATTACCTGCCATGGTTCCGCGATGTGAACGAGAGCCACTGCACCACAATTATTGAGTTTGCCAACTCAGACATTCAGGAAGCCGGGCTGGAGCTGGATGACTTTGTGGCCAATGTGTTGAACGGAAGCGGTGCGGTGATGCAGGCCTCTGAAACCGATCAGCAGGCTGACTACAACAAGCCGTTCAATCCGCTCTACTGGGCACTTGATCAGCTTCTGTAGAACATTGGGTATCAGGTTCTCCGGAATCGGGGAACCCGCCGATAGGGATGGCGATGCGTTATTGAGGCGCATCGCCATTATTGTTGGCGGCCACACGGGCTTCCAGCAATCGCTGGCGTAAGTACTCGTTGCGGGTCATTCCTGCAGGCACTTTGTCCATTGCCATCACCTCTTGCACGATTTGTTTCTCCTGCTGCTTATAGGCTTCAAACTCCGGCCTGGGTTTGGCCAGCCATTCTTCTTTGCGTGCCTGCGCAGCGGCATTCTGCCGGTCAATCAGGCCTTGCAACGCCCGTTTCTGCGCGGCTTCGTCTTCGATGGTGAGTTTTGTCATGGCAATGCGAACCATCAGGCTCTCTGCTGCGCTGACCTGTCCCAGGCGTTCGTACTCAGCCAGGCGCTGTTCCAGCATTGCAGCCTCCGCTGCGCGCTCTTCCGAAGACAGGCTCTTGGCGTTCGCAAAGAAGGTGTGCAGTTCTTCCTCAAAGTCGAGCCGGTTGGCCAGTTCCAGCGTTTGCGGGTTGTCCAGTAAAGCCTGTTGTTCGGCTGTAAGCCCGCTGTTCTGGCTTTGGCTGGTCGATTGCGGCTCTTGAGTCAGTGCCTGGGTAGCTTGCGGGTTGCTGATCGATTTTTCGGTGTCAACAGAGGAGTCAGTCTGGCTCAGCCAAAAAGAAATACTGGCCGTTACAGCGAGGACACCAATGGAAGACACGAGAACAATTTGTTTCATGGCTGTTCCCCTTGTTTATTATGGTCCCGATTCCCGTTCGGGTTTGGCCTGGCCCAAGAAACGCGACAGGCAATCACACCATACTAGCTCTAATTGAGCGGCCATAAATCTATCGTGTCGCAAGTATTTCATTGATTTATTAATTTTCTGACATAAGCTTCAGCTGTTTGTCTATTTATTGGATAGGTCTTCGTTGCGAGGCGGACGCCTGAGTTTGGAATGCGACTAATTACGCACAATTGGCTGCGTATCATCAAATAGGGATTATGGAATGCGAAAGTTCTTCGTTTTGGCGTCTACACTTGCAGTATCGTTACCTGTCTTGAGTCACGCGGATGAGGTCGTTCAGGATGATCTGATCGTGAAGGGGTCTTTGTGTGCCGGCGAACACTGTGTGGTTGATGCTGAATTTGGTTTCGACACACTCCGACTGCATTCACCAACACCGCAGATCCTGTTGCGGGATACTAGCGTCTCTGCAAGTTTCCCGACCGAGGACTGGTTGCTGGGCATCACGGATGGTGGATCGGCATTGCCGTCGACCTTCTTTATCAGGAATTTAACCAGCCAGCTTGATTCTGTGGTGATCTCTGCGGAAGGCGACGTAGCCTTGGGCGCCGGCGCGGAAGTGGTGGCGGATGCGATCTCGGTCGGCGATTTGGGCTCCGAGCGTCGGGTAACGTTCGTGGCGGACGCTGTCGACGATAGCGATGCGATAACACTCGCGCAGTTCAACACATTCAAAACGACGGCGACGGCCTCGGTGTCTGATGAAGTGGATGCCCTGGATGTTCGTCTGGCTGGCCTGGAATCCCGCCTGACTGACCTGGTTGATCGGCTTGAGGCTGTTGCGGCCCAGATTGACTAACAACACTTGCTCAGCTGGGAACCATCAATCATGAAATTGTTTAAATACAGTCTTTTTGTAGTGTGTGCCGCTGCGGCTTCATCGTCTAATGCTGATCAGATTAGGGCGGATGATACGGTCGTGCAGGGGAATCTGTGCATCGGCACGGATTGTATTGTTAACGGCGAGGACTTTTCCAATGGCGCTCTGGTACTCAAGGAAAACAACCTCCGTATACGCTGGCACGATTCAACAGCAACGGCTGGCGGGCCGGTTAGGCAAACTTTCGACGGCACCTATGTAGACGGTGAGGTCGGCGAATCCTGGCGTTTGGACGCAAATCAGTCTTCGAATGGGAGCGATAACGGGCTTTACATCAGTCAGATGAGCGTTGTGGATTACCCGGTTTACAGCGATGGGAGTGCACCTGACTATGACTGCTCTGATCCTTTTGCTGACCCGAAGCCTGTTATCGGAACCATTCCAGAAGGTGATCCTGCCGAAGACCCATCACAGTGCTTGCCGTATCGTGAGTTTTTACAGCTAAACGTACTGGCCATGAATGGTAACTTGAACGGCGGAGTTTCTCTGGGTATAGGGGCGGAAATTGCGGATGGTGAAGTGCGCTTGGGTAACGCCGAGCTCAAGCGTCGACTGGCTCATGTGGCCAGAGCGATTTCGAATAGCGATGTGTTAATCAAAGAGCAACTGGATCAGGGACTGTTCCAGGCGCAACAGATTCGGTTGAATGAAATCGAAGCATTGATGACCATGGCTGAAAATGAGTTGGAGTTTCTGGAACAAGAGGTGGCGCCAAACGGTAGCAGTGGCAGTAGCGGTGGCGGTGGTGCAGCCAGTTGGCTGTTGTTACTGCTACCACTGGCCACATTGAAATTCCGCAATCGCAAGACAGTTGCCTGATCTACTGGTTAGCCTTGTTGATTGGCGTTAACCTTTCCAGTCAATAGGGCTGCACCGATTCCTGACATGTCCCATCTGGGCTGCTGTTTACGCCCAGTCCGTCCGGGACGACCACGTAATTCACGCACCAACAACGCTTGGTGCTTTGGGAGTAAAACCTCATGAAGCCAACCTTATGCACCTCTGTCTTTCTGGTGGCGCTCAGCTTTAACAGCTGGGCCTGGGCCCAAGAGGTCGATTACGATAAACGCAACCTGCACATCTTTTGCGCCTCACATCTGAAGTTACTCAGCGGCACGATTGATGATGGCGGTGATGAATATAAGGCATTGATGTTTATGTCCGGTGTTCACCGGGACGAGGCAACCGGGATGGGGGCCACCGAAAAGCACTTCAGCGACGTGAACACCTATCTGAAAAAAGTACGCAACACCAGCAAACCGAAGTGGAGCAGCCTGACGTCCCGAAGCAAGGAGCTGTGTTTCCCCCAGTCCTGACGACAAGGTTGGCCAGCGGGATCTATAGTTAACGGTATGAAGGTCTGAAATCTGGCTCGCATGGAGGTCATCCGATGACGAAACAGACGAAGAATCAACCGCGCAATGTTGCCACGAAGCTGATCGAGTCACACCTGGTGTCGGGAACGATGAAGGCCGGCGAGGAAATCGGGCTGAAGATCGATCAAACGCTGACCCAGGATGCAACCGGTACACTGGTTATGCTCGAGCTGGAGGCCATGGGGCTCGGCCAGGTCAAAACCGAGTTGTCCGCGCAGTACGTTGACCACAACCTGCTGCAGACTGACAACCGCAACCCCGATGATCACCTGTTCCTGCGCAGTGCCTGCGAGAGGTTCGGCCTGTGGTTCAGCCCGGCCGGGTCCGGCGTCAGCCATCCAGTGCACATGGAACGCTTTGGAAAACCGGGCAAGACCCTTCTTGGCTCCGACAGCCATACCTGCGCTGCCGGTTCCCTGGGAATGCTGGCAATGGGGGCTGGCGGTCTGGCTGTGGCCATGGCCATGTGTGGAGAGCCGTTCTATCTCAACATGCCAAAGGTCATGGGCGTGAAGCTGACCGGGAAACTGCCGGATTGGGTGAGTGCCAAGGATGTCATCCTGGAAATGCTTCGCCGCCACGGAGTGAAGGGCGGTGCCGGGAACATTATCGAGTACTATGGGCCGGGCCTGAAAGGGCTGTCCGCGATGGACCGCCATGTGATCGCGAACATGGGGCAGGAGATGGGACACACCGCTACGGTGTTCCCGGCGGACGATGCGGTGCGGGATTTTCTCAAGCAGCAACAGCGGGAAGGTGACTTCCAGAGGCTGGAAGCCGACCGCGGCGCCACCTACGATCTGCATGACGAGATCGATCTGGGCAAGCTGGAGCCGTTGATTGCACTTCCCAGCAGTCCAGGGAAGGTGTTCCCGGTGCGGGAAGTGGCTGGCGAGCCCATCTACCAGGCCTACATTGGGTCCTCCGCGAATCCTGGCCTGAGGGATTTCGCAGTTCCTGCGATGATGGTGAAGGGCCGTCAGGTTCGCGAGGGAGTATCTTTCGATATCAACCCCACCTCGCGTCAGGTTCTGGAAAACCTGGTAGAACTGGGCCATCTTACCGATCTGCTCAGCGCTGGGGCGCGCCTGCATCAGACCGGCTGCAATGGCTGCATTGGCATGGGGCAGGCACCGGCAACGGATCAGATCAGCCTGCGCACCGTTCCACGGAACTTTGCGGGTCGGTCGGGTACTGATGAAGACAAAGTCTGTCTCTGCAGCCCCGAAACAGCCACGGCGTCTGCGTTGACCGGCGTGATTACAGACCCTCGTGATCTCGATATGAACTATCCTGTGTTCGACGAGCACAGTACCTTTTATGTGGATGATCGCAATATCCGCCCGCCGGCGAAGCACCCGGAATTAACGGTGGTTGAGAAGGGGCCGAACATCAGCACCCTGCCGACGTTTGAGGCACTGCCTGACTCGTTGAAGGCGCCGGTTCTGCTCAAGGTTGGTGACGATGTTTCCACCGACGACATCCTGCCTGCCGGCTCCCGGATACTGCCGTTTCGCAGTAACATTCCGGCCATCAGCGAGTTTACTTATACCCGGCTGGACCCAACCTATCCGGAACGGGCAAAAGAGTATCAGGACACCGGGTCTCTGATCGTTGGCGGTGACAATTACGGCCAGGGGTCAAGCCGTGAACATGCGGCGCTGGCGCCCCGTTATCTGGGCGTGCGGGCAGTGATTGCCAAGAGTTATTCGCGCATACACTGGCAGAATCTGTCCAGTTTTGGTGTGTTGCCTTTGAACTTTGTCACTCCGGAGAACTTCGATAGCATCGAGCAGGGCGATGAGTTATCGATTGAGGGGCTGGTTGAAACATTAAAAGCCGGGGACAGGATTGTTGCGAAAAATACCCGGAACGGCGAACGTTATGAACTGACGCATGAACTTAGCGAGCGCCAGGTCCGTATGGTTATCGAAGGCGGACTGCTGAACATGATGCGCCAGGAACTGGCCGCGTGAGGCCTTGTTACCAATAGATCCACTAAATTGAGGAAGAATGAATGACCGATGACACCTACACGCCACCGAGAGTCTGGAAATGGGATGCCGAGAGCGGCGGAGCCTTCTCGCAGATCAATCGCCCCATCGCCGGACCCACTCACGAGAAAGAATTGCCGGTAGGGGAGCACCCGTTCCAGGTCTACTCACTGGCGACCCCGAATGGCGTGAAGGCCACGATCATGTTCGAGGAACTGTTGGCCAAGGGCATCAAGGAAGCGGAATACGATGCCTGGCTGATCCGCATCACCGAGGGGGAACAGTTTGGCAGTGGTTTCGTGAACGCGAACCCGAATTCCAAGATACCGGCGATGATGGACCACACCCACACGCCGGCCGTCCGCGTGTTTGAATCCGGCTCCATCCTGCTTTACCTCGCTGAGAAGTTTGGCGAGTTCCTGCCGATGGACATTGTGGCGCGCACGGAAACCATGAACTGGTTGTTCTGGCAAATGGGCAGTGCGCCGTTCCTGGGCGGTGGGTTTGGCCATTTCTACGCCTACGCACCGGAAAAATACGAGTACCCGATCAACCGCTACACCATGGAAGTGAAGCGCCAGTTGGACGTGCTGGATCGGCAACTGGCCGACAATCGCTACATTGCGGGCGACGAATACACCATCGCAGATATGGCGATCTGGCCCTGGTACGGCGCACTGGTGAAAAACAAGGTGTATGAAGCGGCGGAATTCCTGGAAGCGCATACCTACAAGAACGTGGTGCGTTGGGCCGATGAGATCGCAGAACGCCCGGCGGTCAAGCGTGGATTGATGGTAAACCGCACCTGGGGCGAGGAGAGCAGGCAGTTGCATGAACGCCACGACGCCAGTGACTTCGAACTGCGCACTCAGGACAAGCTGGAGCCTTCCGGAGAGAAGTAATGGCAGCATTGGTTGGCTGGAGGAGAGTGGTGCTGGCATTCATCGTCGCGTTGATCGTGGGCTCCGTGCTGGGCAGCCTTGTGCAAACCCAGTTCAATCTCCAGGCGCTGGAAGGCCTGGGGGTTGAAATCAGTATGGCGACCCGTTTGCAAACTACAGTTCAGGATCTTCTGAACTTTGCCCCTTTGTACGCCATCCTCTTTGGGCTCAGTTTCCTGTTCTCTCAGGGTGCTGCGTCTCTTGTGGCCCGGCTGGCTGGTCAATCAGGCCGTTTGTGGCTGTGCCCGCTTGCCGCGGCTGTGGGATTGTGGGCGACCTTGCGGATTGTGGATGCATTGGCGCCCATGCCTACGTTGATCGCTGCCACGCGAGATATGGGTGGACTGTTGGCCATGCTGGCAACGGCTGCTCTCTCTGGTTTGTTGTTTGCCGTTCTGGTTTCCCGGTTGCCCCGTAAAAATGGCAATGCCTCGGCAGTGCCTGTTGCGATGCTTCTGATGGTTGCCGGGGCGGTTCTGCCTGAATCTGATGCCGTAGCGGATGAGGTGCCAGGCTATGCGATTGAAACCGTGGCCAGTGGCCTCGAACACCCCTGGTCAATGGCGTTCCTGCCCGATGGGCGAATGCTGGTTACTGAAAGGCCGGGTCGGTTGCGAATGCTGACGGCTAACGGCGACCTGATGCCGGAACCGCTGGATGGTGTGCCGGAGGTTTTCGCATCCGGCCAGGCAGGGCTGTTTGATGTGCTTCCCGCCAGGGACTTCGAGGAGAGCCGACAGATTTACCTGAGTTATGCCTGTGGCACCATGGATGCCAATCACACCTGCCTGGCCAGGGGGCAACTGGGAGAGCAGGGCCTGGAGAATGTGAGCGAACTATTCCGGGTACAACCGGCCAAGAAGGGCAGCGCTCATTATGGAGGGCGGATGGTATGGCTGCCGGATGATACGCTGGTGTTAACCCTCGGAGACGGTTTCGACTACCGCGAGCAGGCCCAGCGCCGTCAAAACCACATTGGCAGTATTGTGCGCCTTAACCCGGATGGCAGCGTTCCGGACGACAACCCTTTTGCAGGGCACGACACCTACCAGGGTGAAATCTACAGCTATGGTCATCGCAATGTGCAGGGGCTGGCCTACGACAGCGAACAGGGCCGGCTGATTGCTCATGAACACGGGCCCCGGGGTGGTGATGAGATCAACGTCATTCGCCCGGGCGCCAACTACGGTTGGCCGGTCACCACCCATGGGCTGGACTATACCGGTGCGCGGGTAACCCCGTTCGAGGAGCGTGAGGGTGTCGAGGCGCCGCTGCTGCACTGGACGCCATCCATCGCCCCATCGGGCATGACCGTTTACACCGGCGATCTGTTTCCTCAGTGGCAGGGTGATCTGCTGGTTGGCGGACTGGTGACCCGGCAAGTGCATCGTGTCCGGTTGGCGGGTGGCGAGGCAACGGAAGTGGGAACCCTGTTCGGTGAGCTGGGCGAACGCATCAGGGCCGTCGTAACGGGCCCTGACGGTTCGGTTTATCTGTTAACGGATAATGCTGACGGACGTGTTTTGAAAGTTACACCAGACTAGAGCGAGTGTCTGGGCCTGGCTCAAAAGCGCCCTAGCGTGGCCGGCGATCACCTTCCATGATCTTGGCCACAAACACCGCTTTACCGTACTCCTCGAACGACCATTTCATGGTGTCTGAGAGCACGCGCATTACCTCGTCGTACTCACCGAACATTTCGGTGCTCATGCGGCCCGGAAAGATCTCCAGCCCTGTTTTTTCAAGCCGCTCGATAACGGCACGAATGGGCGGCTTGTAGTCATCGGTGAGTGGGTAGCAGCTCAGTTGAACGGATAAAAACATAATGCCTCCCGGGGCTGTGTGCCCCTCAATAGCCCATGGCTGAAGATGTGCTGCGGCGCGGGTCTGCACCGCCGTAGAGGGTTCCTTCAGTATCGATCAGTATGCTCTGGATGGCGCCCATGGCACTTTTTGTCACCACCTTGTGCCCCTTTTCCTCCAGCAGCCTCACGGTATCCGGGCTGATGCCCTGTTCAATGCGGATCTCGTCTGGCAACCATTGGTGGTGAATCCTTGGGGCACTCACCGCAGACTGAATGTTCATGCCATGATCAATCACATTCAGCAGCACCTGCAAGGTTGTCGTGATAATTCGGGACCCGCCGGGGCTTCCCGTAACCAGATAGTTGCGACCATCGCGCCTGACAATGGTCGGCGACATGGAGCTCAGCATACGCTTGCCGGGTTCCACCTTATTGGCTTCGCCACCAATCAGTCCATAGGCGTTGGGTTCGCCGGGTTTGGCACTGAAGTCGTCCATTTCGTTGTTCAAAAGGAACCCCGCCCCGTCAACGGTGATGCCGGACCCGTAGCTGAAATTAATGGTGTAAGTATTGGAAACTGCGTTGCCCCAGCGGTCGACAACGGAGAAGTGGGTGGTTTCCGGGCTTTCATAGGCCTCAGGGTTACCGGCACTGATCTCGGTCGAAGGCCGGGCTTCGGCCGGATCAATGGTTTTACGCAATGCTTCGGCGTAGGCCTTGCTCGTCAGGCCCTCTAGTGGTACCTCCACGAAGTCGGTGTCTCCAAGGTATTCCGCACGGTCAGCGTAGGCGAGCTTCATGGCTTCGGCCATGTGGTGAATACCGGCGGCGGAGTTATGACCGAACTCGGCCAGCGGGTAGCCTTCAAGAATGTTCAAAATCTGCACAATGTGAGTGCCACCAGAGGAGGGCGGTGACATGGAATAGATGTCATGTCCGCGGTAGGTGCCATGAACCGGCTGGCGAATTGTGGGCTGGTAGTTCTTCAGGTCCTGAAGGGTGATCAGGCCGTCGTGGCGTTCCATTTCCTGGACGATGAGTTGCGCGGTTTCGCCCTGATAGAAGCCATCGATGCCTTGATCGGCAATGCGCTGAAGGGTGTCGGCAAGCTCCGGTTGCCGAAATTGCTCGCCTGGCTGCCACGGAGAGCCGTCCTCTTTATAGAAGGTTTCGAGAGTTGCCGGCCAGCGCTGCAGTCGTTCCCGCGCCTGTTCCAGGCCCTCGGTGAAGCGTGCGGGTACAATAAAGCCTTCCCGCGCCAGTTTGATCGCCGGGGCCAGGGCCTGTTCCAGCGACAGCGTACCGTGGCGCTCAAGGGCCAGCGCAAGGCCGGCGACGGTGCCGGGCACGCCGGATGCTTTGTGGGTAAAGCGGCTGCGATTCTCGACCAGGTTACCATCATCGTCCTGGAACATGGTTTCGGTGGCAGCAGCCGGTGCTTTCTCCCGATAGTCGATGGCCTCCACCGCGTCGCCGTTGCCCGGCGCGAAAAGCATAAATCCGCCACCGCCGATGTTGCCGGAGCGCGGCTGGGTGACCGCCAGCGCGAATCCCGCCGTAACGGCAGCATCCATCGCATTGCCGCCGTTCTTCAGTACGTTCAATGCGACTTCCGTTGCCAGGGTGTGGCTGGTGGCCACCATGCCGTTACTGGCTTGCACCGGGTGGTGGCGTTCTCCCTCTAGAATGGCCTCTGCAGTCACCGGCTGTAGAGGTAGGGGCAGCGCCAGGGTGATCATCATTCTCGCGGCCAGTGAGCGGCCCGCGAGGGCTTTTCGGGTACGTACCTGTAGGGGGAGTCTATCCATGTTTCTGTGCCTCGTTTCTGGTGCTCAGATAAGCTATCATAGCCGGTCATTTTTGAGGGTGTGAAGTCGCGCGCCCGTGATCCCGGATCAGATTAAGGAAAGGCTTCCATGGAGCATACCTATCGTCTTGTGATTTCCTGCCCGGACCGGGTGGGGATCGTTGCCAAGGTCAGTAACTTTCTGTCGACCTACAATGGCTGGATTACAGAGGCGAGCCACCATTCCGACACCCAGACCGGGTGGTTCTTCATGCGGCATGAAATCAAGGCCAGTTCGATCCCCTTTGGCCTGGACCAGTTCCGCACGGCCTTTGAGCCGATTGCCCGCGAGTTCAATATGAACTGGCACATTGCTGATTCGGCCCGGCCCAAGAAAGTGATCCTGATGTGCAGCAAGGAATCCCACTGCGTGGCGGACCTGCTCCATCGCTGGCACAGCCGGGAAATCAACGCTGAGATCGTAGCGGTTATTTCCAATCACGAAGACCTCCGGCGCATGGTGGAGTGGCATGAAATACCCTACCACTATATTCCGGTGAATCAGAACAATCGCGATGAAGCCTTCGGCGAAGTGGATGGTTTGATCGAAGGGTACGACGCTGATGTGGTTGTTCTAGCCCGATACATGCAGATACTGCCTGCGGACCTGTGTGAAAAGTACGCAGGCAAAGTTATCAATATCCACCACAGCTTTTTGCCATCCTTTGCCGGCGCTCGGCCATATCACCAGGCGTACAGCCGGGGTGTGAAGTTGATAGGCGCCACCTGCCACTACGTAACGCAGGATCTGGACGAAGGCCCCATTATCGAACAGGAGGTAATTCGCATCAGCCATAGCGACTCCATTGAGGATATGGTGCGTCTGGGCAAGGACGTGGAGAAGAATGCCCTGTCCCGGGGGCTGCGGGCGCACATTGAAGACCGTGTGATCGCCTACGAAAACAAGACTGTGGTTTTTGACTGACGGCCACTGCCATATCCCCCGCTAAGGGGTTGAATGTGGTAGTATTGGCCGCTTGTTAAAGAATAACTATGGGGCGCTGTGAAGGGCCCTGAAACGACTTCCAGCAAATGCAAAGGAACCTTTCTCGATGGGTGAGTTAGCCAAAGAGATCCTGCCGGTAAATATTGAAGACGAGCTCAAACAGTCCTATCTCGATTACGCCATGAGCGTCATCGTCGGGCGGGCACTTCCAGACGTGCGCGACGGCCTTAAGCCAGTGCATCGCCGCGTACTGTTCGCCATGTCCGAACTCAACAACGACTGGAATAAGGCCTACAAGAAATCCGCCCGTGTAGTGGGTGACGTCATCGGTAAGTACCACCCCCACGGTGACTCGGCGGTCTACGACACTATTGTTCGTATGGCCCAGCCGTTTTCCCTGCGGTACCCACTGGTGGATGGTCAGGGTAACTTTGGCTCCATCGACGGCGACAACGCGGCTGCCATGCGTTATACCGAGATCCGCATGGAGAAGATTGCCCACTCCCTGCTGGCGGATCTGGACAAGGAAACCGTGGATTTCGTGGCCAACTACGATGGCACCGAACAGATTCCGGACGTACTGCCCACGCGGATTCCCAACTTGCTGGTAAACGGTTCCTCGGGCATTGCCGTGGGTATGGCCACCAATATTCCGCCCCACAATCTGACGGAAGTCGTTAACGGCTGTCTCGCTCTGATCGACAACCCCGACATGACCGTTGACGATCTCATGGAACACATCCCGGGGCCGGACTTCCCCACCCAGGGCATCATCAACGGTCGTGCTGGGATTGTGGAAGCCTACCGTACCGGCCGGGGGCGCATCTATATCCGCGCCCGCCATGAAATTGAGCACGACAAGAAGACCAACCGTGACGCCATCATCATCAACGAGTTGCCGTACCAGCTGAACAAGGCACGGCTGATCGAAAAGATTGCGGAACTGGTTAAAGAGAAGCGTCTGGAAGGTATTTCCGAGCTGCGGGATGAGTCCAACAAGGAAGGCATCCGGGTGGTGATTGAGCTGCGTCGAGGTGAGAACCCGGACGTTATCGTCAACAACCTCTTTGCCCATACCCAGCTTCAGACCGTTTTCGGCATTAACATGGTCGCCCTGATCAACGGCGAGCCGAAGATCCTGAACCTCAAGGAAATGCTGGACGCGTTTGTCCGGCATCGCCGCGAAGTGGTTACCCGCCGTACCATCTACGAACTGCGCAAAGCCCGCGAACGTGGCCATATTCTGGAAGGCCTTACGGTCGCATTGGCGAACATTGATGAAATCATCGCGCTGATCAAGGCGTCTCCGGCGGCGGCCGAGGCAAAAGAAAAGCTGATGGCCCAGGGGTGGGCGCCGGGTGATGTTCTGGCGATGCTTGAGCGGGCGGGTGAAGATGCCTGCCGCCCTGACGACCTGCCGGAGATTTTTGGCCTGCGCAATGGCCTGTACCATCTGTCGCCAGAGCAGGCCCAGGCGATCCTGGACCTGCGTCTGCACCGCCTGACCGGTCTTGAGACCGAAAAGCTACAGAACGAGTACAAGGACATTCTCGAGAAGATCGCCGACCTGTTGGAAATCCTGGGCGATCCGGACCGCCTGATGCAGGTGATCCGAGAGGAATTGGAAGCTGTGGTGAGCGAGTTTGGCGATAACCGTCTGACCGAAATCACCAGCTCCAAACGGGACCTGACCATCGCCGATCTGATCGACGAAGAAGACCTGGTGGTGACCATCTCCCACGGTGGTTACGCCAAGACCCAGGCAGTCGAAGACTATCAGGCACAGCGCCGTGGTGGTCGTGGCAAGGCCGCCACGTCGATGAAAGACGAAGATTTTGTCGAGAAACTGTTGGTAGCGAACTCCCACGACACCATTCTCTGCTTCTCCAACCGGGGCAAGGTGTACTGGTTGCGGGTATTCGAGATTCCCCGGGCAAGCCGCGCATCCCGCGGTCGCCCAATGGTCAACATCCTGCCGCTGGAAGACGGGGAGCGTATTACCACCTTCCTGCCGGTTCGTGACTATCCGGAAGATCAGTACGTGCTGATGGCCACCTCGGCTGGTGTGGTCAAGAAAACGCCGTTGCCAAATTTCTCCCGTCCGCGCAGCAATGGCCTGATTGCCCTGTCGCTGGACGAGGGTGACACCCTGATTGGTACGGCCATCACCAAGGGCGATGCGGAAGTCATGCTGTTCTCCTCGGCGGGCAAGGCCGTTCGCTTCAACGAGGAGGCGGTACGTCCGATGAGCCGTACGGCCCGAGGTGTGCGTGGCATCAGAATGCCGGAAGGGCATCACGTTGTGTCGCTGATCATTCCGCAGGAAGACGCGGTTCTGCTGACGGCGAGTGAAAACGGCTACGGTAAACGCACCACCTTCGACGAGTTTCCGACCTACAGCCGGGGCAGCCAGGGCGTTATTGCCATGCAGTGTTCCGAGCGTAACGGTAATCTGGTCACGGCGTTGCAGCTGTTTGAAGGCGACGAGATGATGCTGATCTCGGACAAGGGCACGCTTGTGCGTACCCGCACCGACGAAGTATCGGTTCTGAGCCGGAACACCCAGGGTGTTCGCCTGATCAAGCTGAGCCAGGAAGACGAGCGCCTTGTGGGTGTTGAGCGTATTGCCGAAACCGATGCCGAAGAGGTCGACGGTGAAGAAGCGCCTGCTGCACAGGATGGCGGTAGCTCGGACAACGCAGGTGATGCAGGCGAGAGTGCCGGCGAGGAATAAGCCGGCATCCTATATTGGCAGGATTTGAGAGATCACAGGATCATGAGCAGGGCGTATAATTTTTGTGCAGGCCCGGCAACCTTGCCGGAGCCCGTTTTGCAGCAGGCACGGGAAGAGATGCTGGACTGGCGCGGCACCGGCATGTCCGTGATGGAAATGAGCCATCGCAGTGACGAGTTCGTGGAAATCGCCGAAACAGCCGAGAAAGACCTTCGGGAATTGGCCGGCGTTTCAGATGATTACGCCGTACTCTTCATGCAGGGTGGTGCTTCCAGCCAGTTCTCGACCATTCCCTTGAACCTGCTTGGCGACAAGGCGTCTGCGGACTACGTGAACACGGGTATCTGGTCGAAGAAAGCCATCGCCGAGGCCAGCCGTTATGGCAAGGTCAATGTTGTGGCAAGCAGCGAATCGAATGGCTTTGCCAGCATTCCCGATCAGGAAGCCTGGGCTACGGATGCCAACGCGGCTTACCTGCATTACACGCCCAATGAAACCATTGGTGGGTTGGAGTTCGATTTTGTGCCGGAGAGCGGTTCTGTGCCGTTGGTGGCGGATATGTCGTCCACCATGCTGTCACGCCCACTGGATGTCTCGAAGTTCGGCCTGATCTATGCCGGCGCGCAGAAGAACATCGGTCCATCCGGCCTGGTGGTCGTCATCATCCGCAAGGATCTGCTGGGCAAGGCGCTCAAGGTCACGCCGACGATGATGAACTATCAGGTGATTGCAGATAATGACTCCATGTACAACACGCCCGCCACGTACTCCTGGTATCTGGCAGGCCTGGTGTTCAAATGGCTGAAAGAGCAGGGCGGTGTTGCAGCCATGGGCGAGGTCAATCGTCGTAAGGCCAGTAAACTTTACGGTTTTATTGATGAGAACGATTTCTACGCTAACCCGATCACACCGCGCTTCCGCTCGTGGATGAATATACCATTCACCCTGGCGGACGACGCGCTCAATAGCGCCTTCCTGAAAGGCGCGAACGAGAGGGGATTGTTGAATCTCAAGGGCCACCGTTCCGTAGGTGGCATGCGGGCCAGTGTCTACAACGCCATGCCAGAAGCCGGTGTCGATGCGTTGATTGACTACATGACCGTGTTTGCGAAGGAGTGGGGCTGATCATGAGTGATGAGCAGGCCCGTCTCGGGCAGTTGAGGAACGATATCGATCGCTTGGATCAGGAGATCATGGACCTGATCAGCAAGCGCGCGGAATGTGCCCAGGAAGTGGCTCGCGTGAAAATGGAAGCCAACCCGGATGAGGATGTATTCTTCTACCGTCCGGAACGCGAAGCCCAGGTATTGCGCCGTATAAAGGAGCGCAACCCTGGCCCGTTGTCCGGCGAGGAAATGGCTCGATTGTTTCGGGAGATCATGTCCGCTTGCCTGGCGCTGGAAAAACCGATGCACATCGCTTTCCTCGGGCCGATTGGTACTTTTACCCAGGCAGCGGCGCTAAAGCACTTCGGACACTCTGTGGTCAGCGTGCCTTTGCCCGCCATCGATGCGGTGTTCCGTGAAGTGGAATCCGGCGCGGCCCACTATGGCGTGGTCCCAGTGGAAAACTCCACGGAAGGCATGATCAACCATACCCTTGACATGTTTATGTCCTCGCCACTGAAGATCTGCGGCGAAGTCCAGTTGCGGATCCATCACCACCTGATGGTATCGCCAAAGCACCAAGGGCAGGACATTGTTCGCATCTATTCCCATCAACAGTCATTCGCTCAATGCCGGCAGTGGCTGGATACCCACCGCTATGGTATCGAGCGGGTCACGGTCAGTAGTAATGCTGAAGCCGCAAGGCGGGCAGCGGAAGAGCCGGGCACGGCCGCGATCGCAGGGGACATGGCGGCAGAACTCTATGGTCTGGAGATGCTGGCGGCCAGCATCGAAGACCGACCGGACAACACCACCCGGTTCCTGATCATCGGCCGCGAGGAAGTGCCGGCGAGTGGCAACGATAAATCGTCCATTCTGGTGTCCATGCGGAATAAGCCTGGCGCTTTGTATCAATTGCTGGAGCCGTTCCACAAACACGGTCTGAGCCTGACCCGTATCGAAACCCGCCCATCGCCCAGCGGTACCTGGGCCTACGTGTTCTACATCGATTTTGAAGGCCATGTGGACGATGCACAGGTCAGCAAGGTGCTGTCAGAAATCGATGAAGAGGCGGTCGAACTGAAGCGCCTGGGGTCCTATCCCATTGGGGTTCTGTGACAGAAACGCAAATGGCTGAGGAAGGTCGAAATGTCGATTGATTACCAAAGTCTGGCGGTCAAAGGCGTGCAGGCGCTATCCCCCTACCAGCCGGGCAAGCCGATTGATGAACTGGCCAGGGAGCTGGGCCTGAAGCCTGAAAATATCATCAAGTTGGCCAGCAACGAAAACCCTCTTGGGCCCAGCCCAAAGGCGCTGGCGGCGGTGAAGGGCGCTCTGGGCGAGCTTTGCCGCTATCCTGATGGCAATGGGTTTGATCTTAAGCAGGCGTTGTCTGCCCGGTACGGCGTGGCGCCCTCGCAGATTACCCTTGGCAACGGTTCCAACGATGTGCTGGAAGTGATCACTCGGTGCTTTGCAGATGCTTCCTCGGAAGTGGTGTTCTCCCAGTACGCCTTTGCGGTATACCCGCTTGTTACCCAGGCGATCGGTGCCAAAGGCGTGTCGGTACCTGCCAGGGACTACGGCCACGACCTTGATGCCATGGTGGAAGCGATAACAGATCGCACCGCGCTGGTGTTTGTGGCCAACCCCAACAACCCCACGGGCACGGTTCATGGTGCCGAGGCGATCGAGTCGTTCCTGGCCCGTATTCCCTCCAGGGTTGTGGTGGTTCTGGATGAAGCCTACTGCGAATACCTGCAGGGGGAGGGCTATGTGGATGGCCTGTCGTTGCTCAAGCGCTACCCGAACCTGATCGTTACCAGGACGTTCTCCAAGGCTTGGGGGCTGGCATCGCTGCGGGCTGGCTACAGCGTAAGTTCTCCGGAGATTGCCAATATTCTCAACCGAGTACGTCAGCCTTTTAATGTAGATTCTATGGCCTTGGTGGCCGCGACGGCTGTGTTGAGCGATGAAGACTACCTGCGGCGCTCGTGTGAAGTGAATGCAGCCGGGATGAAACAGCTTGAGTCTGCATTTAACGAAATAGGGCTCAAATACATTCCGTCTGCCGGCAATTTTATTGCCGTGGATGTGGGCGATCAGGCGGCTGGCATTAATCAGTCGTTACTGGAGCAGGGCGTGATTGTCAGGCCGATTGGTGGCTACGGCCTGCCCAGGCACCTGCGGGTGTCGGTCGGCTTGCCCGAAGAAAATGCGCGGTTTATCGAGGCTTTGGCCCATGCACTGGATACGTCCGCAGGATGGGGAGAGTAACGTGCGCGAGGTTCAGCCACTGTTTCAGCGTGTTGCTGTCATTGGCCTTGGCCTGATCGGTGGTTCTCTGGCCAGGGCGATCCGCGACAATGGCCTCGCGGTTACCGTTGTGGGTGCTGACAAGCGCGCGGACGAATTGGCGCTTGGCACCGAGTTGGGCATTATTGATGAAGCTGCCGGTTCGGTTGCAGAGGCAGTGGCCGGCAGCGATCTTGTAGTGCTGGCGGTGCCGGTCAGGGCAACTCGGGCAGTGCTGGCGGAAATCAAACCCCATCTTGGCGAAAACGCCGTGTTAACGGACGTCGGCAGCACCAAGACCAGTTTTGTTAACGATGTGCGAGAGGTGTTTGGCGATCTACCCGCGAAAGTGATACCAGGTCATCCCATCGCCGGTTCCGAAAAAAGCGGCATTCGCGCGGCCAACCCCGACTTGTTTGCCAATCACAAGGTTATACTCACGCCGGCGGAGAATGTTGGTCAGCCCGACCTGGAGAAGCTCAGGGCATTGTGGGAAGGCTGTGGTGCAACGGTTCTGACCATGTCGGTGGCCTATCACGACGAGGTGTTGGCCGCCACCAGTCATCTTCCTCATCTTATTGCTTTCTCGCTAGTGGATACCCTGGCGGGCGAGGACGAGAATCTGGATATTTTCCGCTACGCAGCCGGCGGCTTCCGGGACTTCACTCGAATAGCAGCGAGCGACCCGGTGATGTGGCACGATATTTTTCTCTCAAACCGGGATGCGGTGTTGCGGGTAATTGATCATTTTACCCACGATCTGGATCAGCTTCGTACCGCCATCGCCGATCAGGACAGTGCAACTCTGTTGCGGGTTTTCAGTCGCGCCAAGGCGGCGCGGGAACATTTTTCAAAGATGCTTTCAGGACAGGCTTACGTGACAAAAAACAGTCAGAAACAGGTAACGTTCCGTCTTCAACCTGGCGGCCGGATTTCCGGCGAGATACGCGTGCCGGGCGATAAGTCCATTTCCCATCGATCCATCATGCTGGGCGCCCTTGCCGACGGTATCACGGAGGTGAAGGGCTTCCTCGAAGGAGAGGATAGCCTGGCGACCCTGCAGGCGTTCCGCGATATGGGCGTGACCATTGAAGGGCCGGACGAAGGCTTTGTGCGCATTCACGGCGTTGGTATCAACGGGCTCCAAGCGCCGCGCGGCCCTTTGTACCTGGGTAATTCAGGTACCGCCATGCGCCTGTTTTCCGGTTTGCTGGCGGCGCAACCGTTTGACTCCGAACTCACCGGTGATGAAAGTCTGTCCAAGCGTCCAATGGGGCGTGTGGCGGATCCTTTGAGAGCCATGGGTGCGGTGATTGATACCGCCGAGGGCGGGCGGCCGCCTTTGAAAATCCGAGGTGGGCACGCGCTAACCGGTATCCATTATGAAATGCCGGTGGCCAGCGCCCAGGTGAAATCCTGCCTGCTACTCGCCGGTCTCTATGCCGAGGGCGTAACCTCCGTTACCGAGCCAGCTCCTACCCGGGATCACACTGAACGCATGTTGGAAGGCTTTGGTTATCACGTGCATCGAGATACCGCGACGGCCAGTGTGACCGGTGGCGGCTCGTTGACCGCCACCGCCATAGACGTACCTGCGGATATCTCTTCGTCAGCGTTTTTCCTCGTTGCGGCGAGTATCGCCCCGGATTCCGACTTGACCATCCGCCACGTTGGCATGAACCCGACGAGGGTTGGGGTGATTAATATTCTGCGCATGATGGGGGCCAATATAGAGGTCCTCGAAGAGCGCGTGATTGGTGGGGAGCCGGTCGCTGATCTTCGCGTCCGTTCCGCCGAACTCAAGGGTATCGACATCCCCGAGGATCAGGTTCCGCTGGCAATCGATGAATTCCCCGTGCTGTTCATTGCCGCAGTCTGCGCCGAGGGTAGAACTGTTCTGCGCGGCGCCGAGGAGCTCCGCGTCAAGGAAAGTGATCGCATTCAGGTGATGGCTGACGGCTTGACCGCGCTCGGAGTGGAAACCACCGTGACTCCAGACGGTATTATCATTGATGGTGGGCAGACGATGACCGCCGGAACCGTGAACAGCCACGGGGACCACCGTATTGCCATGGCGTTCTCCGTCGCCTCCCTGCGGGCAGAAGGGGATATCGAGGTCACCGATTGTGCCAATGTGTCCACCTCATTTCCGGGCTTTGTGGAGCTGGCGAAGCAGACAGGCATCAATATTGCCGCCGAAGGGGCTGAATAATGGCTGAAGGCAAGGCTCCGGTTATTACCGTGGATGGCCCTGGCGGCTCCGGTAAGGGCACCATTACCCAGATGCTCGCCCGCCGGCTGGGGTGGCACCTGCTGGATAGCGGTGCGCTTTATCGCCTCACCGCGCTGGCGGCAGAGCGACAGGGCGTGTCCCTGGATGACGAGCCGTCCCTGGTAAACGTCGCCGCCAACCTCGATGTGGCGTTTGAGCCAACGCCTCCAGGTGAGCCGGCAAAGGTGCTGATGGCTGGTGTTGACGTCACCGCAAATATACGTACAGAGACCTGTGGCGATAATGCATCGAAAGTGGCTGTCATGCAGCCGGTGCGCGACGCGCTGTTGCAGCGCCAGCGCGATTTCCAGAAGCCTCCCGGGCTGGTTGCGGACGGCCGTGACATGGGAACGGTGGTGTTTCCGGATGCGCCGGTGAAGATCTTCCTGACAGCCAGTGCCGAAGAGCGTGCGCAAAGACGCTACAGCCAGTTGAAGGACGCCGGGGTCGATGTTAATATTGACGCCCTTTTAAAGGAGATACGGGTGCGCGATGAGCGGGATATGAACCGCGCCGCCGCCCCGCTCAAGCCTGCAGACGATGCGCAAGTCATTGATTCGACGGGGTTGAGTATAGAAGAGGTGCTAGTCAGGGTTATGGCCGCAGCAGGCCAGGCCTGACTACACCTTTTTGTTGTTGAAATTCCGGATTCGGCGTTATCGGCCAGCCACTGGCTGGATCCGGATTGAAACTAACAGACCGTGTTGCTGGTAGCACGGAGTAAACTTGCGTTGATCACATAGGACACATAATGAGCGAGAGCTTTGCGGATCTTTTTGAAGAAAGCCTAAAAGAAATTGACATGCAACCAGGTTCCATCGTCCAGGGAACCGTTGTAGACGTCGATAACGACTGGGTCACCGTTAACGCCGGACTGAAGTCCGAAGGTGTTATCCCCGCCTCCCAGTTCCTCAATGAAAAAGGCGAGTTGGAAGTTGCTATCGGCGACGTTGTTGACGTAGCTCTCGACGCTGTGGAAGACGGCTTCGGTGAAACCCGTCTGTCCCGTGAAAAAGCCAAGCGCGCAGAAGCCTGGAAGGTGCTCGAGAAGTCCTTCGAAGCTGAAGAAGTGGTTAAGGGTGTTATCAATGGCAAGGTCAAGGGTGGCTTCACCGTGGATCTGGCCGGCATCCGTGCCTTCCTGCCAGGCTCACTGGTAGATGTTCGTCCGGTTCGCGATACCGCGCACCTGGAGAACAAGGAACTCGAATTCAAGGTTATCAAGCTCGACCAGAAGCGTAACAACGTGGTTGTTTCCCGCCGCGCCGTTCTGGAAGCTGAAAACAGTGCCGAGCGTGAAGCTCTGCTCGAAACCCTGACTGAAGGTCTGGAAATCAAGGGTATCGTCAAGAACCTGACCGACTACGGCGCATTCGTAGATCTGGGCGGTGTTGACGGCCTGCTGCACATCACCGATATGGCTTGGAAGCGCATCAAGCATCCGAGCGAAATCGTCAATGTCGGCGACGAGATCAACGTCAAGGTTCTGAAGTTTGATCGTGAGCGCAACCGCGTATCACTGGGTCTGAAGCAGTTGGGCGAAGATCCCTGGGTGGATATCAAGGGTCGTTATCCGGAAGGTACCAAGGTTACTGCACGTGTAACCAACCTGACCGACTACGGCTGCTTCGCTGAGCTGGAAGAAGGCGTTGAAGGCCTGGTTCACGTGTCCGAAATGGACTGGACCAACAAGAACATTCATCCCTCCAAAGTCGTTCAGGTAGGCGACGAAGTGGGCGTGATGATTCTGGATATCGACGAAGAGCGTCGTCGTATTTCTCTGGGTATCAAGCAATGTGTTGCTAACCCGTGGGAAGATTTCTCCAGCAAGTTCAACAAAGGCGACCGTATCTCCGGCAAGATCAAGTCAATCACTGACTTCGGTATCTTCATCGGCCTGGACGGCGGTATCGATGGTCTGGTTCACCTGTCTGACATCAGCTGGAACGAGACTGGCGAAGAAGCCGTTCGTGAATACAAGAAGGGCGACGAAGTTGAAACCGTCATCCTGTCTGTTGATCCCGAGCGTGAGCGCATCTCCCTGGGCATCAAGCAGCTGGAAAGCGATCCGTTCGCCGAGTTTGTACAGCTGAACGACAAGGGCTCCATCGTTAAGGGCACGGTATCTGCGGTTGATGCAAAAGCCGCTACCATTACTCTGAACGACGAAGTTGAAGCGGTCCTGAAAGCCTCTGAAATCAGCCGTGACCGTGTTGAAGATGCACGCAACGCGCTGAACGAAGGCGACGAAGTTGAAGCGAAGATCATCAGCATCGACCGCAAGAACCGCGTCATCAACCTGTCTGTGAAGTCCAAGGACGTTGAAGACGACAAGCAGGCGCTGGAAGGTGTTCGCGCCAAAGCGGCCGAATCTTCCTCTGGTGCGACCACCATCGGTGATCTCATCAAAGAGCAGATGCAGCAGCAAAACGCCAACAAGGAATAACATTTCCGGTTGGTATGAAAAAAACGGGCTCTAAGAGCCCGTTTTTTTTGTGTTTTTTTCTGGTTTGGCTAAACTAGAGGCAAGGAGCTGGTAACCGGCTATCCGATAATAATGTAAAGAGGGATGAGCCCAATGACGAAATCTGAACTGGTAGAGCTGATTGCGTCCAAGCAGACGCAGCTTTCAGTGAAGGATGTGGAACTGGCTGTGAAAACGATTATCGAACACATGTCCCAATCACTGGCGGATGGCCAGCGAATCGAGATCCGGGGTTTTGGTAGTTTCTCATTGCACCATCGCGCAGCCAGAACCGGGCGTAATCCGAAAACCGGGGAAGCCGTGCAATTACCTGCCAAATTTGTTCCGCACTTCAAGCCAGGCAAGGAGTTGCGGGAGCAGGTAAACGATAGCCTTAAAAAGGGCTTCTGATTACCCTCTTGGGGAAAGACGTTAACCAGGTCCTGAGATAAACAACCAGGTCCGTGTGGAGCATTGCGACTATGGCCGGATTTCAGAAGGTCCTTCTCATTCTGCTGGTATTGGTTCTGGTTCTGGTAGCACTTGTTTTCTCCCTGAATAATCAGATGGCAGTCTCCCTCAATTTTCTGCTCTTTGAGACTCAGCCTCACGGTGTTGCCGTCTGGATTATCCTGTCTTTTGTGATCGGCGCTTTGATCGGAGTTCTGATTACCATGCTCGCAACCGTTCGCACATCGGTTTCCCGCCGTAACCTCGAAAAACGACTTGCTCGTACCGAGCAGGCATTGGAGAAATCCAGGGCCCAGAACGACCGGACGCTTTAATGGATATAGTGCTTCAATGGCTGCTGTTAACGGTTGCGGTGGCCGCCGGCTGGTTTGTCGGGCGGATGGGCAGTACCAGGGAACGCTCCAAAACGCCCATCTCCGATGAGGAATCCGTCAAGGATCGTCTGCAATTCCTGTTCACCAACTATTCCGATCAGGCGGTTGAGAACTTCGTTCAGTCCCTGGCTGTGAACAAGGAAACGGTGGGCCTGCACCTATCCATCGGCGCCCATTTTCGCCACAAGGGCGAGACCGATCGTGCCATCCTGATTCACCAGAACCTCCTCGCCCGTCCGGAGCTGCCCCCGCGATACTCTCAACAGGTCACCTACGAGCTGGCCATTGACTACCTGAACGCAGGCCTTCTGGACAGAGCAGAAGCATTGCTTCATCAACTGATGGGCGACAGGGAATACGGCCGTAAGTCTTCATTACAACTGATTGAGCTGTATCAGCAGGAAAAGGAATGGGGTAAGGCAGGGCAGGTCGCCCGTACATTGACGACCGGCGACCACGATGCACGCATGTACAAAATGCTGGCCTATATAACCTGCGAGCAGGCTGAGAATGCCCTCAAGCACGACGACCGCTGGATGGCACAAAAGCTATCCAAGGAAGCGCTGGAGTACGATCGTTCCTGTGTCCGGGCCACGTTTATCATGATGAAGTTGCTCATTCGCCAGGGTAGCTACCGGGACGCTGCCAGCCAAAGCCTGAAAGTCTTCGATCAGAATCCTGAGTTTGGCTCCGAGGCGGTGGACAGGCTGATGAAGCTTGAGAGGGAACACGGCGATGTGGGTCGTCTGGTCAAAAAGCTTGGCAAGTTCTACGAAGCCTGGCCGAGCACAAGCTTGCTGCTGGCGCTGGTTGAATCCGTGGAGCGCACGTCCGGTCGCATGGCTGCAATCGAGTTGCTGCGCCGGGAACTGGAAGTCCGCCCCAGCGTCCGCGGTTTGCTGCGCCTGGTGGAGTTGGCGGGCTATGAAAAGGGCATGACGACGGACGAAGGCCGCCTGGTCAGCCGCATTGGCCACCTGATACTCGCCAACCGCCCGGTATACCGATGTGTAAACTGCGGTTTCTCCGGACAGCAGTTGCATTGGCTATGCCCCAGCTGCAAGCAGTGGGAAACCGTTCGCCCAATCCAGGGCGTGGAAGCTGAATAAACCCGAAAACACGACATTCTGCAGGAAACTGACCGTGCAAACCCCCGATAGTCCCCGAATCATCGTTGCCCTCGATTTCCCCTCTGATCAGCCCGCGTTGGCTCTGGTTGATCAACTGGACCCCGCGAAATGTCGCCTTAAAGTCGGCAAGGAGCTGTTTACCCGTTCAGGGCCGACTCTGGTTCGTGACCTGCAGAACCGCGGCTTCGACGTTTTCCTGGACCTGAAATTCCACGATATCCCGAACACAACGTCCGCTGCGGTAGCGGCCGCGGCGGACCTGGGTGTCTGGATGGTGAACGTACATGCCTCTGGCGGCGAGAAGATGATGACCGCCTGTCGTGACCGTCTGGAAAGCTTTCGCAAAGACAGGCCGTTGCTGATCGCCGTTACCGTGCTGACCAGCATGGGGCCGGAGGATCTTGCCGGTATCGGCATCACGGATTCCCCGGAAGCCCAAGTATCCCGCTTGGCAACCCTGACCCGCAACTGCGGTCTGGACGGCGTCGTCTGCTCCGCACAGGAGGCTCCGGCATTGAAAGCAGAGCAGGGCAAGGATTTCAAACTGGTCACCCCGGGCATCCGTCCTCTCTCAGCAGACCGAGGTGACCAGCAACGCATCATGACCCCTACAGATGCCCTCAAAGCTGGTTCCGACTATCTGGTCATCGGTCGCCCGATTACCCAGGCTGCTGATCCTCTGGCTGCGTTGGAGTCTATTCACTCTGAGGTGACTGGGTTCTGACTTGGGTTTCTGCTCTGGTCCTGTTCTAGCCTGATGGTGTGGTGCTTCGGTGCGGTGGGGCCTCCCTCTCGAAAACCGCTACGAGCACATCCATGTGCGCTTGGGCTCCGCCATCCATGGCTCCGCACATTTTCGAGAGGAAGGCCCCACCGCACCGGTTCAAAGTTTTCAGATATCGCCGCGAAAGCTGGATTCGGCTTTTCTAATAACTTAAAGGCTCAATCAGGCGAGGTAGGGATTCCTTCCCAAAAAATGTGCGGAGCCATGGATGGCGGAGCCCAAGCGCACACGGACGTGCTTGTAGCGTTTTTTTGGGAAGGAATCCCTACCTTGCCGTGGCACCGTTACAGACAGGCTAGGGCCCAAGGACAGCTTCAAAGTACCGAAAACAAAAAAGCCGCTAATCCAGAGGACTAGCGGCTTTTCGGAATAGTGGCTCCCCGAGCTGGGCTCGAACCAGCGACAAACGGATTAACAGTCCGTTGCTCTACCAACTGAGCTATCGGGGAACGTCGTCATGTGACGAGGCGCGTATATTAAGGTTACCCCAACGCCTCGTCAACCCCTTGCCAGGATTTTTAGCCCAGCGCTTTCTGCAAACGCTCAATGGCTTGCTTCAGCGTATCAAGGCTGGTGGCGAAGCTCAGGCGCATATGGCCCGGCGCACCGAAAGCGGAGCCTGGCACCAGGGCCACGCCGGCTTCCTTCAACAGCTTCTCGGCAAACTCCACATCATTGCTGACGTCAGAATCGGCGTCAATGGCTGCCTGGAAACTCGGGAACACATAGAAAGTCCCGTCACCGTGCAGGCATTCAACACCGGGCAGGGCGTTCAGGGCTTCCACCAGGTAGTCATGACGTTCCTTGAAGGCGGTGACCATTTCCTGCACACAGTCCTGAGGGCCATCCAGAGCTGCGGCTGCAGCCGCCTGGGAGATCGAGGCCGGGTTGGACGTGCTTTGGGACTGAATCTTCTTCATTGCGCCGATGATTTTTGCCGGGCCTGCTGCGTAGCCGATACGCCAGCCGGTCATGGAGTAGGCCTTGGACACACCGTTGAGCACGAAAGTGCGATCATACAGCTCCGGTGTGGCGTTCAGGATGTTGCAGAACGGCTGGCCGGTCCACAGGATCGGCTCATACATGTCGTCGGTGGCGATCATGATCTGCGGATGCTTCTTCAACACCTCGCCAATCGCCTTCAGCTCGTCCAGGCTGTAAGCCATGCCACTGGGGTTGGACGGGCTGTTGATCACGAACAGGCGGGTACGATCGGTGATGGCGCTTTCCAACTGCTCCGGGGTGATCTTGAAGCGGGTATCGGCGCCGGTTTCGATGATCACCGGCTTGCCTTCAGCCACCAGCACCATGTCCGGGTAAGATACCCAGTACGGCGCAGGAATAATGGCTTCGTCGCCCTTGTTCAGTGTGGCCAGCGCGAGGTTGAAAAAGCTCTGCTTGCCACCACCACTTACCAGGATCTGGTTGGCTTCGTATTCCAGGCCGTTGTCCCGTTTGAACTTCGCAATGATCGCCTTTTTCAGTGCGGGCGTACCATCCACGGCGGTGTACTTGGTCTGGCCGTTGTTGATGGCTTCGATGGCCGCCTGTTTGATGTGATCCGGGGTATCGAAGTCCGGCTCGCCGGCACCCAGGCCAATAATGTCCTGGCCAGCAGCGCGTAGTTCCGCTGCCTTGTTGGTGACTGCGAGGGTGGGAGAGGGCTTGATTGCCTGTACTCGGCTGGAAAGTTGAAGGTCCAAACTTGCGCTCCTTAAAGCTGCGTCTGATAGGGCTCCGGCGGCTTCGGGGTAGTGGTTTTCACCATGTTCAGGCCGCCTTTGACGATTCAGATGGTATCATGAAGCCCGCGTGACGATAAGTTTCTCTGCAGATTGCACCTTTTGATATTCGCGGTGCAATGCGTTGCCCAGATCACTTTTGATTGAATGAAGGATGTCTCCAGACTATGGCCACTTCAGAAACCGGCGCGCTCATGAAAGACGGCGCCTTCAAGGTGGATTCCCCGTTTCAGCCAGCTGGGGATCAGCCCAAAGCCATTGATGGGCTGGTGGACGGTATCCACTCCGGCCTGGCACACCAGACGCTCCTGGGTGTGACCGGCTCGGGCAAGACCTTTACCATTGCCAACGTCATCCAGCAGGTTCAGCGGCCGACCATCATCATGGCCCACAACAAAACCCTGGCGGCCCAGTTATACGGCGAGTTTCGTGAGTTTTTCCCGGACAACGCGGTGGAGTATTTCGTTTCCTACTACGACTACTACCAGCCGGAAGCCTATGTGCCATCTTCCGATACGTTCATCGAAAAAGACGCCTCCATCAACGAGCATATAGAACAGATGCGCCTCTCGGCGACCAAGGCCCTGCTGGAACGGCCGGATGCCATCATTGTTGCCACCGTATCCTCCATTTACGGCCTGGGCGACCCCCAGTCCTACCTGAAAATGATGCTGCACCTGGACCGGGGTGACCAGATCGACCAGCGTCACATCCTCCGGCGCCTCGCCGAGCTGCAGTACACCCGCAACGATGTTGAATTCCACCGGGCCAATTATCGGGTGCGTGGGGATGTGATCGATGTATTCCCGGCGGAATCCGAGAAAGAAGCCATCCGCATTGAGTTGTTCGATGACGAGGTGGAAAACCTCAGTTACTTTGATCCCCTGACCGGTGAGGTTCTTCGGCGTGTGCCCCGTGTCACCATTTATCCGAAATCCCACTATGTCACGCCAAGGCAGAAAGTGCTGGATGCCGTTGAGCGCATTAAGGTCGAGTTGGATGAGCGCCTGCAGCAATTAAGGGACAACAATCGCCTGGTGGAAGCGCAGCGTCTGGAAGAGCGCACCCGCTACGACATCGAGATGATGTTGGAGTTGGGATACTGCAACGGCATTGAAAACTACTCCCGGTACCTGTCAGGTCGTCAGCCGGGTGAGGCGCCCCCGACACTGTTCGATTATCTGCCAGCCAATGCGATGCTGGTGGTGGACGAATCCCACGTTACCATTCCCCAGATCGGCGCCATGTACAAGGGTGACCGTTCCCGTAAGGAAACCCTCGTGGAGTACGGCTTTCGGCTGCCCTCTGCGTTGGATAACCGGCCCATGCGCTTTGACGAGTGGGAGCGGATTGCACCTCAAATGCTGTTCGTCTCCGCCACCCCCGGCAACTACGAAGCCGAGCACGCAGGGCAGGTGGTCGAACAGGTGGTGCGGCCAACCGGTCTGCTTGACCCGGAAATCGAAGTCCGCCCGGCCTCTACCCAGGTGGACGATCTGCTCTCGGAGATCCGCCTGCGCACCGACGTCAACGAACGGGTTCTGGTGACCACGCTCACCAAGCGTATGGCCGAAGATCTGACCGACTTCCTCATGGAGCATGATATCCGTGTGCGTTATCTGCATTCGGATATTGATACCGTAGAGCGTGTTGAGATTATCCGCGACTTACGCAGGGGTGAGTTTGATGTACTGGTGGGCATCAACCTTCTGCGGGAAGGTCTGGATATGCCAGAGGTATCACTGGTGGCTATCCTGGATGCTGACAAGGAAGGTTTCCTGCGCTCGGAACGTTCGCTGATTCAGACCATTGGTCGCGCCGCCCGTAACCTCCATGGCAAGGCCATTCTCTATGGCGACCGGATCACCGGATCCATGCAGCGGGCCATCGACGAAACCGGGCGCCGCCGGGCGAAGCAGGCGGCCCATAATGAGGAGCATGACATTACGCCGCAGGGTCTGAACAAGAAGATCGCGGATATCATGGAAGGCGCCGGTGGCGGCAGCGGTCGCGGTCGCCGTAAGGCCGAGCGTCCGGGCGAGAAGGCGGCCGAGGAGGCGGAGAAGTACCGTGCCAAGGCGGGTAACCGCTCGCCGGAAGAGGTTCTTAAGGAGATCACCCGTCTGGAAGACGATATGTACAAGGCCGCCGCGGATCTGGACTTCGAGACGGCTGCGCGGTTAAGGGATGATATTTCCGAGCTTAAAGAGGCCGCCTTGCGGACCGGCTAACGCCTTGGTCCTACAATGACTGCAGCCTGCAATGGTTGGTTCTTGCCGTATCGGGACATACGGTCGAACACCCGGCGGTCTACCGGCAGGTATTGCTTGTCAGCGACGGTCTCACCAACCTCCGTATCGATTTCAGGGTCGTGCAGGTATACAAACTGATCATCCATCGCACATACCGTCACCCAGTGGGGCACGCGGCTGCGATTCAGTTGCCAGGTGCTGATCAGGATCACCGGCACACGGCCATCGTGGAGGGCAGCCTGAATCCCATTCAGGGTGAGCGGATCGTGATGGAGTTCGATACCGGTCTGGCCGATGTCGTAGAGAAAGCCCTCGTGTACCAGTTCCAGTACTCGCTTCTTGTCGTCGTTGCGAACCGTATCCTTGAATAGAGCACCCTCTTTGCTGATGTAGGCACTGGCGTGGAAGCCGCGGTGCCAGGCAGCCAGTGCCAGGCCGTGGGGGCCGCAGCCACCGTGGCCGGCGAGCATAAAGATGGTGGTGGCTTCACGCCAGAGTTTCAGTTCTTCCAAGGTGGTCATCGGCAGCTGCTCATCCAGGGCTGCCATGGCCATGATCAGAGCTGCCGGGCCGCAGGAGAATTCCGTGGTCTGCGGGTAATAGGGCACTGCCGGATATTCCCGGGAAGGCTCGTAATAGAGGATGCGACGCTCGAAGCGCAGGGCGGTGCCGTGGTCTTCGTAGTAGTCCCGATAGGTGCCGAACTGGCGATAGCCCAGGCGTTGGTAAAGCCGTATCGCCGGGGCATTGTCTTCCCGCACTTCCAGCCTCATCACGATGCGGCCTGCGTCGACCGCTGCAGCTTCTGCTTCCCGAACCAATTGCTCGCCTATATTTCTGCCGCGTTCCGCTGGCGAAACAGCAATGGAATAGATTCGCGCCAGCCGGGTGGCCGTGCTCATTAATACCAGGCAGTAGCCCACAAGCTCGTTGCCGGCCATCGCGACAATCAGGCGATCCCGCGGCATATCCAGGAAGCGCCGGAAGCTGCGCCGTGAGATCCGGTCTTCAGCGAAGCAGCGGTTCTCCAGCTTTACCAGTGCGTCCAGGTCATCGCTTGTGGCGTGACGAAAAGCGAGTGATGTCATAGGGAAAGAACTCTGGATAACTCAAATGTGGCGACTTCGCCGGATTCAGCTTTGACGGCTATTATGAGTGAGTGCTGACGTTGCCGATAGCATGCAATCATGCGTAAAAGCACGCATTTCGTGCTAATTGTAGGCTAAAGCGTTCCGGCGTATTGTTGCGAGATTGTACAGGCACCGTCGACGCATGGTGGGCCTGTGTTCCCCAAGCTTCCGGCACTGCCTTCATGGAGGAATGCCACTGATGTCACGATTGTTGATTGTTGTTGACCGCGCCAAGGACTGGGCACCGTATTACCCCAGTGAAGACGTGCTGACTTTTGATCAGTATCTACAGTTTTCCGCGCCCACTTCCAGTCGGGTGCGGGTGATCAACCTGTGCCAGAGCGCCCGGTACCTCAGTCGTGGCTATTACTGTTCACTGCTGGCTGAGGCTCGTGGCCATCATGTGGTGCCGTCTGTGATGACGCTCAACGACCTCAGCCGCAAAGGGCTGTTCTCGCTGCAGTTGGATGAACTGGATGCGAGCGTGATCAATTGGCTTGAGGAAGCCGGGGCTGAGATCGAGCCCGCCGGTGACAATAACCACGCCACGCGGGAAGTACGTGTCCGCACGTACTTCGGGCAGGCGGAACATGGGGATTTGAAGCCGGTTGCACGCGCGTTGTTTGATCGTTTCCCGTGCCCGGTTCTGGACGTGGTGTTCCGCCGTGGCAAAACCTGGCAGATAGCGTCCATGAAGCCAGGCTGTCCCGCCGACCTGAAAGGGAAAGAACAGGATGCATTCGCGGCGGCGTTTGACCGTTTCAGTAGCATGGTCTGGCGCAAGCCCCGTACCCGCCGTCGTTATCGGTTTGATCTTGCGATGCTGGTCAACGAGGACGAGGAAATGCCTCCCAGCGACAAAGAGGCGCTGGAGAAATTCGAGAAGGCTGGCCGTAAGCTGGGGATTAACGTGGAGCAGATCGGCCGCCGTGATTATATGCGGCTGCCGGAATACGACGGCCTGTTTATTCGCGAGACTACTGCCATCGATCATCACACCTATCGTTTCGCCCGCAAGGCCGAGGCCGAGGGCATGGTGGTGATCGACGACCCGGTGTCGATCCTGCGTTGTACCAACAAGGTCTATCTGGCGGATCTGTTGAAGAACAACAAGATCCCGACACCAAAAACCCTGATTCTGTCGAAGGATCAGAAAGACAGTGCTGAACAGGTGATTCGTGATCTGGGCTTTCCTGCCGTTATCAAGATTCCTGACGGCGCCTTTTCACGGGGAGTCACCAAGGCGGAGGATGAAAAAACGCTGCGGGCGGGCCTGAAAGAGCTGTTCAAACAGTCGGCACTGGTGCTGGCCCAGGAGTATCTTTACACCGATTATGACTGGCGTATCGGGGTGCTTGGCGGCCGGGCCATCTATGCCTGTAAATACTACATGGTGGAGGGACACTGGCAGATCTACCAGCATGGTGGCGCGGAAGTGGACAGCGGTGGTTTCGATACCATGCCGACGTACGAGGTGCCCCGGAACGTCATCCAGGCAGCGCTCAACGCCACACGTCTGATCGGCAATGGCCTTTACGGTGTGGACATCAAACAGTCTGGTAACCGAGTGGCAGTCATTGAGGTAAACGACAACCCCAGCATTGATGCCGGGGTCGAGGATCGATTCCTGGGAGGGGAGTTATACACCCTGATCATGCAGGAGTTCCTGTCCCGCATGGAGGAAAAGCGGCGTCGCTAGACGCCCTGTCAGTTCTCGGTATGGGCGTGCCATATCCTGAGGCTGCCGAACCACGCGTAGCGGCCCAGGTCCTCGCTGATCTGACGGGCGTCAGGAAGTGCCTCAGACTCAGGAATCTCCATAAACAGTTCCATATGGACCCGGTTGCGGAGGTAATGCAGCCGTAGCCGGTTGTTGGACGGCAGGTTTTCTATGTGTTGGTGAAGTACCTCGCGGATTTCCGCTCGGGCGGGCAGTTGCTCGGAGGTCTGGGGGTGGATTTCGTCGTTCTCGGCATCAATGTGGAAATTGATGTCGAGAATGTTGTCCAGGGCATTGCGCATGGCTTTTACCACCTGCATTCCTATCTGATGCCCTTCGGAGACACTGATCTCCGGCGACACCACAAGGTGCACATCCAGCAGGATGTCATGCCCCATGCGTCGGCTGCGAAGTTCATGCACGTTGCGCACGCCGTCGGTCTTACTGGCGATGTATTTCAGTGCTTCGGTATCTTCCGGGGACAGGCCTGTATCGACGAGTTCTTTCACGCTGTCGCGGGTGAAGCGCCAACCGATGTGAATGATGATCCCGGAGATAATCACTGCCGCGAGAATGTCCAGCCACAGGTAGCCCAGCATGGCGCCGATGGTCGAGAAGAGCACCACCACGGAGGAGAGGGCATCAGTGCGGCTGTGCCAGGCATTGGCGATGATCAGGTCCGAACGGATCGCTATGCCAACCCGGCGTGTGTAGCGATAGATCCATTCCTTGCTGGCAACGGAGATGACGGCTGCCACCAACACCGGCCATTCGGGAATGTTCACAGCGCCGCCATCAAGCAGTCGCAGGGTGTTATCCCAGGCCAGGGCCGCGCCAACGGCAATGAGGATGCTGCCGAGCACCATGGTGCCCATGGTTTCTATGCGTTGGTGGCCATAAGGATGGTCCTGGTCTGGCGCTTGACGGGACACCCGCATGACGCCCAGTACGACCAGGTCCGATGCGACATCCGTAAAGGAATGAATGCCATCCACCAACAGCGCCTGGGAATGAAACAGCGTTCCGGCGATGACCTTGAGAATGCCCAGTACACCATCCAGTAGCATTCCGATAACGGTTACACGCGATGCTGCCCTGCGCTCCTGGGGGAGTCCCTTGTGTTCTTGGGAGGAAAAGGTCTGCTGGTCCGTCATTGAGGTTCTCCGTGGGCCTGATCGTCAGTATAACGAACCTGCCACTGTATGTTTTATGCACATGGGCGTAATCGCTGAATGACGTAACATTCTGTGACCGAACTGCCTGCCGTGACAGAAAAGGCTCCGTAAATATTTGATATTTATAAATAAATAAACTGATCAAAAAATGATCAATCTGTAGGCTGGCGCGAATATCAAGGGTTCGGCCGCGTTGCCCCGCGATTTTCAACAGGGTTATCCACAGATTCCGTGGAAAAGGTCACAAGAGCTTAACGCTACAGACATTTAGCCGTCATATTTAAGGTGTAGGGCGATGCTGTGGAAAACTTCCGGTATACTCCGCATCGTTCTCGATCAGGGAGATTGTGTATGTATGGCATTATGCGCGAACTGCTGTTCCGGCTGCCACCGGAGACTGCTCATAACCTGACGTTGTCGGGGCTCGATATGGCAGGAAAGCTCGGGTTGCTCCAGGCGCTCGTCAGCAAGCCGGAGCCGCTGCCAACCAAGGTGATGGGCCTGGAGTTTCCCAATCCCGTTGGGCTGGCTGCAGGGCTCGACAAGAACGCTGATCATCTGGATGCCCTGGGCGCATTGGGATTTGGGTTTATCGAAGTAGGCACTGTCACGCCTCTGGCTCAGCCCGGCAACCCGAAGCCGAGAATGTTCCGGCTCCCTGAGCACAGCGCCATTATCAATCGGATGGGTTTTAACAATCATGGCCTTGAGCACCTGCTGGATCAGGTGGACAAGCGTCGTTACGCCGGCGTACTGGGTATCAATGTCGGCAAGAACAAGGCCACACCCAACGAGGAATCCGAGTCAGATTATCGCAAAGGTATCGCGGCGGTGTATTCCCGCGCTGACTACATCACGGTGAACGTATCATCCCCCAATACGCCCGGCCTGCGGGATCTTCAGTTTGGCGACTCTCTAAAGGGCCTGATGCACGCCATCAAGGAGGAGCAGGCACGTTGTGAGAAGGAACATGGGCGCTACGTGCCGTTGGCGGTGAAGATCGCCCCGGATATGGACGACGACGGAGTGCGCTTTGTGGCCAACGCTCTGAAAGAGTCGGGGCTGGACGGTGTCATAGCCACCAATACCACCATCAGCCGCGAGGCCGTTGCCGGGCATCGGTACGCGGAAGAAGCTGGGGGGCTCAGCGGGGCGCCGGTAAAGGCGTCTTCCACCCGGGTGATTCAGGCTCTGTATGCGGAACTGGGAGAGTCGTTACCGATTATCGGGGTAGGCGGCATTACCGACGGTGACAGCGCGGCTGAGAAAATTCGTGCCGGCGCAAAGTTAGTGCAGATTTATACCGGTTTTATCTATCGCGGTCCGGCGCTGATCCGGGAGTCGGTCGACGCGATTCGGCGTCTGACTTGATGCGGTGGTGAGAACGGTGTGCCATGAGGTGTGCCAGGAAGTGAGGCCAGAAATAAAGTGGGCCCGCTTAGCGGGCCCGTGCGGGGAATAAACCCCGTGGCGTTTCATCGCATGGTACGGGTCGGGAGGACCCGTTTGGGTTGCTCTGGGTACTGCGCCAAATTGTGTGTTGTTGAAAGATCAGATTAAAGATTCGGGGTGCTGACAAACAACGTTATGCCGTTACGTTTGCCAGTCTGTGGATGCCGGATACGCCGGTCATGCCCTCCCATTGATCTGTGCGGCCTTCTCGCCACCCGTTGAGCCATTCCTGGCGAACTTCCGGCTGTTCCAACGGGCAACTGTCTTTTGCTTTACCGGACACGCCGGCCAGGTAACCCCGTTTGAATGCACGAGCGTACATATCTCTTTTCTGTCTTTTCATGCCGTTCCTCACTGATGGATTAACAGAACAAGCGTGTACACATCTGCCGTGGCCGAGACTTGGGGCAACCCTTCCGGGGTAACCCACTATTGTCAGGTATGGCCAGAGCAGTCAGGATCCTGTTAACAGAGAGCCCTTTGTTGGCTCCCCGGAACGACGCGTCACCTACAAGGTAAGACTAAGCCAGCGCCCTTGTACACTATTTATTTCATCTATATGAAGCTTCTCTTATAGTTGTGTGACATAACAAGCCAGTGAAAACCTCGGAAAATGCGCTAATCCCACGACCTTAGCCATCGTAGAAACGACTCAGGAGTCGAACGTGTCAGACCTTAACTTTTTCGTAACCTGCCCCAAGGGCCTGGAGTATTTGCTGGAGGACGAACTGCGTACCTTCGGCATGGACCCGGTCCGGAACGCACCGGCAGGTGTCTGGGCCAACGGCACCCTTGAAAGTGGCTATCGTGCCTGCCTGTGGTCGAGGCTCGCAAACCGGGTCATCCTTCATCTGGCGGACGTGGATGCCACCTCCGGTGACCAGATGCTGGGGGGTGTGACGGATCTGGAGTGGCAGCAGCATATTCCGATGAATGGCAGTTTTCGCGTCAACTTTGTCGGTCAGAACGAAGCCATCCGAAACACGCAATATGGTGCCCAGCGAGTGAAGGATGGCATTGTGGACCGTCTGCGCAGTGCCAGTGGTCAGCGGCCTTCCGTGGACGCCAAAAACCCGGATGTAACGGTATCCGCACGCCTGAATCGCGGCAAACTGTCGGTAGGCATCGACCTGAGCGGCGACAGCCTCCATAAGCGGGGCTACCGCACGGAAAAGGGGGCAGCGCCACTGAAGGAAAATCTGGCGGCGGCTCTGCTGACGAGATGCGGTTGGCCGGAACTGGCGAAAGCCGGCGGCGATTTCATCGACCCTATGTGTGGTTCCGGCACGCTGGTGATTGAGGCTGCCATGATGGCTCTGGATCTGGCGCCCGGCCGCAAGCGCGAACGTTTCGGTTTTGAGCGTTGGCTGGGCCACCAGCCGGACCTGTGGTTGTCACTGCGCCAGGAAGCCGAGAAGCGCGCCTATACAGGCAAGCAGGGCATTGAGGGGCGCGTTCCTGCCTTCCTGGGCTTTGACCAGGATCGAGGGGTGATACAAACCGCAGGGAACAACCTGCAACGGGCTGGCCTGGAAGGCATCGTAACCATCAAGCAGCAAGGAGTTGACCAGTTCAGCCGCGAAGAGGCCTGGGCTGAGACTGGCCTGGTGCTGGTTAACCCTCCCTACGGCGAGCGCCTGAGCGAACGCAAGGAGCTGGGTGGTCTTTATCGCAGCCTGGGTGAAGCCGTTAAGGAAGCGTTGCCGGGCTGGCGGTTTGGCGTATTCACCGGTGCGCCCGAGTACGGCAAATCCATAGGCCTTCGCAGCTACAAGCAGTACCGACTCTACAACGGCAAGTTGCCGGCGCAGTTGCTGTTGTTCAACGTGGATGACGCCAGCGCCATGACACCGCGGGAGCCCGATGTACCTGGCGAGGTGACGCTTCGCATCGCCAATGAAGAGCGCGCTGCGATGCTGCGCAATCGCCTGAAGAAAAATATGAAGACCGTCGGCCAGTGGGCCCGCAAGCAGGGTATCGGCTGTTACCGCCTGTATGACGCCGATATGCCCGAGTTTGCACTCGCTATTGATGTCTACGAGGGTCGTGTCCACGTTCAGGAGTACGCTGCTCCCAAGTCAGTCGACGAGCGTTCCGCACGGGAACGGTTGGCCGAGGCTCTGGCGGTGATTCCTGACGCCATCGGTGTCGAGCGGGAAGACATGGTCTGCAAGCAACGACAGCGGCAGACAGGTACCAGCCAGTACGAAAAGCAGGCAGCCAGCGGAGAGTTTTTCAACGTTCACGAACATGGTTGTGTTCTGAAGGTGAACCTCAAGGATTATCTGGATACGGGCCTGTTCCTGGACCATCGACCAGTACGCAACTGGATTCAGCAGAATGCTGCGGGCAAGCGGTTCCTGAATCTTTTCTGTTATACCGGAGCGGCCACCGTGCACGCAGCGGTCGGCGGCGCGACCCGTTCACTGAGCCTGGACATGTCGAAAACCTATGTGAACTGGGCTCAGGAGAATCTCGCGCTTAACGGTGCCGATGCATCCCATCACCGGGTGGAGCAGGCGGATTGCCTGGCGTGGCTGGCGGGCAAGCCAACCAGCGATCAGCGTTTTGACCTGATTTTTATGGACCCGCCCACCTTCTCGAATTCCGCCCGCATGGCCGGGGTACTGGATATTCAGAAAGACCATGGCAGGTTGATACGCCAGGCGATGCAGCGGCTGACCTCAGAGGGCCTGCTGATTTTCTCGACCAACTTCCGGCGCTTCAAGCTGGATGAGAGCCTGGAAGAGGAGTTCGCCATTGAAGAAGTGACCCGGGACACCCTGGACCGGGATTTTCAGCGCAATGCTCGAATTCACCGGTGCTGGCAGGTCAGAACTCGTATTTAAAACCGGTTGAGAACTGGAAGGTGTTCGCGCCGGTTTCGGTGTCTTCAAACAACCGGCCACCTTCCAGGACGATGAAACCATTATCGATAACCTCGAAATCCAGGCCAAGCAGCCAGCTCACGCTGAAGGAACTGTCCGGATATTCGTCCGCGATTGAGGCGTAGGGCGAGTCATCGTCAGGATCGGCTTCCCGGGCCTTGCCCAGCTGAGTCAGAGTGGCTACCCCCTGAACGTGGGAAAACCCGAACTGGGCATAGGCGTTGGCGTAATCGGTGATCGGGTAATGGCCGCCGATGTACCAACTGGCGAAGTACTCGATGTCCAATTCCAGTTCGTTGTCGATTTCGGCGGTGGTGGTACCCGCACCTGCGCGGATCTCCACGTGAAAATACTCGGAAATATGTGTTCCAAGCACCATGGATCCTGTGGTTGACCAGGCTGTTTCGAGGGTGTTCTGGCCTACAGACCGGTGGTTGAGGCCGGTGGCCAGAATGCCGACGTAGGTCATGCCTTCGCGGGGAACTTTATCCTGTGCGCTGGCCATGCCCGGTGTGAGCAATGCTGCGGAAAGCGTGGCGGCCGTGAAGAGGTGTCGCAACAGCGTGTTCATTGTTATTGGGCTTCCTGGCGTTGTCGGATTCCGACAGATTCTGCCTTCTGTAACTGTTTGTTACGTCGACACAAGTCACAGTTCGCATTGCCAGCGACGTTGTAGGATGGGGTTCAGTCGAAGAAGCCTTCCTCACGTGCAATCAATAATAATGCATAGACCCCGTTTTCGGGCAGTTGAGGTTCCAGGCCTTCGTCGGACAGCAGTTGCCTGCGTCGGTCGTCCAGTGCTTCCCGGGGCAGGGACGTGACCAGTTCTTCCATGCCCGCGATTTCGAAGGGCGCGTCCATGGCGACGGCGGTGAAGATCAGATCCACCAGGATTTCGTCCGGGTCCATGCCGTCCACGTAAACCGTCTGGTCGGGCAGGTCCTGATGAAGCTCCTGGGCCAGTTCGATCAGGGGTACGCCCTGTTCTTCCAGGTAGAGCAGGTCGATATCGCCCAGGTCGGCGTCTTCCGGTATCCATTCGTCGGCCGGGGCGATGACGACGGTTTTCATCTGACCGTCTTCCAGTGACCAGGCCATGGCCACGGGGAACAGAACGTCGTCGGTCTGGCAGTATTCGATATCAAGAAAACGCGGTGCGGGCAAGGTACACTCTCCGGGTAGCCGGGCTGCGCGGGCAGCCGTTTTGTACGGATATGACGTCGGGCGCCATCATGCCATACTGGCGCCGCAATTATCAGTTTATCAGGGACATCATGGAACACGCTGAATTTAACACCAATCTGCTCGAATTTCTGAACGCATCACCGACCCCCTGGCACGCTGTAGCCAGTATGAAGCATCGTCTTGATCAGGCGGGTTTCAGGGCCCTGGATGAGAAAGAAGACTGGGAACTGGAAGCGGGGCAGGGCTATTACGCCATCCGTAACGGCTCATCCATCGTGGCGTTCCGCACTGGTCGCCGCGACCCCGAGGAAGCCGGTATTCGTATGGTGGGTGCCCACACCGACAGCCCCTGTCTGAAGGTGAAACCCAACCCGGAACTGCGCCGCAAGGGGTTTTTCCAGTTGGGTGTGGAAGTGTACGGCGGCGTGTTGCTGAATCCCTGGTTTGATCGTGACCTGTCCCTGGCGGGTCGGGTCACTTACGTGGATGAGTCCGGGTCGGTGAAAGACACACTGATCGATTTTCGCAAGGCCGTGGCGTATATACCCAGCCTCGCCATTCATCTGGACCGGGAAGCCAACAGCAATCGCACGGTTAATCCACAAACCGATCTTCCGCCGGTATTGATGCAAGTGCCGGAGGACGACACCACCCGCTTCACCGATCTGCTGACCGACCAATTGGCCACGGAGGCCCCGGGTGTCCGCGTTCGTAAAATTCTGGGCTATGAGCTTGGCTTCTACGACGCCCAGCCAGCATCGCTGGTGGGGCTGCGCGAGGACTTCATTGCATCGGCACGGCTGGATAACCTGCTGAGCTGTTACATAGGGCTGCAGGCTTTGATCGAATCTTCCGGAGACGAACCGGCGCTGCTGGTATGCAACGACCACGAGGAAGTGGGCAGCATGTCGGCGGAAGGGGCTCAGGGGCCGTTCCTGTCAGCGGTTCTGGATCGTTGGTGCGGTAAGGGTCGGGCGCGCGCGATTGCCCGCTCGATGATGATCTCGGCGGACAACGCTCATGGTATCCACCCCAACTACATGGACAGGCACGACGAGAACCACGGCCCGCTTTTGAACCAGGGGCCAGTGATCAAGGTCAACCATAACCAGCGTTACGCCACCAATAGCCGCTCAGCAGCGTTGTACCGCCACATCAGTGATGAGCTTGACCTGCCATATCAAACTTTTGTGGTGCGCAGTGACATGGGGTGTGGAAGCACGATTGGCCCGCTCACCGCCGGTAATCTTGGGGTGACAACGCTGGATATCGGTGTGCCACAGTTTGGCATGCACTCAATCCGGGAAATGGCAGGAACCAGAGATGGGGTGACGTTGTTTCGGGTGCTGCGGGAGTTCATGCAGCGAGAGGAGGTGCTGTAAATGGCTCCCCGAGCTGGGCTCGAACCAGCGACAAACGGATTAACAGTCCGTTGCTCTACCAACTGAGCTATCGGGGAACAAAGTCGGAATGGCGCGCATAATAGGGACTTTGCCCGGCGGCGTCAACCCCATGAATTGAAAGGTTAAATTTTGTACGACCACAATCTGTATTACAAGCCACCCCTGTGGTTGCGCAATGGCCACGTCCAGTCTGTCTGGCCGACTCTGTTTCGCAAGGTTTCACTGACAAAGCCGGTCAGGGAATCGCTGCCAACAGAGGACGATGACGAGTTACATCTGGATTGGTATCGCCAGGGGAACGACCGGTTGGCGGTGTTATCCCACGGCCTGGAAGGGCACAGTCAGCGTCCTTACATGCAGGGATTGGCGCGCGCGCTGTTGAACGACGGTTGGGATGTATTGGCCTGGAACTTTCGTTCGTGCGGCGGTGTGATGAACCACCAGCCCCGCTTTTACCACAGCGGCGCAACTGGCGACCTGGACAGGGTCGTGCAGCATGGACTTGCTCAGGGATATGGAAAAGTGATGCTCTCGGGCTTCAGCATGGGCGGTAACCTCACTCTGCTATACCTCGGGCAGAAGTCAGAGCAGGTGGATAGCCGTATCTGCGGCGCTATCACCTACTCCGTACCCTGTGACCTGGCCGGCAGTGCCGATACGCTGGCCCGGCCCAGCCGGCGTATCTACATGCAACGTTTTCTGCGTGACCTTCACGCGAAGATGGAAGAGAAGTCGAAACGATTCCCGGGGCTGATCGATATTACCGGGTTCGAAAAGATTCGCAGTTTCCATGAGTTTGATGACCGCTACACCGCCCCGTTACACGGTTTCCGAGATGCCAGGGACTATTGGGAAAACTGTTCTGCCTTGTGGACTTTAAAGGACATCCGTGTGCCGGCGCTGATGGTTAACGCTGCCGATGACCCGTTCCTGTCCCGGCAATGTTTTCCGGAATCCCGTGCGCAACTGGGCGCTTACGTGAGGCTGGAAGCGCCCCGCTGGGGCGGCCATGTCGGCTTTGTTGAGCACGTTCAGGATGGCTATTACTGGTCGGAGCGGCGGGCTGTGGCGCATGCCCGCACGCTGGTGGCTTAAAGCAGGGCTATTCCCTGAGCATGGGTTCCAGTACTGGCCAGATGTTATCGAGCAACTGACCCTGCGCTTCTGCCGTTGGATGAATGCTATCGCCCTGCATCATGCCTTCCTGGTCATAGATACCTTCCAGGAAAAAGGGGAGTAGTTCGGTCTCGTACTGGTCAGCAAGTTCGGGGTAAATGTCCGCGAAGGCGCGGGTATATCGCTGACCGTAATTGGGCGGAATCTGCATGCCCACCAGCAGGGTTTCGGCGCCCGCCTCCTTTACCTGCTCAATCATCCGGGCCAGGTTCTGGCGGATAACGTTGGGCGGAAATCCCCGCAAGCCATCGTTACCACCGAGCTCGATGACAACAACGGCGGGTTCGTTCTTATCCAGAAGATCCGGCAGGCGGCGCAGACCGCCGTCGGTGGTTTCGCCGCTGATGCTGGCGTTCACCACCTGCCAGTGGTCCAGGCCCTCGCCCTCGAGCCGTTCCTGAAGCAGAGCCACCCAGGATTCCCCGGTTTGCACGCCATAGGCTGCGCTGAGGCTGTCGCCAACGATCATCAGTGTGCTCTGGCTGGCCTGAGCCTGGGCACCAACACACATTAAAGCGAGAAAAACTATTGATCTCAGGCGTAAAAATACCGTATGCATAGAGGTCCTGTGTTCAAGACAACCGTTGTGGAGAGCTCGTGAGCGACTTAAGTGATCACAAACCGGATAATGTTAGCCCCATGCTGAAAGTCAGTAATCTGACGCACAAGGTCAGCCTGGAGACAGATACGTTGACGATCTTGCAGGGGGTCAGCCTGGAAATCAACCGGGGTGAATCCGTCGCCATTGTCGGGCGCTCCGGCTCCGGGAAAACCACGTTGTTGGGGCTGTTGGCCGGATTGGATACCCCATCTGATGGCACCGTTGAACTTGATGGTTCGGTGATCAGCAAGCTCAGTGAGGATGAACGCGCGAAACTCCGGTCCCGCCGTGTTGGCTTCGTGTTCCAGTCATTCCAGTTATTGCCGGCCCTGACCGCGCTGGAGAACGTTATGCTGCCGCTGGAGCTGGGCGGTTTCGATTCTCCGAAAGCCAAAGCAAAGGAGTTACTGGAACGGGTCGGGCTTGGCGAACGGCTCTCTCACACCCCGAGGCAGCTTTCCGGTGGCGAACAGCAGCGGGTGGCCATTGCTCGCGCCTTTGCCTCCGAGCCGGCCATCCTGTTTGCCGACGAACCCACGGGCAATCTCGACAACCGCACTGGCGCTGACGTATCCGACCTGTTGATGACCCTGAATCGGGAGCAGGGCACAACATTGGTCATGGTGACCCACGACGAACGGCTTGCCGCCCGCTGTGGCCGACAATTCAATATCGAGGCCGGTGTATTGACCGAGCCCTCGACGGCCCCTCAGCCAGAAGCGGTGAACTGATGGCGGCTTCAAAGAAACTCATGTCGGTCAAACGTGACTGGCGGGAACGGGATGTTCGTGTGGTGCTCTCGGCACTGATCATCGCGGTTGCCACGGTAGCAACCATTGCCCTGTTCGCCAGCCAGTTGCAGCGTACCCTGGTGTCGTCAGCCAGCTCTTTTCTTGCCGCGGATCGCCAACTGGAAGCGGAAAACGGCCGCCCGATTCCTGAGGGTTGGATGCAGGAAGCCGAGCAAAGAGGGCTGGAAACGGCCCGTATGGTCGAATTCTCCACGATGGTCTTTGGTGCCGGGAATTTCCAGCTGGTGTCGGTCAAAGCGGTGAACAACGCATACCCGCTGCGGGGCGAAGTGGAATACCAGGAGGGTGCGGAGGCGCCGAGGCAAACGGTTGCCCATGGACCTGCGCCGGGCGAGGTCTGGATCAACCCGCGTTTGCTGCGACTCCTGGAGCTCGAATTGGGAGACACCCTGGAGGTTGGCAATCAGGGGCTGATCATTTCTGGCCTGCTGGTGCGTGAGCCGGACGGCGGCTTCAATATGTCCGCTCTGGCGCCGCGGGTAATGATGCACGTGGATGACGTTGGCGCCACCGGTGTGATTCAGGAGGGCAGTCGGGTTGAATACGTGTACCTGTTTGCCGGTGAAGAAGCGCTGCTCGACGATTACTACGGTTGGCTGCAGCCACGTCTGGAGCCCAGCCACGAGTGGGAGGGTGTGCGAGACGGCGAGACCTTCTCCCGCTCCCTGGAACGGGCTGAGCGTTTTCTGTTGCTGGGTGGCAGCCTGGCGGTGATGTTGGCGGCGGTCGCCGTGGCGGTCGCCAGCCGTCAGTACGCGTTATCGCAACGGGATACTGTCGCGCTGTTGAAAACCCTGGGGGTTCGCAGCCAGGGAATAGGCCGCCTGTACCTGCGTCGATTGGCTCTGTGGGGTATTGTTGGTGCCGTTGGCGGCCTGTTGGTGGCCTTACCTCTGTATTGGCTGCTGTCCAGCGTGTTGGGGGATGTGCTGGAGCGGCAGATAGACTACCAGATTGATCCCAATGCGTTGGCGCCGGCGTTGTTGACAGCGCTGGTGTCGCTGTTTGCCTTTGCGTATCCGCCCATCCGAAGGCTGCGGAATGTACCGGCGATGCGGGTGTTGCGAAGCCAGCCTGGCGAATCCGGCCGCGAAGCGATTCCCGACCTGGTGATTGCAGTCGTCGCAATCTTTGGCTTGGTATGGATGTATGCCAGGGAAGTGTCCCTGGTGTTGTCCCTGCTTGGTGGGCTTGCCTTGCTGCTCGGTACTCTGGGCCTGCTTGGGTGGTTGATGGTCACTACGCTGCGCCGCATCAGTGGTGGTGGGAACGCCTGGCGGCTGGCACTTGTGGGTCTGTACCGGCATCGCCGAGCCAGCCTGTCCCAGATTGCGGTCTTCGCCATGACGTTGATGCTGGCGGCCACGCTGATCCTTGTCAGAACGTCCCTGCTGGACGACTGGCAGTCGCAATTGCCTGAAGACACGCCCAATCACTTCCTGATCAACATCGCCCCGGAGGCGGTGGATGAGGTGGATGCATTCTGGGCGGAACGCGGGCACCCACTGGAGAAGCTGTATCCCATGGTCCGTGGCCGGCTTACCGAGTTGAATGGGAAGCCGGTGAAGGAAGCCGTGACCAAGGACGAGCGGGTCGGTGCCCTTAACCGCGAGTTAAACCTGACCTGGATGGAAGAATTGCCGGAGGACAACGGCATTGTTGCTGGCCAATGGTTCACGAACGGGCAGACCGACGGTGTCTCCATTGAAGCGGAGCTGGCTGGAAAGCTCGGTGTTGAGGTGGGGGATGAGCTTGGCTTCACCATTGGCTCAGAGAAGATCTCGGAAACCGTGACCAGTGTTCGTACGGTCCAGTGGGACAGCATGAAACCCAATTTCTACATGGCGTTTCCTCCGGGAGGTGGGCTGGAAGACATGCCCGCCACGTGGATTACGGCGTTCTATCTGCCGGCGGACCTGAAATCCCAGCTCAACGATTTTTCACGCCGGTTTCCCACGGTTTCCGTACTTGAAATCGACCATGTGATTGAGCGTATTCAGGAAATCGTACGGCAGGTTACCCAGGCTATCGAAGCGATATTGGCGTTGATCCTGGCCGCCGCTCTGGTTGTGATGGCTGCGGTAGTCAGTGCCACCATGCAGGATCGGCAACGGGAAGGTGCGCTGCTGCGGACTCTGGGCGGCCGACAGACACTGCTGGTAAGGAGTACCATGCTGGAATTCGCGTTGCTGGGATTCTTTGCCGGTATTCTCGGCGTTGCGGCTGCGGAAGGCGCCGTCTGGGCGTTGCAGTTCCGCATGTTTGAAGGCGAGTTCCGTTGGCACTGGCAGACCATACTGCCCATCCCACTGTTCAGTGCCTTGGTGTTGGCGCTGTTCGGTCGCTGGCAATTGAAGCCCGTATTGAGCGTATCGCCGATGCTCCTGCTCAGGCGACTTGAATAACAGAGGCGATTCCGGAGTTAACGGTAGTTGGAGAGAATTTCATCCAGTCTGCCGTTTTCCCGGAGGGCTTGGAGTTCCCGGTTAAACGCGTTGGCAAAAGGTGCCCACTCCTTCCGGAGCATCAGTCGGAAACCGTATTCGCTGAGCTTGGTCGAGGTAGTGGTGAACTCTCTCTGGAGCCCCTCGTTCCTCAGGATCCACTTGCCAACCAGGCGATCTGCGATCGCGGCGTCGAGATCTTCGCCATGGAGAACGTACAGGAACATGTCCCGGTCCTTGGAGACGTCAAAGCGCCTGATGTCTCCTGACTCAAAGTACGGTTCCAATGCGGGGTAATGGTAACCGAGGTGGGTTACCAGGGTTTTCGAAAGCAGATCCTCAGGCACTTCAAACTGAAACGCTGAGTCTTTCGGCACAAACAGGACTTCTTCAATATTCACCACGGGATCTGTGAAGACAAAATCCTCGGGGTTGTCAGTCCATTCCTTCGCCCGGGTGGTGCCGTCTATGTAGCCGTCCATCAGCATCTGATCGACCCGTTTGCGGGGAATTTTTTCGGCGACAACGCGATAATCCAACTGCTTAGCCACCAGGACAACCACGTCCCACATGATGCCGGACTGTTTGTCGCCTTCTGTGATCAGGTAAGGGGGGTAGCCATTCGGCGAGACGTTAAATCGGAATACGCGCTCTGCGTCCTGTGAGGGAGCTTCCTCGTTAGCGAATGCGGTTGCGCCGCAGAGGGACGTAAACAGGAGTGCCAGTGACGCAATAGAGATCAGGATGTGCCGACTGGATGAGTCTTTGCGCATAGATGCGAGGCTCTGTTTCAAGGAGATATTCTAATCCGGCTACATCCCTGCCAGCTACTGCGGAATTGTCACTGTTTCTCCTGTCAATTTCAATGACATGATTTGAATGTTTTTGTAGCGTTGAGTGTCGGCCTGTATTCCCTGAAGGGCCTGAAACACCCGGCCTGAGCCGGGTGCCGGGCGTTACCCGATCAGGCCCAGGCGCGCTTCAGAACCGCGCGAGCATCTTCGAGGCTAACCTCTTTCGGATTGAACATCATGGCGCCGTCGTCCATGGCCATTTCGGCGATGGTATCAAGCTGGTGTTCCTCAACGCTGCCTGTTTCCTTGAGAGTGCGGGGCAGTTTGCAGCGTTTGTGGAGCTCGTCTCGCAGCTTGCGCAGGGCTGATATGCTGGCTTCCGCGCGGCGGCTGGCCGGTGTGGCGGAATAGACATCAGGCCCCTCGAGGTAGAGCAGTAACTCGCCCAGCGGTGCCCGGATCGACTCGAGGTTGTACTCCAGTACGTAAGGCAGGTACAGGCTCATACACAAACCATGGGGCAGGTGGCAGATGGCGCCGGTGGCGTGCCCGAGGGCGTGAACCAGTCCCACCATGGAGTTCGAGAAGGCGATCCCGGCCATGGTCGAGGCCTGCGCCAGCTCCAGTCGGCCATCGCTGTCTTTCGGGTTATCCATGACCTGCAACAGCGAGGTGCTGATCTTTTTAACCGCCGCTGTGGCATAGGCATCACTAAGCGGGTTCTTGGCCATGCAGGTAAAGGCTTCCGTGGCATGGGTCATGGCGTCCATGGCGGTGGCAGCCGTGATGTGGGGAGGCAGTGTCAGTGTCATCCTGGGGTCGATCACGGCCGCATTGGGCAGCAGGAATGACGAAGTGAAGGGGAGTTTCACCGATTTGGTTGTGTCAGTGATGACGGCTACCGACGTTACCTCCGAGCCTGTACCGGCGGTGGTAGGAACCACCAGGAACGGTTTCAGGGGATGTTTGATCACCCCCGCGCCACTGTAGGCGGCGATGTCATCTCCGCCTTCTGACACCAGAATGTTCACGGCCTTGGCGGTATCGATGGCAGAGCCACCACCCACCGCAATGATGGAGTCGCATTTCTCGCTACGATAGATGCCGGCAATGTCCCTGACCACGTCGGTGGACGAATCCGGCGGTACATCGTCGTAGATGCTGATAATTTCCAGCCCGCTTTCCTCGCAGGCCGCGACTACCGGGTCCAGAAGGCCGGCGGCCCTGACACCCTTGTCGGTTACGATCATCGGGCGCTTGGCGGCGAGGCCGGTGAGCTCGTAAGGAATATGCTCAAGAGCCGCTTTGCCGGCGATGACTTTGACCGGGCAGAAAAACTCGTAATATTGGTTCGTCATTATGCTCTTACCGTCTCGACAAAATGGGTTGCAACCTTGAGGTAGATACGGGCTGCGCTGAGGAGTTTCTCAGGCAGGTGAAGGTTTGAGGGGTATTCCTTTACCGCACGTTTCGCCACCAGCTTGGGCAGGATGAAGGTTTCAAGCCGATTGAGGACGCGGGTCATGCGAATGGCATAACTGATATCGCCATCCACCAGCATGCGGTCATTGGCGAACGCCACCGAGGTTTTCTCCTGGAACGAGAGCACCAGGAAGGCGTGAGCGATGTGCTTGAACTGAATGGACAGGTCCACCGGGCGAGGTGCGGAGTCCCCATGGTAATGAAAGCGGCCATTCCCTGTGTGCTCAACAATGAGTCGTGACCCGTCTGGCATCACCATCATTTCAAACAGGAAGCCATCGGGCAGGGCCCGGGCTTCCTTTTGCACCGCGGAATCAATTTCACTGACAGCCTGGAGCGCGCGCCCCATCACCTGGAACATCAGCTCCACATAAAGCCGCCGGGCCTGGAACACCATCGGCTGGATACGTTTCGCAAGCATGGCAATCGTCCGATTGTTGTTTAAGTACATCGATTTTTAGAGTTATTGCTCTAAAAGTCAATGCGGACGATGACGTCAGTTCTGCGTCAGTTGGGCCAGCTTGCGTTTTGCTTCCTCGGCCACCTCACCGCCGGCCTCTGCTGCGGTGCTGTAATACTGGATGGCTTCCTGGCGTTTACCCTGCTTGACAGCGACATCACCCAGCCGCAGGTAGGCGATTGATGTCGGCACAACCTGATTGGCCTGGCTCAGGTGTTCGCGGGCTTTGTCATAATTGTTCAGCTCCAGGGCATTCAGGCCGCTGTGAAGCTGGTAAGTGAACATCTCCGGATACAACGACGTGGCCTTGTCGAAGTCTGCGGCGGCTTTATCAAGGTTTTCTTTGGCCCGGTAGATGCGCCCACGAAGTGAGTAGAAAGCGGCTTCTTCCGGTTCTACCTTGATGGCCTCATTCACTTTGGCGAGTGCTTCGTCCAGCTTGTCGTTGCTGGCCAGTTTCATGGCTTCGTCATAGGCATCGTAAGCAGGCTGGCGGCTGCGCAGGAACGACAGCTTCTTCTCGTAGGTTTCTTCGCCGCGATAGCCGCCCGCGCCAATTTTATTGACCAGTTCCTGGTTTTCACGAACGCGTTTCTGTGACGGCGGGTGAGTGGCGAACATCCCTTCAATGAAGCTTGTGTCACGGCCCTCAGAGAGCCGTACAAACACTTCCTGCAATTCCACGGCTGCCTGTGGGTCGTATCCGGCTGCTTTCATGTAACGAATGCCATAATGGTCAGATTCCAGCTCATCCCCCTGGCTGTATTGGGCGAGCGCGAGCTGTGCACCCATGGCCGCGCCGCCCATGATCAGGCCGGCCCATTCGTTATCAGACAGGGCAAAACCCAACCCCGCCACGCCTGCGCTGATCAACATGCCTTGCTGCATGCGTTGGACACTGTGGCGTGCGGCCGCGTGAACTATTTCATGGCCAAGAACCGACGCCAACTGGGCCTCATCCTCCAACTCCATCAACAGACCCCTGTTGATGGCAATCTTCCCCCCAGGAAGCGCCCAGGCATTGGGAACACTGCTGTTGAGAACCACAAACTCATAGGGTAGGTCGGGACGGTCACTGACCTTTGCCAGCTTCTGGCCTACCTGACTGACGTACAGATTCAATTCCGGGTCGAGGTAGAACTGGCCACCCTGGGTTTGCTGCGTGGGTTTGTACTGCTCGCTGCCGATGGAAAGCTCCTGGCTCTCGGGAATCAGTGACAGCTGCTTTTCGCCGGTGACCGGGTTGACTGAGCACCCGGCAAGGAAGGCCACCACCACAAAAACGGTAAGATCTCGAAAGCCTGTGTGAACGTTCACGATAAACTCCTTGTTTGAATACCTGGGCAGACCCTCGTGGATACCCGCGGTCGCCGTTGCTGGGCATTGGGATGTTTATACCATATCTCTGTGGGCGGCTGTGATGCTACCCGTAAGGGCCTGTTGTATGGAGGCTTTGTCGGCTTTGCGGTATGATCAAAAACTCCAATTCCCGTTTTATACCGCATCCGGAACGACTTCATGAGCAACTATCTGGAACTCATTGCCCTGGTCTGGTTTTTGATCTGCTGGCTGGGCTATTCCGAGTATTCCAGGCGCAAGGCCAATGATCGACCCTGCCTCTCCAACACACTCGACCTTTATCGTGAAGACTGGATGCGCGTGATGCTCCGCCGGAATAACCGCATATCCGACGCCTCCGTGGTGGGTAACCTTGAGCGCAACGGTGCCTTTTTCGCGTCCAGTTGCTTGTTGATCCTGGCCGGTATCATCACGGCGCTGGGATACACCCAAGAGGTCATGGAAGTGTTCAGTACCATGCCGTTTGGCACCTTGCCCAGCCGGGAAATCTGGGAAATGCGGATGGTCGTTTTGATGGTGATCTTCATCTATGCGTTCTTCAAGTTCACCTGGTCCATGCGGATGTACAATTTCGTCTCCGTGCTGATTGGCAGTGCACCGCTGACAACCGATACCAAGGCAAGTCCTGCTGCCAGGGAAGCCTTTGCAAAGAACGCCGGAAGGGTTTGCAATCTTGCTGGCGATGCCTTCAACCTTGGGTTGCGCTCTTACTATTACGCCTTGGCAGTGGTTTCCTGGTTTATCCACCCATTGGTATTCATGGGTGCCTCTACCTTGATCGTCATCGTTTTGTATCGTCGGGAGTTCCGCTCTACCGCGCTGAAGGCGCTGCGAGCCGGCAAGGTGTTCGAGGAGCCGCTGCCAAAGTCGGATACCGAGAAAGAAGTTGGTAAAGAAACCCAAAACTGACCTGACGAGCCTAACATTATGAAAGACTCCATGAGGATGGACCGGGTCCGCCGGTTTATAGAAACCCTCAACCAGGGACGGGAACTGGGCCTGACAGTAACATCTGCAAAGGTAGGTCAATTGACGCTATGCCTTCCTTACAGTGACCGCATTATCGGCAACCCGGATACGGGCGTTATCCATGGTGGTGCCATCACAACGCTGATGGACACCACTTCCGGTTCCGTGATCATGTGCAGCCTGGATGACTTCGAGTTGTGCCCGACCCTGGACCTGAGGGTGGACTACATGCGCCCGGCGGAACCACACAAGCCGGTCTACGCCCGCGCTGAAACCTATAAGGTTACCCGCAATATTATCTTTACCCGCTGTGAGGCCTATCAGGAGCCGGGGGAGACCATCGCCAACTGTGTTGGTACGTTCATGCGTATCGGTAAGGAAGCGACTCCGAAGTCGTTCCGCGACTTGATCACTGGAGGCGAAGAATGACCAATCCGGAAATCCTCCGCTATACCCAGGACACCGGGGATTTCTCTCGAATGTTGGAGAGTATCCCTTACGCCCGTTTCATCGGCCTCGAGTGCGACCGTTTCGGCGACGACCTGATTTTTCGCCTGCCCATGAAAGAGGAAAACCTGGGTAACCCGATACTGCCAGCTATCCATGGTGGGGTGATCGGCGGCTTCATGGAGTTGTCAGCGGTTATCTATCTGATGATGTCCCAGGAAGCTCTGAGAATGCCCCGCATCGTGGATTTTTCACTCGATTACCTTCGTGCTGGCCTGAACCGCGAGACGTTCGCTGAATGTCAGCTCACCCGCCAGGGCAACCGCGTAGCCAATGTGATGATCACCGCCTGGCAAAAGTCCCGCTCCCAGCCCATCGCGACCGCACGGGCGCACTTCCTTTTGGAAGACTGAAATCGTTTGGACGGGGTTGAAATGCCCCGGTCTAGCCCCATTTCTGGTTCTAACATTCAGGCATTGGTGCAGGCGAGCAGTTGCGGATGGGTTTACGAAACAC